>DATAVM010000020.1:0-35309 GCA_036267775.1 Gemmatimonadales bacterium
GTTGTACCAGAGGAAAGCGTAGGCCAGACTCGTTCTCATCTCTGTCCTTTCACCCGAGGGGGCGTTTTGTGAAATCGTATCACTGGCTTCTTGGTTTCCTTGTTGTTGGCACTCTCGCCATTGGCGCTTGTTCGCCACAAGAGCCGCCAACCTCAACGATAGTCAAGGGGAAACAGGGTAATTGGTTTAGCCCGGAATACTATTGCGAGCAAGGAGACTGGGATCTCTGCTACGAGCTATTAGGCGATACAGGTCAAGTGTCATACTTCCCAATGTATCTCACGCCCCAGTCATCCGGCGATACTTTATTCGCATGGAAGCTTGGACAGATGCGATCACTGATGAGTGAGGTGTACATGGACAGAGGGGAATACACACAGTTGTGCGATGGCCTCTATGATGAGATAGAATGGCTCTACGAATCCGGGACAATTGGTGTAGAATTCGGAATAGACGGCGAGTTGGGCCGAAACGAGTACGGTGAGACAATGCTTTTGAACGCAACGGACGGGTACGACGTGTTCGAGCTTGACGACGAGGATTACAGCGGCGATGGGTCCGCCATCTTTTCCGTTCTTGTCCATGAGGCCGCCCATTTGGTATACGGTGATGACGAGGACGACGCAAACGACGCCGAAGCACACTGTAATAATCTCGGGTATTATCTTAGCCGCAGGACTCGGAACCCCACTGGAAGGAGCAACCTGTGAGAGTCATGCCCGTACTTTGTTTCATCGCTCTAGCTGCCAGCTCCCCACTCAACGCACAACAGGCGGAATCTGCAACTGTTCCGGGCGCCGTGCAGCATGTCCGAGAGATGTTGCTGAGGACTCCTGTACTCGCAAGCGGTGCTGAAGTGGAAAGCATGGCACAACGAGACGCACAATATCTGGATTGCGTTTCCACTGCCCATTGTACCCAACGTGGGGACGTGAATGTGTTTCAGATACAAGGCGTTCATGGGGCGGGCGATTCGGCGATTGTCACGGTCTTTGTTTGGTTGGCCCATCCAACAGCGGACGTAAGCATGGTGAGCAAGGTGTACGAGTTGGTGTTCCGGCCAAGACTCTCACAGTGGACCATCGCGCGCACGACGAGCAGTATTCCCACGAGAGCACCCGGTCGGGGCCTTACCGCGAGGGACGATTCTATCTTGGCACAGGCCGCGTTGCATGGACAGGAACGGCTTGAAGCGTTCCGCGCATCACATGGCATTGAGACCCCTGCGGCGACGAACGACGCAAGATTCGTAAGCCAATATCTGCCGGACTCCTTGCCTCGCTGATTCACTCCCCGCCCTCTTACAAACGGGAGCCCTCAACCAGCTCCCGTTTGCTTTTCTATCTCCCGACGAAATCACCCCTATGTATTTCCATGACGACGATCAACCTTGATGGATACCTCGCCAGTTTCGAAAAACCCACCGTGATCCTTGCCGGGGTCGTAGGCTTCCCCTCACAGGACGTATCGTAAGTTAGACATTCCGCTCGCCCCAGGAGGGGGGGATGCGAAAGTCGAAATTCAGTGAAGCCCAGATCGTGGCCGTGCTGCAGGAAGGCGAGGCCGGAATGCCCGTGGCCGAGATCCTCCGGAAGCACGGGATCAGCCGGCCGAGCTACTTCAAGGCGTCTTTAGATCATTTCTCGAAAATTGTTGTAAATCAATATGTTACTTCGATGCTCGGGGCCGGACTCGAACCGGCATTCCCCTTTCGGGGCTGGAGATTTTAAGTCCCCTGCGTCTGCCATTTCGCCACCCGAGCGGCTCCCAAATATGCTACCGCGCCACGGCCGGCGCCCTCCCCCCACTAGTTTTTCAGCATGATTCGCCCGCTCCCCCTCGCCGGCCTGTTGATCGCGTGCGCCGCCGCCCCCGCTGCGGCCCAGCTCGAGATGCTGACTGTCCCCAAGGGCGCACTCCGCATCGAACTGAGCGGCACCTTCGACCCCACCGACAATCTCTGGCTCAACGGCTCGCATGTGCCCGTGGGAAGTCTTCTCACTGTCCCATCGCTCGACGCCGCGACCACGCCCCTGGCCGGCGCACTCGACGCCAGTCTCGCCCGCATCTTTGGGCACGCACCCGCCGGCGCTTCTCTTGGCGGCATCTCGTCGATTGTGTCGCAAACGCACGGCATCGGCGGACTCGGACTCGCCGTGGGCCTCTCACGCCGAGTGACGTGGTTTCTCGATGTGCCCTTCGTGTATCTCCGCACCCGCTCGGCCCTGGGTTACGACTCGACCCGCGCCAACGTCGGGCTCAACCCCGCGGATCGATCTCTCGGCAACAGCGCCGGCCAGGCGCAGAACACCAACTTCTTCGCTCAGTTTGACCTGGCCATCGACTCGCTCTCCAAGCGCATCAGCAGCGGCTTCTATGCGGGCGACGCGACCATGCTCGCACTCGCGCAGCAGACCCTCGCCAACAGCCCGGCCCTCCGCTCGGAACTCTTCACGCTCCTCTCCGATTCGGCTCACGCAAGCCTCGTGCTGCCGACCGCATCCAGTGCGGACGGCACCGCGTTGCTCGGCCAGATCACACAACTCGAAAGCACGTTCAGCGACCGCCTTGGGATCATGGGCTTTGGCGATGCGCCCGCGCTCCCGACCGCTCCGCTCGGGCCCACGGCGTTCAGTCAGGTGCTTGGAGCGGCCAATGGATACGGACTCTCGCCCTTGACCGGGTTGCCGCGCTGGGGCCTTGGCGACGTGACCACCGGCGTCACGATGCAGCTGCTGCAGCATCAATCGGCAAGCGGTCGCGTGATCAATGCGTGGGGGCAGGCCACGTTCCGCCTGCCAAACGCGTCGGCCGCAGATCCCACTGTGCTCTTTGACCAAGCCACGGGGCCCACGCAGCCGTCGATTACCCTGTCGGGCATTGGCGAGATGGCGACACACGGCATTGGCGTGCGCGGCCAGCTCCAGTACGAGCACGCGCTTCCCTCCACCGCCGTCACCCGCGTTGGCGCGCCGGACGACCTGCTCATTCCCGCGCTCTTCGCCACCAACATCCGCGAGCAGCCCGGCGACATCATGGCCATCACCGCGCGCCCCTATGTGCAAGTGGCGCCGCATCTCGCTCTTGCCGGGCTGGCCGAGTACTGGCGGCAGAGTGCCAGCCAAAGCAAATACGCGACCGCCACTGACTCGCTCGATGGCATTGCGGCCAGCGTGCTCGACATGGGCACTGCGGCCAACGCTCTAGTGCTGGGTGTGGGCTTCAGCTATTCGCATGACGGTCGCAATCGCGATGGAATAGTGACGCTGCCGGTCGAGGCGGGGTTTTCGATCGAGCGGACCGTGGCGAGCAGCGCGGGAATCGTCCCTGCACCGCTCACGTCGCGCGTGTACTTCAGGGTCTACGAGTCGCTCTTCAAGCCTTGACGCTGGTGCGGTTGAGCAGCGACAGCGCCAGCCGGCGCGCCGCATCGTCTTCGGGATTGCCAAGCATGCGCGCGAGTTCAATCACACGGTCTTCGCCATGAAGAACCGCGACGTCGCTCGTCGCGAGCCCGCTCCGTGTCGCCTTTTCCACTCGCAGGTGATGATCCGCGCGCGCGGCGATCTGCGGCAGGTGGGTGATGACAAGCACCTGATGCCGGCCCGCGACGTTCGCCAGCGCGTCGCCAATGCGTCCACCAACTTCACCCCCAACGCCCTGATCGATCTCGTCGAACACCAGCGTTGGCACCGCGTCGTGCCTGGCCAGCGCCACTTTGAGCGCCAGCATGATGCGCGACAATTCGCCGCCTGAAGCCGATTCGGCCAGCGCCCGTGCGGTCATCCCCTTGTTGAGCCGCACTTCAAAGACAATCGCTTCGGCGCCCGACGGTCCAACCTGCGCCAATGGTGTGAGGCGGACCGCAAACTCGCCACCGCTCAAGCCAAGACGTGGCAGCCAGCGATTGACCTCGCGTGCGATGCGCTCGCCACTCGCCTGCCGGAGCACGGTCAACGCAGCGGCCCGTGCGCCGAGCTCCATTTCCGCTGCGGCGATGCGGCCACGCAGGGCGCGCAAGTCGACGTCGGCCGTGTCGAGCACATCGAGCTCACCGCGCCCCGATTCGAGCGTCGCAAGCACATCGGACAATGCCGGCCCATGTCGGCGCTTGAGATCGTGCAACAGATCACGACGGCCTTCAAGTTCCGCCAAACGCGCGGGATCGTCCGAGAGCGTGCTGGTGTAGTCGCGGGCGCGGCGGGCGAGTTCATCGAGCGCGGTGTATGCGGTGTCGATGAGTTCCTGCCAGTCGCTCGTGCTCGCGTCGACCCGCACCAACGCCGACAGCGCACGTTCCGCGCGACCCAGTACGGCGCGAGCGCCCTGTTCATCGCCCTCGATCGCGTCCGCAATCCGCTCTGCATGCTCAGCCAGCGTACTGGCCTGCCCCAGCCGCAGTGCTTCCTGGTCGAGCGCGTCGTCTTCGCCCAGGCGGAGCCGTGCCGCTTCGATCTCGCGGACCATATGCCGCAGCCAGTCAGCACGGCGGACGGCGGTATCGAGCCGCGCCGTCAGCGCGGTTTCTTCGTCGCGCAGCGCGACCACCGCTGCGGCAGCTTCGCGCACGGTGCGCAAAGCGACGCTCGCATCCGCAAAGGCGTCAAGCAATTCACGCTGGACTGCGGCGTCGAGCAGTTGCACGGTCTGATGCTGGCCGTGCATGTCGGCGAGCGTTTCGCCAAGCGAGGCGAGTGTCCCGATGGTCGCGGGTGAGCCATTGATCCAGGCGCGCGAGCGGCCTTCGGCGGTGACTTCGCGGCGGACGACGAACGGCTCTTCGACGTCGAGTCCGAGCGACTCGACCCGTTCGCGCGCAGTGGCCGGCAATTGCTCGAAGACGCCCTCGACCACTGTCCGCGCGGCTCCGGGCCTGATTGCCGCACGATCCGCGCGATCTCCCAGCAGCAGCGCCAGTGCGTCGACCAGCATGGACTTGCCCGCACCCGTTTCGCCGGTCAGCACATTGAGGCCGGGACCGAGTTCGAGCGTGACGTCCGCGATGGTGGCGAGGTCGCGGATTCTGAGACTGGTGAGCGTCATTGTTCGCGGTCCGAGAGATCGCCCCAGTGGAGCTTTTCACGCAGGCGCATAAAGAAGCCCGGATCGCCAAACCGTACCAGCAGCACCTTTGCCGGTGCGGTGCGGACTTCAATCTCTTCACCCGGCTCCAACTGCGCAGTCTGCTGCCCGTCGAAGGACACCAGCAGATCCTCCGCCGGTGCACCCACGGGCGCAACGCGAATCACCGCATCGCCGCGGACAACGATGGGACGAACGCCGAGGGAATGGGCACAGATCGGCGTCACGATGATACCGTCGATGTGCGGCACCACGATCGGTCCGCCGGCGCTCAACGAGTATGCGGTCGATCCGGTCGGTGTCGCGATCACCAGGCCATCCGCCGACACCGGACCGATCGGCTCGCCATCCATCAACACCTGGAAGCGCACCACACGCGCCACGCCGCCCTTGTGCAGCACCACATCGTTGAGCGCAATATGCTCGGCCCGCACCGTACCGTGACCGTTGACCACGTGTGCCAGCAGCGCTGCGCGGGACGACACGCGGTGTTCGCCGGCGGCAAACGCGGTGAGCGCACTTACGAGTCCATCACGCGGGACCGACGTGAGAAAACCCAGCCGGCCGAGGTTGATGCCAAGAATGGGGACCGGGCGACCGTGCAGGCGGCGCGCGCCGCGAAGCAGCGTGCCGTCACCGCCGAACGTGACAAGGAGATCGATGTGGTCGGGATCGAGCGCGGTGAGCGGAGCGGATACGAGCGTTTGCAGGTCCGGTTCACCGGAAAGCGCCCAGCCGCGCGCAGTGGCCAGCGCGACGATTTCTTCCAGCACCAGGCCGAGCCCGGCGTAGCGCTGGTTGGCAACGAGGCCGATGCGCAGAGCGGCCGTCAGCCAACCACCTGCTGTGCAACGGCCGCACGCACCGCCGCAGCGATGCCAGCGGCGGTGAGCCCATACTTCTCCAGCTGCTCCGCTCGCGGCGCCTGGACGATCAGCTCGTCGGCCACACCGAGGGCGAGCACGCGCACATCGGGATGACTCGCGGCAAGTTGGGCGGCGAGCATCGCGCCAAATCCGTTGACCACACTTCCCTCTTCCACCGTGACAATGAGCCGGCAGCGCGACGTGAGGTCGCCCAGCATCGTCATGTCCATCGGCTTGAGGAAGCGCGCATTGACCGCGGTCGCGTCGATACCTTCGCTCGCGAGCTGTTCAGCCGCAGCGGCCGCGGGCAGCGCCATGGTTCCGACGCCGAGGATGGCGACATCGCGCCCTGGCCGCAGCACTTCCCAAGTAGCGTACGGAATGGCTGCCACGCTCGCGATTGGACTTGGATCGGCAGGCGCCTTGTCGCGCGGATAGCGCGTCGAGAACGGGCCGTTGTGCTCCAGCGCCGTGCGCAGCAGCCCCACCAGCTCATCGCCATCCTTGGGCGCGGTGACGGTCATGCCTGGCACCGCAAGGAGATAGGGAATGTCGTAGAGCCCCATATGCGTCTGGCCATCTTCGCCGACCAGTCCCGCGCGATCCATGCAGAACACCACCGGCAGCTTCTGCACGGCGATGTCGTGGATGATGTTGTCGTACGCGCGCTGCAGGAACGTGGAATAGATGGCAACCACGGGACGCATCCCCTGTGTCGCGAGCCCACCGGCAAAGGTGACCGCGTGGCCTTCGGCGATGCCCACATCAAAGAACCGCTCCGGAAAGCGCTTCTCGAACACGCTCGTCCCGGTGCCGCTCGGCATCGCCGCCGTGATCGCAACGACGGCGGGATTGTCCTCGGCCAGCGCCGTCAATGCGTCGCCAAAGAGCTGCGTCCACGTTGGCGGTCCGCTCGGCTTCTTGAGCGGCTCTCCCGTCAGCGGATTGTAAGCGGCGAGACCGTGCCACTTCTCGCGATTGGCCTCGGCAAAGGAGAAACCCTTTCCCTTTTCCGTGAGCACATGCAGCACGCGCGGTCCCTGCATTGGCCGCACGAATGCCAGCGTCTCGCCGAGCTTGGCGAGGTCGTGACCGTCAATCGGGCCAAAGTAGCGGAAACCGAGTTCCTCAAAGAGCATCCCGGCCGAAAAGAGATTCTTGACCGACTCCTCCACATTGCGCGCGAATTCAACGACGCCGTCGCCAAACACATCACCCACGCGGAGCGTGAGCCGTTTGATGCGCTCGCGCATGCGATCGGTGCGCGGATTGGCCACAATACGCCCGAGCAACTGCGCAATCGCCCCGACATTGGGCGAGATGCTCATCCCGTTGTCGTTGACGATGAGCAGAATATCGCGCTCGGAGTGGCCGGCGTTGTTCATCCCCTCATACGAAAGACCGCAGGTGAGCGCGCCGTCACCGACGACGGCGACGACCTTGTTGTGCTCGCCCTTGAGATCGCGCGCGGTGGCCATGCCGAGCGCCGCGGACATGGCGGTGCCGGCGTGACCGGCGCCAAAGTGATCGTGTTCGCTCTCGTCACGCTTGAGAAAGCCCGACATGCCGCCGCGCGTGCGCAGCGTGGCGAAGTCGGCGTTGCGTCCGGTGAGCAATTTCCACGCGTACGCTTGATGGCCCACATCCCAGACGACCTTGTCGGTGGGCGAATCGAATTCGTAGAGCAGCGCGATGACCAGTTCGACCACACCGAGCGATGCGCCGATGTGACCGCCGGTAACGCCGACGCATTCGATCAGCCGATCGCGAACTTCCTGGGCCACCTGCGGCAGCTCGGCGCGCGAGAGGCGTTTGAGATCGGCGGGGCCATGAATGCCATCAAGAAGGGACACGACTTCTCCCGGGAAATCAGATCAGGACGGTCTCGTCACAATATACCGGGCCAGCGCCCGCAGCGACTCGCCCGCAAGCCCGGCACCGTCAAGCCGGGCAAGCGCTTCCGCACAGTGCCGCTCGGCGGCGGCCCGCGCCGCCACCACGCCCAGCGCGCTCACATAGGTGGCCTTCGCCAGCTCGGCGTCTCGCCCCGGCGGCTTGCCGAGCGCCTCGGCGGTGCCGGTCACATCGAGCACGTCGTCCGCGACCTGAAACGCCAGGCCGATCTCTTCGCCGTATGCGCGCAACGCCGCCAGCATCGCGTCATCGGCTTGCGCGGCCAGGCCG
Organism: Gemmatimonadales bacterium; assembly: GCA_036267775.1. GTDB lineage: Bacteria > Gemmatimonadota > Gemmatimonadetes > Gemmatimonadales > GWC2-71-9 > Palsa-1233. The sequence continues at coordinate 8,133 of DATAVM010000020.1, forward strand.
CCCAGCACCACCGCGGCCCGAATCAGCGCGCCTGTCTTGCCGCGGTGTACTGCCGTGAGTTCCGCCATGTCGAGCTGCCGCTGCTCGGCCTCCAGATCGCGCCACTGCCCACCCACCATGCCGCGGATCCCGCCAGCCTCAAATAGTTCCACGGCCAGCGCGCCGATCCGCTCGCGAGTCAAGCCGAGCGCGGTGCCGGCGCGCACCAACGTTTCAGCCGCGACCGGCACGAGGAGGTAACCGGTCCGGGTTGCAGTTGGGACGTCAAAGGTACGATGCGTGGTGGGCCGTCCGCGCCGCAGGTCGTCGTTGTCCATGCAGGGCAGGTCGTCGTGCACCAGAGAATACGTGTGGACGATCTCCACCGCGGTCGCAACTCCCGCGATGGCGCGCGACGCACCGCCGGCCGCACGATACGCCGCGACGACGAGTGCCGGGCGAACGCGTTTGCCCGGACTCCGAAGCGCATAGGCGAGCGCTTCGCCGGAGCGACCGGGCATCTCCCGCTGCAGCCGGGCCGCGCAGAGCCCGAGTTCGGCGTCGACCAGTTCCCGCGCCTCGCCCAGCACGGCGGGAATCCCGCCGGATCGCGCGTCAGCCATCCAGCGGAGTAAAGCGCAGCGGTCCGTCGCCTTCGGCGGATTCGTCGAGCAGCTGGCGCACGCGGGTATCGGCGTCCGCCAAGCGTGCCTGTGCCGACTTGAGGCGCTGGACACCTTCCTCAAAGAGTTGCAGTGCGGCATCGAGTTCGAGGGTGTCGTCCTCGAGCCGGCGCACGATGTCTTCGAGGCGCTTGAGGTCGTCGCCCAGCGACGGGGTATCTGCCATCACTCCTCCACCCGTGCCGCCACGCTGCCGTCGGCTACGGTGAGTTGAAATCGCGTTCCAGCGGTGAAATCGGCGGCGCGCCGGAGCACGCGTCCGGAGAGGTCGCGCGGCAAGGCATAGCCGCGGCCGAGCACCGCCACCGGCGAGAGTGCGTGCAGCTGTGCGGCGAGGCGCGCGAGTTTCTCGCCTGGAACGTCGACCACACGGCGCAAGGCGGGTGTCAGGCGTGCGCGCGCGGTCACCACGCGTCGCTCGGCCGAGCGGAGCCGATCGACCAGCCCGCCGGCGAGCCGATCGCCGGTGCGGCCCAGCCGTTCGCGGCGCCGCGTGAGCAGCCGTGCCATCGCCGTCTCGAGCGCAAGGCCGGCGCGATGCACATGACGCGCAACGTCGTCGCGATCGGGCAGGGCAAATTCCGCGGCTTGCGACGGCGTCGCCGCGCGCACATCCGCGACCAGATCGGCGAGTGTGACGTCGACTTCATGGCCCACGGCACTGATCACTGGTACCGGGCACGCTGCGATGGCGCGGCAGACCGCTTCGTCGTTGAATGCGGCGAGATCCTCCTTGCCGCCACCGCCGCGACCCACAATGCAGCAGTCGACGTGATCGATGCGTCCCACCAGCCGCAGCGCGCGCACCAGTTCGGCGGGGGCGCCCTCTCCCTGCACCGCACTGCCGATGATCAGCAACTCGACCGCGGGCCAGCGCCGGCGTGCCACGGTGATGATGTCGCGCACCGCGGCGCCAGCGACCGATGTCACCACCGCAATCCGCTGTGGAAATGGCGGCAGCTTCCGTTTGCGTGCCGGATCGAGCAGTCCGTCGGCGAGCAGCGCCTGCTTGGTACGCTCAACCGACTGTGCGTGACCACCGACGGCCGCGGCCGGCAGCACCTGCGTCACATTGAAGCGGAGCGCGGTGCGTTCTTCCCAGATGTTGGCGGTACCGAGCGCAAAGACTTCCGCGCCGTCCACCAGTGGTGCCGCCAATCGTGCCGCCGCGCCGCGCCAGAGCGTGCAATCCACCTTGGACGTGGCGTCGCGCAAACAGAAGTACCAGTGCCCGCTCGGATAGCGCTTGACGCCGGTCAATTCTCCACGCACCCACACCGGCACAAAGTCCTCTTCAACGCGCCGTTTGATGGTGCGCGCCAGTTGCGAGACGGTCCAGGCCTCGTCCATGGCGGTCACGGGCTCACCACCGCCAATTCCGCCGCCTGCAGCGTATTCACCATGAGCATGGCGATCGTCATCGGGCCCACACCACCGGGGACCGGCGTGATGGCACTCGCCACCTCGCTCACCGCCGCAAACGCCACGTCACCCGCAATGCGATAACCGCGCGCCTGGGTGACATCCTCTACGCGGTTGATACCGACATCGACCACCACCGCGCCCGGTTTGACCATATCGGCCGTGATGAACTCGGGCCGGCCAATCGCAGCCACCAGAATGTCCGCCGTGCGACAGAGCGCCGGCAGATGCCGGGTGCGGGAGTGTGCCAGCGTCACCGTCGCGTTGGCGCCGGCGCCCGGCTGACTCAAAAGATTCGCGAGCGGGCGCCCGACCAGATTCGACCGGCCGACAATGACGACATTCGCACCCGACGTTTCCACGCCGGCGCGCAGCAGCATTTGTTGAATGCCGTATGGCGTAGCCGGCCGGAAGCCGGTGGGATCACCAAGCACGAGCTTGCCCGCGTTGATCGGATGAAAGCCATCAACATCCTTGTGCGCCGCAATGTGGCGCACCGCGCGTTCGGGATCGATCTGCGGCGGCAGCGGCAACTGACAGAGAATGCCGTGAATGGCGGGATCGGCGTTGAGGCGATTGACGACCGCCAGCAGCTCCGCTTCGAGCGTGGTCGCCGGGAGGATGATCGTTTCCGAATGCATGCCGGCCGCGAGACATGCCTTGCCCTTGGAGCGCACGTAGATGGCCGACGCGGGATCTTCTCCAACGAGCACCACTGCGAGGCCCGGCACCGTGCCGCGCTCTTGCAGTCCCGCCACCCGCAGTGCCACTTCCTCGCGAATCGCCGCGGCGATCACGGTGCCATCGAGGCGCCGTGCGGTCACTTGGCCACGTCGGTCGCGCGCGTCTCACGAATCACGGTCACGCGAATCTGTCCGGGGTACTGCAGCTCCGCTTCGATGCGGCGCGCGATCGTCTCCGACAGCGCCTGCGCTTCGGTGTCGTTGATCCGCTCGGGCTTGACGATCACCCGCACTTCGCGGCCGGCCTGAATGACGGTCGTGCGGTCGACGCCGGGATACCCGCCGGCGATCTCTTCCAGCTTGGTGAGGCGCTTGACGTAGCTCTCGAACGCTTCGCGCCGAGCACCGGGGCGCGATCCGCTGATTGCATCGGCCGCCTGCACCAGCACCGATTCGGTGCTGTCGTGCGCGACGTCGTCGTGATGCGCTTCGATGCAGTTGAGCACGGCGGCAGATTCACCGTGCTTGCGGCACACCTCGACGCCCAGTTGCACATGGGTGCCTTCGCTCTCATGCGTGAGCACCTTGCCAATATCGTGCAGCAGACCGCCGCGCTTGGCGAGTTGCACATCGCCGTGGAGTTCGGCCGCCATCATGCCCGCGAGCCAGGCCACTTCCTTGGAATGCTCATACATGTTCTGCCCGTACGACGTACGGTAGCGCATGCGGCCAATCAGCTTGATGATCTCGGGATGCAGGCCGTGAACGCCCACATCGTACGTCGCCCGCTCGCCCAGTTCCACGAGCTGCGTGTCGAGTTCCTTCTGGGTCTTGGCGACGAGCTCTTCGATGCGGCCAGGATGAATGCGGCCGTCGGCCACGAGTGCTTCGAGGGCCCGCCGCCCGACTTCGCGGCGGATCGGATCGAAGCAGGAGATGCCGACCGTATCGGGCGTGTCGTCGATGATGACGTCGACGCCGGTCGCGAGCTCGAAGGCGCGGATATTCCGACCTTCACGCCCGATGATCCGGCCCTTCATCTCGTCGCTCGGCAATGCGACCGATGCGACCGTCGTCTCGGCCGTGTATTCAGAGGCAATACGCTGCGTCGCCATCGCAAGAATGCGCCGCGCGTCCTTCTCGGCGTCACGCCGGGCTTTCTCCTTGACGTCACGGGCGATCGCCGCCGCCGCGGTCCGGGCCTCGTCCTCCACTTGCTGGCGCACTTCGCGCGCCGCTTCTTCGGCCGTCAGCGCGGCGACCCGCTCGAGTTGATGCTGCACGTCACGCAACTTCTGCTGCATCGATTCCTGCTGCGCGGCGACCGTTTGTTCCTTGCGGCCCAACTCCGCTCGGCGCTGCTCGGTGGCGCGCTCCTCCGTGCGCAGGCGATCCTGCCGCTCGCCCACCTGCGCCTCGCGCTCGGTGAGTCGCCGCTCCGCCTGGTCGACCTCACCGCGGCGGCGTGCGGCTTCACGCACGGCCTCTTCCTTGAGGGCGAGCGCTTCTTCGCGCGCGGCCACCAGCTGCCGTTCGCGCTCGGTCCGGACTTCGCGCTCGGCGGCCTGGCGCACGGCCGCCGCGTCGGTCTCGGCCTGGGCAACGAGTGCCCGTGCGGACCGCCCCTTGCCGGCGAGAATGGTGTTCCAGATGAGGATGCCTGCGAGGGCGCCTGCGAGCACCGCACCGCCGGCGACGGCGGCCAGAAACGTCGTGTCCATCATCTATCTCCACGGGCACGCACGGGCGTGCCGGATCGAAGTCAGTCGCTACTGCTGGAACGCGTGCCGCGCTTGGCCGGCGGCAGCAGCCGTGCCACCTCATCGGCCAGACCGCTGATGCGCTCCGCCATATCCGTATCGGTCCGCCGAGCGCGGAAGAGTTCGTCGGTGACGGCGAGCCCGGCGAGGATCGCGGCCTTGTGCGCCTCGATCGACGGCAGCATGGTCCGGATCTGCCGCAAGGCATCGTCGAAATAGCCGGCGACTTCGCGCGTGTATTCGGGCGGATGTTCGGAGCGGATCTGCAGCTCCTCACCACCGACCTTCACCGTCACGGATTGCTTGAGCGGTGGATTCATCGCGACGCCTCGGACGTTTCCTCGTCTTCGAGAAACGCGAGACGCTGCTGCAGGCGGCCGACCATCTCGCGCGCCCGCTCGACGCGTCCGCGCAGTTCAAGATTGCCGCGCTCCAGATCGAGCACCCGCGCCTTGAGCCGCATCATGTCATCCCCCGGCACCATGCCGTCCTGCGCCTTGAGGCCCTGGAGTTCGCCCTCGGCCTTGAGAGTGCGACGGCGCCACCCCGCCAGCTCGTCGGTGAGATGACGCAACAGGCGATCGAGTTCCCCAATGGCCGCCTGATCAGGACGTACGTACGGTGACGTCAAGTTCGCGCTCCAGCGAGGTTCTGAGACGGTGGACGCTCTGCTCTACCTCGGCGTCCGTGAGCGTGCGATCGGCCGCGCGGAACACCAGGCGCACTGCGATACTGCGCGTGGCCGGCGGCAGCGACGGCCCGCGGTACTCATCCACCACGCTCACCGACTCCAGACCATGGCGCGCGCCGCGCTGGTGCAGCAGTGTCATCACATCGGCCGCGGTTCGGGCTTCGGGAACGACGAGTGCCATGTCGCGAGTAGCGGCGGGAAAGGCCGGCAGCGCGCAGTATGTCACCGTCGGTCGACGAGCAGCGCTCACTGCTACTTCGCCGCCAAAGAGCGGTGCGGCCCAAGGCGGCGCGTCCGCGAACAATTCGCCGCAGCGACCGATGATGCCACCGTCCGGCGCCAGCGCCAGCCAGCCACCGTCTGCAACTTGAACCGTCGCGCCGGGATGCGCCAGACCGACGACCTGCTCGAAGAGTGCCCGGGCATCCCACCGGTCAAATGGGGATGCGCTTCCCGCGTCGGTCCAATGCCGCGGACGCGTGGCGCCGGTCATGGCGAACGCGACAGTCAGCGTCTCGCGCGGCGCCGCCCCGGCCATCCGTTCAAACGTGGTGCCGATCTCAAAGAGCCGGACCTCCGCCGTCTGCATCGCCCAGTTGGCCTCCACCTGCCCCGCCAACGACGGCAGCAGCGTGTGGCGCAAGGCGCCGTGTTCCGCGGATAGCGGATTGAGCACCAACGGCGCCTTGTCATGCGAGAGTGGATAGCGAGGATCGTTGGCCGCCACCATCGGCAGCGTCATCACCTCGGCCAGGCCCGCAGCCACAAGCGCCGCGCGCAGGCGTGCCGCCGCGGCCCACGCCGGATCATCTTGCCGAGCACCAGGACGGAACGGGCGAAGATCAGTCGGAATCTCGGTGTACCCATGAATGCGCGCGATCTCTTCGATCAAGTCGATCTCGGCCGTGATATCCGACCGCCATCCCGGCACGTCGACCGCAATGCGGCCGTCCTCGGGCTTGCTCACCACGGTGGCACCGGCCGCAACGAGGTGTTTCTCGACGTTGCTCCACGCGAGCGTCACACCAAGCACCTGCGTCACGCGAGCGGGACGGAGAAAGATCCGCGGCGGATGCACCGGCGCCGGGAAGCAATCCACCGTTGCGCCATCGAGCGCGCCACCGGCCACCGTGACGATCAGACGGACGCACCGCCGGAACGCGTCGACAGCGCCCCACCGATCGGTGCCGCGCTCAAAACGGTGCGACGCGTCGGTGCTGAGACCGAGGGCGCGACGGCCGCGCCGCACGCGGGACGGATTGAACCAGGCGCATTCGAGCAGAATGCTGGTCGTCGTGTCGCGCACTTCGGTCGCGGCGCCGCCCATCACGCCCGCCACACCAATCGCCCGCTCGGCGTCCGCAATGATCAGCGTACCTGCCGGCAACTTGCGCTCGACACCGTCGAGGGTGGTGATCATCTCGCCCACGTTCGATGCCCGTGCGATGACGGCTGGCCCGCGCAGTGTGTCGACGTCGTACGCGTGCATCGGCTGGTTGAGCTCGAACATCACATAATTGGTGGCGTCGACGATGTTGTTGATCGAGCGCACACCCACCGAGGCAAGCCGCTCCTTGAGCCACGCCGGCGAGGGGCCAACCTTCACTCCGCGCAACACCGCCGCGAGCAGGCGACCGCATCCATCGGCATCGTCGATCGCCACACGAACGCCGCCGGCCGGTGCTTCATCGCCAAAGCGCACCGGCGTGGGAAGATCCACATTCGCTTCGTGGGGAATGTCGGGAAGCCGGAACGGCACCCCGAGTGACGCGGCGAGTTCGCGAGCGACGCCCTTGTGCCCGAGAAGATCGCCACGGTTGGGCGTGACGTCGACCACCAACCGATCGTCACCGGCATCGAGCACGTCGAGCAAGGGCGTGCCAGGCGGCAATGCGGTATTGAGCGTGAGCAGACCATCGTGATCTTCACCAAGGCCAAGCTCGCGCGCAGAGCAGAGCATCCCCTCGGAAACCTCGCCGCGCAGCTTGCGGCGTTCGATCACCATGCCGCCAGGCATCTGCGTGCCAAGGCGTGCAAAGGGATACTTGTTGCCGGCCGTCACGTTGGGCGCACCACATACGACGTTGTACAGCGTGCCACTGCCGTCATCGACGGTGGTCACGCGCAGCTTGTCGGCGCCGGGATGCGGGCGCACGTCGGTCACGAGGGCCACCACGAACGGCGCGAGTTCGGCGCCGGTCGACTCGATCGCGTCCACCGGCGCGCCCAGCATCGCCAGGCGCTCCGCGATGTCGCGGGCGTCGAGCTTGCGTCGCAGAAACGCTTCGAGCCATTTGCGCGAGATATTCATGCGCCGCTCTTGCCGAACTGCGCGAGGAACCGCATGTCGCCGCCATAGAGCAGTCGAATGTCGGGGATGCCGTGCCGCACCATCGCGATCCGCTGCGGTCCCATGCCGAACGCAAATCCGGTGTAACGCTCGGCGTCCACGCCACAGTTGGCGAGCACCCGCTCGTGCACCATGCCGCAGCCGAGAATTTCCATCCAGCCGGTGCCCTTGCACGCCGGACATCCGGTGCCGCCGCATACGCCGCACTCCACATCCATCTCGGCCGACGGCTCCGTGAACGGAAAGAAGGACGGCCGGAAGCGCACCTTCACGCCAGCGTGAAAGAAGGCTTGCGCAAAGTGCGTCAGGGTGGCCTTGAGATCGACGAACGAGATGCCCTCGTCCACCGCGAGTCCTTCGATCTGGGTGAATGCGGGTGCGTGCGACGGATCGAAGGGATCGTTGCGATACGTGGTCCCCGGAATGACGACGCGATACGGCGGCGGCCCGGAGCGCATCACGCGGACCTGCACCGGCGAGGTGTGCGTGCGCAGCAGCAAGCGGCCGCCGTCGTCCGGGGCCATTCCGGTCATGTCGACAAAGAGCGTGTCGTGCATGTCGAGCGCGGGATGATCGGCGGGAAAGTTGAGCGCGGTGAAATTGCGCTCTTCGTTCTCGATCTCGGGGCCCAGGGCGACACCAAAGCCCAGGCTGCGGAAGATTTCGACAATTTCGTCGACGACGGCGGTGACCGGATGGCGAGTGCCGATCCAGCGGTCCCGTCCCGGCATGGTGAGGTCGGTGTCGCGCGCCGCCGCCTGGCGCGTGGCCTCGGTGAGCGCCGCGCGACGCTGTGCAAAGGCCGCTTCGAATTCCAGCTTGAGCGCATTGAGTGCGCTGCCCTGTGCGCGCTTCTCTTCCAGCGGCACCGTGGCCAGCGCTTTGAGCTGATGCGTCAGCTCGCCCTGCTTGCGGCCGAGAATGGCAATCTCTTCCGCGTCGAGGGCAGACGTATCGAGCGTGTCGAGTGACGCGAGTCGCGCGCGCAACGCCTCAAGTGTGGACTGAGTCACGTGGGTTCCATCGATCCGCCCCGGTCGCCGGGGCCACGCGCAGTGGTGGTGGCGAATGCAACGCGGGGCCGTCCGTGCAGCGACGGCCGACCCCGCAGTCCGACAGATGCTACCGGCCGGCGCTCAGTGCGCCTGCGTGGTCTCGACGTGCGCCTTGGCCATTTCGGCGAGCTTCGCAAACGCGTCCGCATCGCGCACCGCGAGGTCGGCGAGGACCTTGCGATTGATCTCGATACCGGCGCCCTTGAGTCCCGCCATCAACCGCGAGTAGCTCAGCGCGTGCAACCGCGCGGCCGCCCCGATGCGGGTGATCCACAGCCGGCGGAAATCGCCCTTCTTCTTGTGCCGATCGCGATAGGCATAGGCCATCCCGCGCTCGACATTTTCCTTGGCGGCCTTGTAGAGCTTGCTGCGCGACTGGAAGCCGCCCTTGGCCGCTTCCATGATCTTCTTCTTGCGCGCGTGATGCGCGACCCCGTTCTTGACCCGTGGCATCGTTCAGCTCCTCATGCCTGCAACAGCTTGATGGTGCGCCGGTAGTCGGCCGAACTCACCAGGGCATTCTTGCCGAGCTGGTTCTTCCGCTTGCGCGTCTTCTTTGTCAGAATGTGCCGCTTGTTGGCCCGCGCTCGCCGGATCTTCCCGCTGCCGGTGACACGGAAGCGCTTCATCGCGGCGCGCTTGGTCTTCTGCTTGGGCATTGCTGCGTTCTCTCCTGTGGTCGGCGTGTCGCGCGCTATTTGGGCGCGAGAACCATCACCATGTTACGGCCGTCGAGCTTGGCATCCTGCTCGACCTTGCCGACGTCGGCCAGTGCCGCGGCCACCCGGTCCAGCACCGCCTTGCCCAGCTCGGTGTGGGCAATCTGGCGGCCGCGAAACATCATCGTCACCTTGACCTTGTTGCCCTCACCCAGAAACTCGCGGGCGTGACGCGTCTTGAAGTCAAAGTCGTGGTCATCGATCCCCGGACGGAATTTCACTTCCTTCAGGTGGATCACATGCTGCTTCTTCTTGGCCGCTCGCGCGGCCTTCGCTTCCTCGAACTTGAACTTCCCGTAGTCCATGATCTTGACCACGGGAGGCCGCGCCATCGGAGCCACCTCGACCAGATCGAGGCCCCGGTCCTGCGCAGCCGCCAGCGCTTCTTCAATGGAGAGGACCCCCAACTGCTCGCCCTCTGCCGTTACCACCCGAACCGGCGAAATCCGGATCTGCCGATTCACCCGCACCCGACGTTCGCGCTCGAAAGTGGACAGTGGGCCGCTCCTCTGGAGACCAAAACACGAACACCCCACCGAATTGGCGGGGTGTCCGAAGAGGCGCACCGCAGGCCCGGAGGCCTGGATGCTTATGCTCTTGGACCCATTCGCCGGACCTGCAGGCTCGGGGTGGAGCGGCTATCCCGCTCACTTCGACGACGCAAAGTACTCAGCCGAAGCGCCGGTGGCAATGGGCGACGTTTCAGGGCGGGACTGGCCTCAGCGCTCAGGTCTCCCAACCGTCTCTCCCAGCCCTACTCCCCGCTCGCCCGCAACCAGCCTCCCACCGACCGTGGTCCAATCGTGTTCAAACACCACCCGCCAACCCTCGGCCACGCCGCGCCGGTACAGCCCCCGCTTGCTCTCCAGGGTCCGGACCGGCTCCACGTCGTAGCCCATGATCCAGGCCAGCGGAAGGTGGTGCGCAGTGGGCACGGTGTCCGCGGGATAGAGCAGCGTCTCGCCCTGGCTCTCGATCAGCACGGACATGTGCCACGGCGTATGCCCCGGCGTGACCAGTCCACGGACACCCGGTACCACCACACCGCCCTCTCCGTCGAGCAACCGGAACCGGCCGGCCGCCATCACCGGGACAAAGTTGTGCGGGAGATAACTTCCCTGCGTCCGCTCGTTGGTGTGCGTCGCCCACTCGTACTCGCCGCGATGCACCACGTACTCGGCGTTCGGGAACGACAGCTGCACATCCTTTGCGGGATCGTCCGCCACGACAAAGGTGTCGCCACCAGCGTGATCAAAATGCAGATGCGTGTTGAGCACGACGTGAATGTCCTCGGGCCGATGTCCGAGCGTCGCGAGTGCGTCTTCGAGCTGCGTGCGGCCGTTGGCGCCGGCGTTCTCGACACCATAGATGTCGCGAAACTTTTCCGGCTCCTTGTTGCCGAGCCCGGTATCGACGAGCACGAGGCCGTCGTCGTGCTCGATCAGGAGGCACCGCATCGCCAGCGGAATGCGGCTGCGTGCGTCCGGCGTGATTCGGCGCTCCCACAGCGGCCGCGGAATGATGCCGAACATGGCACCGCCATCGAGACGCTGGAGTCCGGCCTCGATCGCGTGCACGGTGAGCGCCCCCACCTTGAACGTGGTGACGCCGCTCATGCCGCCGCTCCGCGAATGGGAGATCGATGCAATGTTTCCAGATCGGCAAGTGTAATGGCGCCCTGTTCGCGCGCATCCGCCAGCAGGCGCTGCAGCAACATGCCGGTGACGAGCGCATCGCCGGCAGCACGGTGCCGCGCGGAGAACTCGTAGCCCAGCCGGGCCGCAAGCGCGCCCAGCGAATACGACGGTTCGTCGCGAATCAGGCGCCGCGCGAGCCGCACGGTGCAAAGCCGCGGGCCATCGAGCGCGAGATCACGATTGCGCCGCACTTCCGCCGTCACGAACGTCCAGTCGAATCGCGCGTTGTGCGCCACGAACACTCGACCCGCAAGTGCGGCCGTCACCTGATCGGCGATCTCGGCGAACGTCGGCGCGTTGGCAACCATCGCCGACGTGATCCCGGTGAGTTCACAGATGCGGTGCGGAATGTCGCGTCCCGGATTGACCAGCGACTCGAACACCACTTCGCGGCGGAGTCCGTGCACCAGCACCACCGCGATCTCGGTGATGCGGTCGGCGCCCGAGGCCTGCATCCCCGTGGTCTCCACGTCGACGACCGCAAAGACACACTCATCGAGCATGGGAGAGCCCTGTGCCGCGGCGACCATGGCCCAGCGGCCATCGGGCTGCTGGCGCACGCGCGGATCGGCGCCCAGCAGCGCCAGCGCCAGACGCTCAGCCACCGCCACGGGAGCGTTGGGAAGGCCGAGGATCCGGGTCGCGAGTGCCTCGGCGGACGCGGGACCGCTCTGCAGCAGCTCCAGCGCGCGGTCCACCAGCGTGCCCGCCGGGTGCGCCGTCAATCCATTCATCGAGTCTTCATCCCTGCATCCGATGCTGAAGAGCGTACGAAAGCGTTTCGAGTTCGACCGCAAGATTGACGTTCTTCACGTCGACCTGCGGTGGGACATGCAACTGAACGGGTGCAAAGTTGAGAATGGCACCGACACCGGCGGCCACCAGACGATCGGCAAGACCCTGCGCCGGTGCCGCCGGGGTGACCAGCACCGCGATGTCGACATCAGCCTGCTGGATCACGCGTTCGAGCTTCGCGACATCCTGAATCTCGATCCCTCGCCAGCGTGTGCCAATCTTGGTGGCGTCGCGGTCGACAATGGCGATGACGTCGAAGCCTCGACTGCCAAAGCCCGCGTATTCCACCAGCGCCCCCGCCAGACGCCCGGCGCCTACCAGCAGTACACGGTAGCGGCGGGTGAGGCCGAGGATGGTGCGGAGCTCGCCCGAAAGCGCCCGGACGTCATAGCCCAGGCCGCGCGTGCCGAACGACCCGAAAAAGGAGAGATCCTTGCGAACCTGGGCCGAGGTGGTGCCGGCATGCTGCGCGAGCGCTTCGGACGAAAGGGTGGCGGACCCGTTCCCCTGGAATTCCTCCAGGAACCGCAGATAGACCGCCAGGCGGCGCACGGTCGAATCGGCGATCTTCCGAGTATGCATTTGTGAAATGTTTCACGAGCGGGGAGCGGGGGCAACCCGCGCGGTCATTGCCTCGAGCAGCCGGACAAATCCCTCCGGGCTGACGGTCTCGGGACGGCCTTCGAAATCGATCACCGCCTCGGTGAGGACCGTTTCAGCCTCGCTGGCGCTCAGGTCCGCCGCCTGGCGGAGTGCCCGCACCATGCGCTTGCGACGGTAGGAAAAGAGTGAGGTGACGAGCCGCCGGAACTCGCCGATCCGCTCCGGAGCCACCAGTGGATCGGCACGCGGCACCAGCTCGATGAGCGCCGAGTCTACTTTGGGCGGCGGCGTGAACGCCGCCTTCCCCACGGGCAGCAACTTGCGCGCCCGAGCGACCGCCTGGATTCCCACCGAGAGTGCGCCGTAGTCCTCCGCACCGGCGGGTGCGACGATCCGGTCGGCCACTTCGCGCTGCACGAGAAAGATCACGCCCGCGGGAAGCGGTGCGGAAAGTGCCTTGGCGAGGAGCGGCGATGTGATGTAATACGGAATGTTGCCGACCACGAGCCACCGCTTGCCCTGCGTGGTCCACGGGGCGACGAGTGCCGCCCAGTCGGCCTCGAGCGCGTCGCCGGCGATGAGCGCAAAATCGCGGCGGCCGAACGCGTCGTTGAGCCGGGCATGCAGCGCTTCGTCGCGCTCGATCGCGACCACTGTGGCCCCGCGATCGAGGAGTGCTGCGGTCAGGCCGCCTTTTCCCGGGCCGATCTCGAGCACGACGTCGCCCGGGCCGGCGCCGGTGGCCGCGGCAATGCGGGCAAGGAGTGCCGGGTGCGTGAGAAAATGCTGGCCGAGGGATTTCCGCGGGCGCACGTCAGATCCGCAGAATCACGAGCGTACGATCATCGTCGATCGCGGTGCCGCCAAAGGCGATGACGTCGTCAAACACGCGTTGCACCAGTTCTCCGGGCGGGCAGTCGCGGTCCCGCTCGAGACGGGCGATGATGCGGGCTTCGCCATAGCGCTCGCCGGCGGCATTGGTCTGGTCGCCCAGGCCATCGGTAAAGAGCACGAGACGATCCTTGCCGACATCCCACGGCATCGCCCGATGACCGAATGGCTCGCCCTCCACCAGACCGAGCGGCGGTGCTGTGGGACTCAGCCGCTCCATCGGGCCCGCGGTCGGCAGCCGGAAGGCGTGGATGTGCCCCGCGTTGCTGTAGTCGAGCTCGCCCACCGATGGATCGAGGATGCCGTACCAGACGGTGAGATACATCTCGGTCTTGGCGAGCTCGTCGCGGAGCGAATCGCCCAGAAGGGCGAGCATGTCATCGGGGCGCGCGGTGGCGTGCGCATGAATGCCTGCCGCGGCAAGGACTTCGGCCGCAATGAGGGCCGCGGCAAAGCCGTGCGTTGCGACATCGCCCACGAGCACGCCAATGCGCCCGCGGCCGAGTCGCGCAAAGGTGTAGAAGTCGCCGCCGAGCGAGGTGGCGGGATCGGATCGCGCCGCGACATCGGCTTCGCCGCGCAGCACGGCGGGCGTGGGCATCAGGCGCACCTGCAAGTCGTGCGCGAGCTCGAGTTCGCGCTCGAGCCGCTGGCGCGCGCGTTCGCCGGCCACCAGCCGCGCGTTCTCCAGTGCGGCACCGATCTGCGTAGCCACGGCGGCAATGAGTTTGGTCTCCTCGCGCGTGAAGGCACCACCTCCGGCGCGGTCGGCGAGCGCGAGGGTGCCGATCACGCGCGCAGGCTGGCCCGACACGGCATGCACGATCGGCACGGCGACAATGTCGCCCGGCACCCAATTGGGTTGTGCCCCGGTTTCGATCTGGCCGGAGCGAAACGCACGCGCCACGACACTCTCGGGATTGGCCACCACAACGTCCGCCGCGACCGCACCACGTGACGTGCCGAGCGACGCCACGGCGTGGAGAATGCCGCGCGCATCGTCGTGGACGCGGAGCGCCGCCGCGCGCGCGCCAACCACCGCACTGACTTCGCGCAGAATCACGGCGGCGACTTCATCGACCGATTGCGCATGCCCGAGGAGTTCGCCGATGGAATAGAGGAGATCGATCTCTTCGTAGCGCGCCGCGAGCTCGTGGGCGATGAGCGCGGTACTCCGGCCGGCATCGAGCATGCCCTGTACCACCGGCAGCACGCGGCGGGCGACTTCTTCGGCGCTGGCGCCATCACGCGGCGCCACCTCGAGAAAGAGTCCCGCACTGTCGGGAAGCGCGAGCCACGACGTGTCGCGCGCACCCGCGACCGGCCCGCGCGTCGACGCACCCGTGCCATCGCCGGCCACGAGCGTCCAGCGATCGCGATCGAGCCGCCAGACGCGCAGCGCCGCGCCGGCCAGCGCTTCGAGTGGTGGCAGCACGCCGCCCAGCAGGCTCAGCGGCGCGGCAGCGTCATCCAGATCGTGTTTCCTTGCGGGTTGAAGGCAACGTGATCGGCCAGCCGACGGATCATGAAGAGGCCGCGGCCGCGCGTGGCGTCGAGCGTCTCGTCACCGGGCGGCGGGACCGCGGCGGGATCAAAGCCGTCGCCTTGGTCGGCGACGGCCACCACGATGCGGTCGGCGAAGATTTCGATCTCGACCGTCACCTGGCGCGTGCGGTCGCTTCGATTGCCGTACAGCATCGCATTCGCCACCGCTTCTGCGACCACCGTGGCCAGGCGGAACCGGGTACGACGACTTGGATCGACGTTGGCAAAGCAGCACGCCATGACCGTTTCGACGGCCTGGCCCACGAGCGTCAGGTCGGTGGGAAGGACCAGGCGGTAGCGTTCGCCCGCACTGGCGCCATCAGCGGGAACCGAAGCGGAGGAGCCCATGCGGTCGCTCTCAGAACCCCGACAGCGCCTCGGCCGGCGTCTCCGCGATCGTGAAGAGCGTGTCGAGTTTGGTCAGCTCGAAGAGTGAACGCAGATCTTCGTTGAGTCCGGCCAGCCGCAGATCGCCGCCGGCTTCGCGGACGCGCTTGCTGATCGAGACGAGCGCGCCCAGACCCGACGAGTCGATATACGCGGTCCGCGTGAAGTCAAAGAGGAACTTGCGTTCGCCGCGATCGATCGCGTCCTGCACGAGCTGCTTGAGCTCCTGGCGGTTGACCACGATCAGCTGGCCGTCGACGGTGATGGTCGTTACGCCGTTGGCCACGCGATTCAGCTTGAATGCCATGTGCCCTTCCTCGCTTCAAACGCCGCCGGCCCGCGCCTGGAGCGCGACCATGGCAGCGACGTCCACAATATCATCCGTTGACGCTCCCCGCGACAGGTCGGACATTGGCCGCGCAAGTCCCTGCAGGAGCGGTCCGGCCGCCGTGGCGCCGGCGAGGCGCTCGGTGAGCTTGTAGGCAATGTTCCCCGCATCGAGCGATGGGAAGACCAGCACGTTGGCGCGCCCGGCCACGGACGAGCCGGCTGCTTTGCGCGCCGCGACCTCGGGCACGAGTGCCGCGTCGGCCTGCAGCTCGCCATCGGCCGGCACGTCGGGTGCCAGCTGCTGGAAGATGGCGAGCGCTTCGCGAACACGGTCCACGTCGGCGCCCGCCGCACTCCCCTTGCTGCTGAAGGAAAGAAACGCCACGCGGGGCGCGTCACCCACGAGCGCGGTGCGGTCCCGCGCAGCCGCGAGGGCGGCGGCGGCCAGTTGCGCGGGCGTTGGCTGCGGAATGACGGAGATATCGGTATAGGTGAGCACGCGACCGTCGGGCAGATCGAGATACATCGCGGCGGTCACCTCGGTGACACCGGGTGCTGTGCCGATCAGCCAGAGCGCTGCGCGGATCACATCCGCCGTGGTTCGCACGGCGCCCGCCACGCAACCATCGGCTTCGCCCAGTGCGACGAGACCTGCGGCAAAGCGCAGGGGATCGATGGCCAGATCGAGCGCATGGAGACCATCGCGCACGGCGTGCGGCCGGCGTTCGCGCAACAGACTCGCCACGCGGGTCACCCGTGAATCGCGCACATCCATGTTCGCGCCGGTGAGCAGCAGCGGCTCGGCCACACCGAGATCGGCCAGCTGCCGTGCGGCGGCGATCACGCGCGGATCGTCGCCTTCGGGAAAGACCAGGCGCGCGCCCTTCCCCGCGGCGCGGGCGCGAAGGAGGTCGCGAAGACTCATGCCGCAAAACGCCGGCGCAGCGCATCCTGGACCGCCGGATGCACCAGGCCGTCGAGCTTGCCGCCAAACCGTGCCACTTCGCGCACCAGCGACGACGAGAGGTAGGTCAGATCGAGCGCGGGCACCAGAAAGGCCGTCTCGAGATCGTGATTGAGCCGGCGATTCATCAGCGCCATCTGGAATTCATATTCAAAATCGCTGACCGCGCGGAGCCCGCGAATCACCATCGTGGCACCGCGGTCGCGCGCAAAGTCGGCGAGGAGTCCCGAGAACGACACCAGCTCCAGTCGCGGATCGGGATCGGTGATCCTTTGCAACAGATCCAGCCGCTCCTCGACTGTGAACAGCGGCTGCTTGCCAGGATTGACCGCCACCCCCACGATGAGCCGGTCCGCGAGGTCGAGGGCGCGCCGGATGAGATCTTCGTGACCGCGGGTCGGCGGGTCGAACGAACCGGGATAGATCGCGATGCGTGTCATGGGACCCGATAGAAGGTGACGGCGATATCGCCCCAGCGGCGCGTCGTGCCGCCAGCGAGCTCTGTCCTGGGAGAATGCTCCACGGCCAGCACCCCTGCAAAGTGAACGCGTTGCCAGGCCGCCGCCACCTGCTTGGCAAAGTCCGACATGAAGGGCGGGTCGGCGAGCGCAATATCAAAGGCCTCCGACCCCAGCTCGCCGACAAAGCGCAGCGCGTCGGCGCGCGTGACGGTCACTCGGTCCGCGGCGTCGAGCATTGCCACATTCGCGCGGAGCGCGGTGAGCGATGCGGCGCGCGACTCCACAAAGGTGGCGTGCGCGGCGCCACGGGAGAGCGCTTCGAGTCCCAGGGCACCGCTGCCCGCGAAGAGATCGAGCACGCGAGCGCCGCTGAGCCTGGGCGCAAGAATGCTGAGCCACGCTTCACGCACCCGCTCTGCCGTGGGCCGCACCGCCGCGTCCTGCGGCACCGCCAACCGCCGGCCGCGCCACGCACCGCTCACGATCCGCGTCACGGCGCGCCCGCCGCGGCGAGCGTAAGGATGCGCGCCTGCAGCATCGACGTGCCGTGCCATTCGTTGCGCTCGAGCCGGAACGCGATGTCGACCGGCGCCTCGAGATCGCGCGGGGCGCGATCGGCCCAACCGAACGCGATCGCATCGAGGCGCCGGCCACGCGACGCCAGGCTTCCCTTGAGATGCTTGCCGGCCACCGTGCGAATTCCCTCGAGCCGCACACCGCGCACACCAAAGACCGGCGCGGGATTTCCCATGCCGCACGGTTCGAGGTGGCGACTCCAGCGCTCGAGTTCGTCGGTCACGTCATCGAGACCGAGTTCGAGATCGACGCGTTGCGAAGGCCCCAGATCACTGGCGGCGAGGGCGGTCTGCGCCACCCGATTGAAGCGTTCGCGAAAGGCGTCGATCCGGTCGCGCCGCACCGTCAGACCGGCCGCCATCTGGTGCCCGCCGAATCGTTCGAGCAGATCGCCGCATTGCTCGAGTGCCGCGTGCAGATCAAAGCCATCGATGCTGCGGCCGCTGCCACGCGCGGTGTCGCCGTCGGCGGCAAGAAGAAAGACCGGCCGACCGTAGCGCTCCACAATACGGGACGCGACGATGCCGATCACGCCCGGATGCCAGTCGCCACCCATCAGCACGAGCCCGGTATGCGCCGTCGCGTCGGCATATTCCCGTTCAACCAGTGCCAGCGCTTCCTCGAGAATGCGTTGATCCATCTCCTGGCGTTCGCGGTTGAGCGTTTCGCACCGATCGGCGAGCGCCACCGCCTCAACGGGATCATCGGTCAGGAGCAGTCGCAGGCCATCGCGCGCGTTGCCGATCCTGCCGACCGCGTTGAGCCGCGGCGCCAGAATGAACGCGACCTGTGCTGCGCGCGGCGGATTCGGTCCGAGTTTGCAGCGCTCGAGCAGCGCGCGCCAGCCGGCCCACCGCGTCTCGCCCAGCAGTTTGAGGCCATGCTTGACGAGCACGCGATTCTCGCCGACCAGCGGCACCACATCCGCTACCGTTGCGATGGCGACGTAGTCGAGCAGGTGATACGGCAGTGCCTTGGGAAGGCCGAGCGGTTCCACGAGCGCCTGCACCAGCTTGAGCGCCAGGCCGGTGCCGCAGAGCGAGGTCAGGCCGGAGGTGTCATCCGCGCGCTGGGGATCGACAACGGCATTGGCATCGGGAAGCGTCGCGCCCGGCAGATGATGATCGGTGACCACCACCTCGCGGCCAGCGGCACGCGCCGCAGCCACCGCGGCGACGGCGGTGATACCGCAATCGCACGTGAGAATCAGGCCCGCGCCAATTTCCTCCGCAACCGCGAGGCCCGCGGCGCCAAAATCGTAGCCGTCGGTCAGCCGATGGGGCACGAAGGGCGTGACATTGGCGTGCGCGACGCGCAATGCGCGGGTGAGCAAGGCCGTGGCGCACTGGCCATCGACGTCGTAATCGCCGTGGACGAGGATGGGTGTGCCGCGCTTGACAGCCGCGACAATCAGCGTGACGGCATCCGCCATCCCGGCGAGGGTCAGCGGATCGGCAAGGGTATCGAGATCGGGACGGAGGAAGCCGCGCGTGGTGTCGGCGTGATGGAAGCCGCGTTGTACCAGAAGCGAGGCCAGGGGAACCGGCAGCGACAATTCAGCCGCGAGCGCCTGCGCAGCCGCCAGATCCGGCGGCTCGGGCAGGCGCCAGCGCGGCGCTCTGGTCAGGCGCGTGCCTCGGCGAGATAGATGATGGCACCGCACATCTCGCAGCCATCGATCAGAATCCCTTCGGCCTGCAGCTTCCCGATGCGCGAACGCGGAATGGCGGTGTTGCAGGCCGTGCAGGTGCCATTGTTCGCGGGAACGAGTATCTCCGTCTTGCGCGATCCGCGCAGCCGGTCGTAGCGCAGACGCAACGTCCGATCGAGTTGCGCAGCCGCACTCTCCCGCTCCGCCTTGGCGGCGCCGAGCTCCCCGGCGAGATCGTCGTGCCGGTGTGCGAGTTCGGCGCGAGCCGCCCCCTGTTCCGTCTCCAGCGTTCCGAGACGCTGTTCCGCAGCCGTCACGACGCCGGTACGCGAGGTGGCATCTTCGGCGAGCCGCATCCACTCGCTCTCTTCCTGCGTCAGAATCGTGCGTCCCAGTTCGACGTCGGCAAGCAATTGCGCGGCAATGCGGGGATTGCGCTCGAGTTCCAGCCGCTGGCGCCGCTTCTCGTGCTGGGCGCGCTGCGTTTCAAGCTTCTGCTCCGCTTCATCGCGGCGGCGCGCAACATCCGCCGCGGCGCGAGTCGCCGTCGCGATCTCCGTGCGGGTGCGTTCGAGTGCCGCATCGAGCGCCATTCGGTCCGCCGCAATGGCTCGCTCGCGTTCCTGCAACTCCGCGAGCCGTCGGTCCCGCACCTGAATTTCCAGCAGTTTGGGTAAATCGGGATGCATCTGCCCTCACTCCCCGGGTGACATCTCGTCGGGCCCCTGGCGCGGCCGCGGCGCATTCCTCCGATACAAGCTAAACCGTGCCTGTCCTTCCTTGCTGAGCGCGGCCCAACGCCGCGTGAGTTCTTCCGGGTCGGGCTCGGCTGCGATCTCCGCAAAGACGCGGATTTCGTCCAGAGCCTCGAGCGCCCCGACGTACTCGCGATCGACATCGTAGCCCTCACTCGGCGCACCGCCTTCCACCAGGCGCGACCAGGCCTCCCGTGCACGCTCATCGAGGGCGGGCAGCGCGTCACCCACTGGCGCGTTGGCAGGGAGCGCAGCCAAGGCCTCGTAGATACGGCGGTACGCCGGCAGCGAAAAACGGTCGGGACTCACTTCGTCGCGTGCGCGGGCCAGCCACTGCGGCTCGAGCAGCAGGAGACGGAGGAGTTTGCGCTCGATCTCTGCACCCGGGACGCGCGGTGCACGTCCCGTGTCACGGCGGGTGTCGTGGCGTCGCTCGGTCGCCGTTGTTGTGGGTGGCGCAACACCCTGCGGCCGCAGGGCCGGCCTGGCTGCCGCTTCGGCGGCGACCGTCTCGCGGGGAATTGCCAGCCGCTCGGCCACCATCGTGATATAGAGCTCGCGCGTAACGGCGTCCTGCGCAGCGCGCAGCGTGGGAAGCAGCCGGTCCAGTGCCTCGCGCGAGCGATGCACGTCGCCAAACCAGCCGCGCGCGTCGAGCAGCTGCATCTTGCGCTCGAGCACATCGATCGCGTCGCCGAGAATGGCGTCGACCGCCGCGGCACCGCCGCGCTGCGCAAGGGTGTCGGGATCTTCTCCTGCGGGCATCGTGGCCACGCGCACGCGAAGCCCGTGGGCAAGAAGCACATCGCCGGCGCGGAACGTCGCCTTGAGCCCCGGACCGTCACTGTCGTAGAGAAGAATCACTTCGCCCGTGTAGCGGCGCAGCAGTGTTGCCTGCTGCTCCGTCAATCCAGTACCGAGCGGCGCCACGACCTGGTCGGCGCCGACCAGCGCCAGGCGCTGCACGTCAAAGTATCCCTCGACCAGAATGGCGTGGCCGGCCTTGCGGATGGCGTTCCGGGCCTGATGCATGTGATAGAGCTGCTCGCCCTTGTGGAAGATCGGTGTCTCGGGCGAGTTGAGATACTTGGGTTCGCCTTCGCCAAGAATCCGGCCGCCGAATCCCACCACGCGGCCGCGAAGATCATGAATCGGAAAGAGGAGCCGCCCGCGAAAGCGCGGATAGAGCGTCTGATCATCACGGCGCAATGCCAGTCCAGTTTCCACCAGCACGTCGTCGGAAATACCGAGCCGCTTCATTTCCGCGAGGAATGCGTTACTGCGCGGCGCGTAACCCAGGCCAAGTTCCGCCGCGGCATCGAGGGGAAACTGACGCTCGAGGAGGTAGCGTCGCGCGGTCTCCGCTTCCGGGGTATCGCGCAGTTGCGCCGCGAACCAGCCCTGCGCCGCATCGCAGGCCTGATAGAGAGGTTCGCGCGGATCGGGACCAGCGCGCTCCGTCTGCTCGGGAATCACGATGCCGTAGCGACGCGCCACTTCGCGTACCGCCGACGGATAGTCGAGCCCCATGCGCTCGCGATACCAGGTAAAGACATCGCCCGCGGCATGGCAGACAAAGCAGTAGTAGCAATTCTTTTTCGGAATCACCGCAAAGTTGCGATTCGACCCGCCGTGAAACGGACACGGACCGCGCCAATCGCTACCAGTGCGCTTGAGCTGCACCGTCTCCTGCACGATCTCCAGCAGATCCGCCGTGTCGCGGACCTGTTCGATGATCTCGTCGGGAATCCGCCCCATCAGGCGAGCACCGCAACGGTCACACCGAGGCCGCCCTGCTGCCGCGGTGCAAAGTCGAACGCGGCCACACGCTTGTCCGCGGCGAGGAGCCGCCGCACCACGTCGCGCAACACACCGGTTCCCATGCCGTGAATAATGGCGAGGCGGGGTTGATCGGCCAGGACCGCTGCATCGAGCGCGGCGATCACGAGCGATTCGGCTTCATCGGCGCGCATGCCGCGGAGGTCGAGCTCTTCCTGCAGCGGCGCATCGGGCGTGTCGACCGACGACACCGGAGCCGACCGTTGTCGCTGCGTCCGGTCATCGGCAACGCGCGTCAACGAATTGGCCGTGACGACCAGCCGCATGGCACCGAGCTGCACCACCGCCCTGCCGTCACCGCGCAACTCGGCGACGATGCCCACCGCTCCGGTCGTGAGGCGTACTCGCGATCCCACGGCGATGGCGTCCGCCGATGGCGCCAGCAACGGCTCGTCTTCGTCGAGCAGCCGCGCCTGCTCACGCACACCGTCTTCCACCTGGCGCCGCACCTCGCGCGCCGCGGCTTCCGTTACAGCACCATGCGCAGCGGCGAGCGCTTCTTCCACACGCTTGCGCGCTTCGAGCAGATACGCCTTGGCCTGGCGGGCGCGGTCGCGCGCGGCTTCCTTCTCCGCGCGGCGCAGCTCGGTCGCGCGCGCGTCCTGCGATTCCGCCGTGATTGCGGTGACCGCCTCACGCCGCTCCACATCGGCCAGCCGCTCGGCGAGTGCCGCTTCGTCACGCTCGAGCACTTGACGGCGTGCCTCCACGTGCGCGAGCAGCTGATCGAGCTCGCGCTCCGCTTCGGGCACCAATCGCTCCGCCGCCGCAAGCACCGCAGCGTCGACGCCCAGGCGTCGTGCGATCGCCAAGCCGTAGGAGCGCCCCGGAATTCCCTTGGTGAATCGGTACGTGGGCGACAGCGTCGCCGCGTCGAAGTGCAGCGATCCGTTCACCACGCCCGGCAGCGACGTCGCCAGCGTCTTGAGCGCACCGAGGTGCGTGGTCGCAAGCGTCAAGGCACCGCGCGAGGTGAGCGCTTCGAGCACCGCCATGGCCAGTGCACCGCCCTCGGCCGGGTCCGTGCCCGAGCCGATCTCGTCGAGGACCACGAGTGTTGCGCGATCGGCGGCATCGAGAATGCGCCGCAGCATCGCGACGTGCGCCGAGAACGTCGACAGATCTGCGGCGAGCGACTGATGATCGCCAATGTCGACGAACCAGCGCCGGATGATCGGCAGCGAGCTCTGTGGGCCCAATGGGGGGACGATGCCCGACTGGGCGAGCGCTGAAGCGAACGCGGCCGTCTTGAGCAGCACCGTCTTGCCGCCGGTGTTGGGACCGGAGATGAGCAGTGTTCGCTCGTCGCGCGAGAGGTACAGGTCGAAGGGCACCACCGCCACGCCGCGCGCAAGCAGCAGAGGATGACGGGCACCGCGGAGATCGATCGCGTCGCCTGCGTCGGCAATCAACGGCACCTCGCCGTCCAGGTCGAGCGCCCAGCGCGCCCGCGCAAGCACGGTATCGACTTCCACCGCCATCGCGTGCAGTGCGGCGATGGTGTCGCGCACCGGCCGGAGACGTTGCGTCAGCTCGCGCAACACGACGAGCACTTCGCGCTCTTCGGCACTGATCGCCTGACTGAGTGCGTTGCCGAGCTCGATGGCAGCGGTCGGCTCGACAAAGAGCGTGCCCGCGCTCGCCGACTCGTCGTGAATGATTCCCTCGGGACGCCGTCGCGCGTCGCGCCGCACCGGCACCACATAGCGGCCGCCGCGAATCGTCACACTCGCACCGGATGGCACCGCCGAGGACTCCATGTCACGGAGCATCCCTTCGAGACGGCGGACCAGGCGTTCGCGGGCAGCGTGCACGGCGCGGCGGGCGGCCGCCAGCGCCGGACTCGCGCTGTCGAGGAGTTCACCCTCGGGACTGATCGACAGCTCGAGCATCCGCTCGATCGCACGGTCGGCAGGCTCGCGGCGCAATTGGCAGAGGCGGGGACACGCTTCGCGCTGGCGCTCCAGTTCCGTCGCGACTTCCCGACCAGCGGCCAGTGTATCGCGCACCGCCGCCAGCTCGGCGAGCTCGAGCACGCCGCCTTCGACGCGAAGCCGGCTCAACGCGCTCCGCACGTCGGGCACCGGTGCGACCGCGAGCCGCTCACCGCGGCGCAACAGTGCCAGCAGTTCTCCGACGAGCTCGAGCTCCGCCACGATCCAGTCGCGATCGTCGGTGGGCCAGCGCTTGAGGATTGCGGCCGCGCCGAGAGGACCTTCCGCGCGCGCTGCCACAAGCGCGAGCGCGGCGGGGAATTCGAGGACCGCGAGTGCGTCGGCGGTATCGCTGTCCGCCAAGCGCGGAGGGGTGCCGTTCCTCGGAAGGGACGGCACCCCGGTTCCGTCATGCGGCGACGCCGTCATTTCTGCTGCAGCGCCTCGCGGGCAATCTGATTGATGAGTTTGCCGTCGGCTTTGCCCTTGAAGCGCGTCATCAACGCGCCCATGAGCTTGCCGACGTCGGCCGCACCGGCGGCGACTGCTTCGCGCGCGGCGGCGCGGATCTCCTCGGGGTCGGCTTCGGGCGGCAGATAGCCGCGCAGCACGCCGATCTCGAATTCTTCGCGCTGCGCCAGATCATCACGGCCACCCTTGCGATACTGCTCGACGGAATCCTGCCGCTGCTTGATCTGCTTGCGGAGCACGTCGACCACCTCACCCTCTTCGGGAAGGCGGCCGAGTTCGATCTCGCGGTTCTTCAACGACGCAAGGACCGTCCCCAGTACCAGGGTCCGGTCCTTGTCGGCGGCCTTGCGTGCGGCGATCTGATCGCCGCGCAGGCGCGCGGGAATATCAGACATGCGTGGTGCGTCCCCGGCGGTTCTTTCGTTGCGCGGCGTTCATCTTCCGCTTGCGCTTCTCGCTCGGCTTCTCATAGTGCCGATGCTTGCGCAAATCGGAGAGGATGCCCGCCTTCTCACACTTCTTCTTGAAGCGTTTGAGCGCCCGCTCGAAGCTCTCATCCTCGTGGATGATGACTTCTGACATGTACTGAAATCACCCCTCTCGGCCCCGGCAGGGGCGGTTCTGCTACAGACTTGCAAACCTACGGCTGAATGGAGGATAGGGCAAGCAGCGGCTACCCCGGCGGCCAGTGCATCTGCCGGCCGCCCAGCAGATGGACGTGCAGATGGCCCACCGTCTGTCCGCCCTCCCGGCCGGTGTTGACCACCATCCGGTAGCCGGCCGGGTCCAGGCCCAGATCGGCGGCAGTCGCCACGGCCAGGGCCATGATCTCGCCCAGCACGCCAGCGGCCTCCGGACCATTCAGGTCTGAAGCAGAGGCCACATGTCTGACCGGAATGACCAGCAGATGCACCGGTGCCTGCGGATGGAGATCGCGGAAGGCGATCGCGTCAGGTGTCCGAGCCACGACCGTCGCCGGAATCTCACCGCTCGCAATCCGGCAGAAGATGCAATCCATCATCGCACTCCTTCGGGCGCGCGTGTGGCGGCCGTCCACGTTGCCGCGGCGATCGCGGCCGTTTCAAAGCGCAGGATCCACGGCCCCAGCCGCACTGGTACCGCACCGAGTTGCTGCACAATGCTGCTGCGTTCGGCCGCCGTATACCCACCCTCGGGACCAATGATCCACCCCGTTGCCAGATTGACCGCCGGCTGCGGCGACGCGCCGTCGGCATCGGCGAGGAACCAGTGCACGCTCTGCCACTGTTCGCGCAGCTGATCGAGCGTGCTGAGCGCATGAACGGCGGTCGCCCACGGGTTGCCGCATTGCTTGCAGGCTTCGCGCGCACGGCGACGGACCCGATCCAGTTGTTCCGCCCGCAACCGCGTGGCAACGCCATGGACTCGTTCGCCATCGAGCGGCACCAGGTCCGTCACGCCAAGCTCGGTGCATTTCTCGGCCACCAGCGCAAAGCGGTCCCGATCACCGGCCGCGACCGCAAGCACCGTCGTGGTCGGCCGGGTGTGCGCTGTCACGGCGTCCACCTGGGCCGTCACCGTCCGCCCGTCAAAGCGCAGCTCACCGGTCGCCGAAACGCCGACGCCATCGAACAGTCGCACCGCATGTGGTGTCGACAGCTCGCGACGCACCCGCAGGTGATGCACCTGATCATCGTCGAGTGCGAGTACAGCACCGCGGACGAGTGCGCCGGAAGCGACGAGCAGCGCCGTGTCACTCACTGGCGTGCCGCCACGCTCCACCAGCCGGCATCGCGCGCCGTGTCGACCACCGTCCACCCATGCTGTGCAAGCGCCGGCAGGAACTCCGCGGATTCGGCGTCTTCCATACCCGCGAAGATCGCATGACCGCCGGGTGTCAGCGCCGCAGCAATGGCCGGCAGGAGTTCCGTGTTGACGTTCCGCAGAATGTTGGAGCAGATGATGTTTGCCGGCCCCGCGAGCGGAGCAATGACACCCGCGTCGCCGGTGACAAAGGTGACGCGGTCGGCGACACCGTTCTTGCGGGCATTCGCGTGCGCGATGGGCTGCGACTCCTCGTCGACCTCGATGCCAATCGCATGGCGGGCGCCAAGGAGCACAGCCGCGATAGCCAGAATCCCGGAGCCGCTTCCCAGATCGAGCACCGCGTCGCCCGTGCGAACATGCCGCTCGAGCAACGCCAGCGCACCGCGCGTCGAGCCGTGTTCGCCGCTGCCGAACGCCGATTCCGGATCGATGGTGATCACCGCTTCGCCAACGGCTGCGGAGACGGGAAGCCACGACGGTGTCAGCACGAGCCGCCCGAGCCGCCGCGTGACGATGCCATCGCGCCAGCGGAGCGTCCAATCCACCGGCGCGAGTTGCGTGGTCGATGCGACGGCGCCGGGGAATGCCTGTTGGAGCGATGCAATGAGTTCGGTGGCGCCAAGTTCATCTTCGGCAGCAGTCGCAAGCGTGTGGGCGTCGATTTCTTCCACGCCCTGGCCGGTCAGCGCCACCATTGCAGCGGCGATCGCGTCGCGGTCACCATCGGCGCATTCGATGCGCACGCGCCACCACCCGGCGGTCACGCGCCGAGCGCTTCCTTGAGCTTGGTCCAGAAACCGCCCTTGCGGCGAGGTCCATCACCCTCGTGCTGCGCGAGCTCGGCAAAGAGACGGCGTTGTTCCTCGTTCAATTCGTCGGGCGTCCATACGGCCACGCGCACGTTGAGATCGCCCATGCCGGTCCCGCCCAGGCGCGGCAGTCCCTTGCCGCGGAGCCGCAGAATGGTGCCCGACTGCACACCCGCGGGAACCGTCAGCTGCTCTTCGCCGATCGGCGTCGGAATCGATGCGGTGCCGCCGAGGGCGGCCTGTGAGAACGACACCGGCAACTCCAGCACGAGATCATCGCCGTGTCGCTCAAAGCGCTCGTCCTCCTTGACCTCGATCATC
>DATAVM010000021.1:0-2159 GCA_036267775.1 Gemmatimonadales bacterium
CGGCGTCGAGATCGAATTCCAGATGGCACCCGGCACCGAAGCGCCCGCCGAAATGCATTTCTATTTCCCGCGATTCCGCGCGTTGTGCATGGCCGAAAACGCCACGCATAACCTGCACAACCTGCTGACGCTGCGCGGCGCCCTGGTTCGCGACCCGCACGCCTGGTCGGGATATCTGACCGAAGCGATCGACTCCTTTTCCGACCGCGCCGACGTGGTGTTCGCCTCCCACCACTGGCCCACCTGGGGACGCGAGCGCCTCGTCGAATTCCTGGCGTTGCCACGCGATTTGTACGCCTACTTGCACGACCAGACGTTGCGGATGCTCAACCAGGGGCACACCGGCGCCGAGATCGCCGAGACGCTGCAGATGCCCCCGGCGCTCGACAAGGCGTGGCACACCCACGGCTACTACGGCTCGGTCAGCCACAACATCAAGGCGGTCTATCAGCGCTACATGGGCTGGTTCGACGGCAACCCGGCCCGGCTGTGGCCGCACCCACCCGAAGCGCTGGCCGGTCGATACGTCGAGGCGATCGGCGGTATCGACCGCGTCGTCGAGCTTGCTCAGCAGGCCTTCGACTCAGGCGACTTCCGCTGGGCGGCAACGCTGCTGGATCACGCCGTGTTCGCCGAGAGCGAGCACGGCGGCGCCCGCACGCTGCTCGCCGACACCTTGGAGCAGTTGGCTTACGGAGCGGAGAACGCGACGTGGCGCAACTTCTTCCTGTCCGGAGCGACCGAACTGCGCGACGGCAACTTCGGTACCGCGGGGCAAATCTCCTCGCCGTCGTTGCTGTCGCAGCTGACGCCGGAGCAGATCTTCGACGGCCTGGCCATCAGCGTGAATGGACCCCGCGCGTGGGACTTGGACCTCGCGATCGACGTGACGCTGGCCGATCAGGACGCCAACTACCGGCTCGCACTGCGCAACGGCGTGCTGGTGCATCGGCGGGTGCCCGCCGATGCGGCCACCGCCAGCGTGACCCTCAAGCTGGACAACGCTTTTCGTCTGCTAATGCTGGCGACGGGCGACTTCAGCTCGCCGGGTGTGGAGATCTCCGGCGAGCAGGCGGCGCTGCAGCAGTTCCTGGGCGTCATCGAGCGGCCGGATCCGTCGTTCAACATCATCACGCCGTAGCGGACCGAGGTATCACATTCGCCGCACCATTCTCCGGCCCGGCTGGGCACCGATGTGTCCGCCTCTGAGCGACAATTCCGCCTCACTGATCGTTGTCGCTCGAAGGTGGGCACAACGCCTGCCCCGCTGTGGAGAGATGCGTGTGACGGATGGGACCTGTCACCTCGTGACGTCGATGAGCACTTTCCCGATCGCCTTGCGGTCGGCCACATGCCTGAGCGCAGCCGCGGTGTCCTCCAGCGCAAACCGGGCGCCGATGTAGGGCCGGATCACGCCCGATGCGAACATCTGCGCCAACTCCCGCATATCGCGTGCGGAGTCGTCCGGCCGGTCGCTCACGAACGTGCGAATCTCCATGCCGCGGACCGTGATTCCCTTGAGCAGCACCAGGTTTAGCCGAATGGAGGGGATCTCGCCGGCGGCGTAGCCGAGGGTGATGAAGGTCCCGCCGCGGGCAAGTCCGCGCAGTGCCGGTTCAGCATAAGGTCCCCCGACCGGGTCGAGCACCACTCGCGCGGCATCGCCGGTGAGTTCGCGGATACGGCTCTTCAGATCTTCCCGGTCGTAATCGACCGTCGCTTCCGCGCCGCGCTGCCGGCATAGCTCGAGTTTTTCCGCACTCGACGCGGCGGCCAGCACCCGGGCCTTCATGGACACGGCCAGATCGACGGCCGCCAGGCCCACGCCTCCCGCGGCGCCGAGGACGACCACCCAATCGCCCGGTTCGACCGCGGCAATTGATCGCAGCGCGTGATAGGCCGTGCGGTAGGTGACACCGAACGCCGCAGCGGACGCGAAGTCGACGGCGTCCGGTATCTCGGTCACCATCGCCGAGTGCAGGAGCGTTTGCTCGGCGAACGCCCCGATGAACGTGGTGGCCGAAACACGTTGGCCTGGGCGGTAAGACACGCCCTCACCGACCGCGATGACCTCGCCGGCGAGCTCGCTGCCCGGAGTGAACGGCACCGGAGCTTTGACCTGATATTTGCCTTGGATCATCAGTACGTCGGGGAAGTTG
>DATAVM010000022.1:0-11839 GCA_036267775.1 Gemmatimonadales bacterium
GTGTGCGCAGGTCCTCGGCGTGGGTGGGACTCACCGTGGTCGCCATGTCGGCGTGCGTGAGGCCGCCCTTGAGGAAGTTGACCTTGCCGTACCATTCCAGCCGGTCGGGAGTGAACAGACTCCACGGCAATCCCAGGTCCGGCAGAATGTCGGCAGGAAAGTGTCCTTGATAGCCGCCGTTGTGCACGGACATCACGACCGGAATGCGATTGTACCACGGATCGTTGCCCCACCAGGTGCGCATGTAGACCGGCGCGAGCGCGGCGTGCCAGTCATGCACGTGCAGGACGACGGCGCCCGGTGCCAGACGCGGCAGCGCGGCCGCGGCGGCCGCCGCAAGGGCGGAGAAGCGGCGGTGATTGTCCGCATAGTCGCCGGCGCGATCGCCGTAGATCCCGTCGCGGCCGAAGAAGCCTTCATGCTCGATGAACGCCACCGGTGTTTCGGAGGCGGGGTCGAGCTCGCGCAGCAGCCGGAATGTTTCGTAGCGGCCGCCAAAGTTCAGCGTGAACGGCTCGCCGACCTGTTCAAGATTGCGGGTGTGCTGGCGCGCGGTGCGGTAGAGCGGCAAGATGGCGACCGTCGGCAGGCCACGGCGGTGCTGATAGCGCTGCAATCCCCACGCGGCCTCCGCCAGGCCTCCGGTTCGCGCGTACGGATAGAACTCCGAACACAAGTGCACCACTGTCGGTGCAGTGCCGCCGATTGGCGGCAGGACGAGCGGGCGGGCGTCGGTCATGGTGTCAGGACCGTGGCGGGTCGTCGGTAAAGGGATCGCCGCGCAGAATGGGCGCGTAGTAGCGCTCGCAGTAGTCCTGCAGCATCCGGCGCGCGGTGAAGCGGCGACCAGCGACGCGAATCGCTTCTTTCATCCGCTGCACCCATTGGCGCGGAATGTTCTTGCTGTCGCGCTCGTACCAGAGCGGAATCACTTCGCGTTCGAGCAATTCGTAGAAATGATTCGCGTCGGCATTGTCGACGTCTTCCTGCGGGTCGGCCACCGGAATCGCCCAGCCATTCTTGCCGGTGAAGCCTTCTTCCCACCAGCCGTCGAGTGTGCTCAGCTGCGGCACGCCGTTGAGGGCGGCCTTCATGCCGCTAGTGCCGCTTGCCTCGAACGGCACCCGCGGCAGATTGAGCCAGAGATCCACACCCTGCACCATCAGATGGGCCAGGTGCATGTCGTAATCTTCCAGGAACGCCACGCGTCCCTGGAACATCGGATCGCGTGCCGAGTGGTAGACAGCCTGCAGGATCTCCTTGCCCGGATCGTCCTCGGGATGCGCCTTGCCTGCAATGATCAGCTGGACGGGACGCTTGTCGTTGGTGAGGATCGCCTTCAGCCGCTCGATATCGTGAAACGGAAGATCGGCGCGCTTGTACGTGGCAAAACGGCGCGCAAAGCCGATGGTCAGCACGGCGGGGTCGAGCAGCGTGCCGGCGGCGACCACCTGAGCGGCCTCATGCCAGGTGTGCGTCCAGCGCCGGCGCGCTTCTTCGCGAAGATACCGCAGCAGGATGCCCTTCAGTTCCGCATGCGTATTCCAGAGCTCGCGCGCATCGAGACCGAGCACCGCGTCCCACGTTTCGCTCTCGTCAAGGCGCGTGGCCCAGTCCTGGCCCAGGTGATTGTCGAAGAGCCGCATCATCGGATTGGCCATCCAGGTGGCGAGGTGGACGCCATTCGTGACGGCGCCAATCGGGACCTGTTCGTGGGGACGACCGCTCCAGAGGTCGCCCCACAGCTCACGCGACACGATGCCGTGACGCTGAGCAACGCCGTTCACATGGCCGGCGAGGCGGATCGCAAAGACCGTCATGTCGAATGGCCCCGCCGGTCCGGCCTCTCGCTGGCCGAGATGCAGCACCCGCTCGGCGTTGTCGCCAAAACCACGGAAATACTCGAGGCCGGCGCAGGTGGCCACGTCGGACATGTCGAACACATCGTGTCCCGCGGGCACAGGGGTGTGCGTTGTAAAGAGCGACGTGCGGCGCACCTCGCGGACAGCATCGTCGAACGACGTGCCGCCCGTGACAAACTCGCGGGCACGTTCAAGGAACATGAACGCCGCGTGACCTTCGTTGGCGTGCCATGCCCCCGGATTGATGCCGAGCGCGCGCAGCACGCGCACGCCGCCCACGCCGAGCAGCCATTCCTGCCTCAGCCGCATGGGAATGCCGCCGGCATAGAGCTGGCCGGTGAGGCCGCGGTCCATCGGATCGTTCTGCTCAAGGTCGGTGTCGAGCAGGTAGAGCGGTGAGCGGCCGACCATCATGGTCCACACGCAGATGTGAATGGGCCGGCCAAAGGTCTCGAGCACTGTGAGAATGGGCTCGCCGCTGTCATCGGTAATCGGCACGAGCGGTGTGGTCGCGGGATCGAACGTCGCGTCGGAGTTCTCCTGCCAGCCGTCGGGACGGACGCGCTGGTCGAAGTATCCCTTCCGGTAGAAGAGACCGACGCCGACAAACGGCACCGCCAGGTCCGAGGCGGTCTTGCAGTGATCGCCCGCGAGGATGCCCAGGCCGCCGGAATAGATCGGCACGGAGGCGTGGACGCCAAACTCGGCGCAGAAGTAGGCCACCGGGTGATCGGTGGACACTTCCGGGTATTTGTCACGGAACCACCCCGACACGCTCGCCTGCTCGGTGGTCAGCCAGCGCATCACGCTGTCGTAGTGCGCGCAGAAGTCGGCGTCCTCGGCGAGCGCTTCGAGGCGCTCGGGTGCGGCACGTTGCAGCAGGACGATGGGATTGTGCCGGGATTCCCGCCAGAGCACCTCGTCGATGCGGCGAAAGATGGCGCGGGCCTGGCGATGCCAGCTCCACGAAATATTGACGGCGAGCGCGGCGAGCCCTTCGAGACGGGGCGGCAGCGCGGGGATCTTGGAGCGCAACAGCGTCATCAGCTTCTCCGGCCTGCGGCGAGACATTGCCGACGGCCATGGGGATCGTTGCCGGGCCGGCGGGTTGGTGGTCCAACCGGCAAGTCGGGTGCCGCGAAAAAGGCCCCAGCCCGACCCCCGGCGCAAGGTTGCCGCCGGCCGGACGGCCCATTACCGTGCCGCCATGACTACTGCATCCGTGCCGAACGATCCCGCGATGACCACCAAGGGCTATGCCCATCCCGAAGCGCTTGTATCGACCGACTGGCTTGCCGCGCATCTGACCGACGCCGGTCTCCGGATTCTCGAGAGTGACGAAGACATTCTGCTCTATGCCACGGGCCACATTCCGGGCGCTCTCAAGATCGATTGGCAGGACGATCTCAACGACCCGGTGACGCGCGACTACATCGATCGGGCCGGCTTCGAGCGCTTGCTGCGCCGCCTGGGCATCGATCGCAATACCACTGTGGTGCTGTACGGCGACAAGAACAACTGGTGGGCGACGTATGCGTTCTGGGTCTTCCGTCTCTTTGGATTCGAGAATCTTCGCATTCTGGACGGTGGCCGGATCAAGTGGCAGCAGGAAGGACGCGCCATGGTGACCGACGTGCCGCAGGTCGCGCCATCACAGTATCAGGCTCCCGAACGCACCGACGGCGCCATTCGCGCGTTTCGCGAACAGGCCCTGGCGCAGTCGCAGGCGCACAAGCCGCTGATCGACGTGCGCTCGCCCGATGAGTTTTCGGGGAAGAAGACGCACATGGCGGAGTATCCGCAGGAGGGGGTGCTGCGCGGCGGGCACATTCCGGGCGCGAAGAACGTCCCGTGGGCTCGCGCCGCCAATGCCGATGGCACGTTCAAGAACGCGGCGGAGCTCAAGGCGATCTACGAAGGTGAAGCGGGGCTCAAGCCGGGGGACGATGTGATTGCCTATTGCCGCATTGGCGAGCGATCGAGTCACACCTGGTTCGTGCTCACCTATCTGCTCGGCTACAAGAATGTCCGCAACTACGATGGCAGCTGGACGGAGTGGGGCAATTCGGTCCGTTTGCCGATCGAGAAGTAGACTAGTGCGCCACGCCCTGGGCCACATGATGGATGGTGACGTTGCCGTTCAATGTGACGAGGCGGATTTCGGGCCCGCCGCCGTTGAGTTGTCGATGGAAGGTGCGTAGTTCGTCGTCGCGCAGCTTGAGGACCGAGGCAGTCCTTTCCTGCGTGATGATCGCGCGGAGCGGAGTCACGGTGAATGTGGTGTCCGGGGTGGTCACGTCGGGCCCGATCATTCCATTCTTGCCGACGTCCAGATTGTGGCGCACCAGCGCGTATGGCGCGTCGACGACGACCCCCTGGTGCGCTTCCACGTCCAGATTGGCCCGAGTTTCCACTGGCAGCGTGAGTTCAATGTCCCCGTTCCGGCCAAGCACATTGAGCCCCGCATTCGCCGCCAGCGGATTGAGACCGATATTGGCGGTGATCGAGCCATCCTCCGCTTCGATCAGCGTTGGTCCCGTCACGTCGCCCACGATGACGCGGCCATGCTCGCTGCTGATGGTCACTTCGCCATCAAAGCCGTGCACGAGGACCACTCCGTCGTGCATCTCCAGCCGCAGCGTGCGCAGGTTGCGCGGCACATCCACCGTCAGCGTGGCCCGGGGAAGTGTGTCGCCCAGATCGAGCCGCACGTCGTAGCCACCTCCCGCCGGCCCGGCGCGAAAGGCATACGCGGGTAAACTCTGCGTGGCGATCGAATGTCCATTGACACTCAAGGACCAGGTGACCGAATCGCCGGTGCCGCCGTTCACAAAGATGGTGCCGGCCCGCATCGTCAGCAGGAGTGCCTCGTGCGGCAGATCGCGCCGGCTCACCCCCGCGTGGATCGCGGGTTCACGGCTGCCGCGCCCCGCGCTCATCATCACAACGCCGCCCTGCGCATGGGCGATCACCGGATCTGCTACCATCGCGGGGACCGCAATGGCCAGCATGAGGCACTGTCGAAGATTCATCGCACCGATCCTAGAGATGCGCCTGCGCCATCGCGGCCGCGCGCACGAGCGGATCGAGGTCCCGTCGCGCAAGGAGCGCAACCAGCACCTGACCACGTTCCTCCGGGGAGAGGCGCTCGGTGCTGGTCAACAGCACCGCTTGCACAAAGGGTGATGTCTCCCGGCCAAAGGAACGCTCCGCCGCCAGCGTCAACGCGCGCGCATTGGCTACATGGCCGAGCGCTTCCGCCGCGGCCACGCGAACGTTGGTATTGGGATCAGTCAGGAGCGCGTGCGTGAGGACTTCCACCACGCGATCATCGCGGATGGTGGAACTCCCGGCTGTATTGATGGCTTCGAGCCGCCTCGCCGCGGAGAGGTCGTTGAGAGCGTTGTTGAGTTCCGCGCGCAACGCCGTCACTTCCGCGTGATGCTGCTGCCAGTTGTTCCACCACGCGGCTCCCACGCCGAGCACCAGCAGAGCCGCAAGTACGGCGGGGATCCACCAGCGCCGCCGCCGCGGTGCCGCCAGATGCGCGGCCGCGCGCAGGCGGAAGCGCTCGCGCAGGTCGCCCGGAGGCTCCAGTGGCGACAGGCCAGCGAGGGCGGCAAGAGTGGCTTCGTCTTCATCGAACAGTGCGGGGTCGTGCGTCATGCGGTGTCTCCGGCAAGTGCGTGCAGTGTGCGTTTGATGGCGACGAGTGCTCGATGCACGCGTACACGCGCTGCGCCTTCGCTGCAGCCTAGGGCCGCGGCGACGTCGCGATAGGGAAGGCCTTCCGTGCCGCGGAGCAGGAGCGCTTCGCGATGCTCGGCCGGCAATGTGCGGAGCGCCCGCTCGTACCGTTCGCGACGCTCGTCGGTCACCATGCGGTCCAGCGCGCTGGGTTCGTCGACCGCGGTCGTGTCGGGATCGATCGGATCCACCGCGCGTCGGCGGGCAAACTGGTCGGCCGCCACATTCCGCGCGATCCGGAATAGCCACGCGACAAAGGACCCATCGCCGCTATAGCTGGTCCGGAACCGCAGCAGGCGCAGGAACACCTCCTGCACCAGGTCCTCCGCCACATGGCGATCGCCGGTGAGGCGGGCCAGAAAGCCGTACAGGCGGCGGTGGTGCCGGACAAACAGCAGGTCCAGCGCGTCCAGCTCGCCGGCCCGTGCGGCCAGCATCAATTCCTGGTCAGTGCGTTCCGTCAGGCGGCCCATTGTTCCCGCATACCGGCTCCCGGCGCAAACGTTACATCCCGAGTCGTTGACCCGTCAGTTGCCGTCGGGCTTGGCTACCACGGTCGCGTCCGCCGGTCGGGCGTCCTTGCCCGCGTTCTTCACGTACTTGTCGAGCCAGGCCACCCACCGCGCCCACTGGTCGAGGTCAGTCTCCTTGGTGACCGGTCCATGATCCTCATACGGATACATGTAGAGGGCGGTGGTCTTGCCGAGGGACTGCAGCGCGTGGAACATGCGGATCGAATTCATGGGCGCAGTGCCCACGTTCTGATCCTCTTCCGAGTGATACATCAGCAGCGCACCGCTCAAGTGGTCGGCGTAGAGGAACGGCGACATCTCCAGGTACGTGTCGCGGCCCTGCCAGAGGTCGCGCCGTTCGTTCTGGAAGCCCGTGGGCGTGAGCGTGCGATTGTAGTCACCGTCGCCGGCAATGCCCGCCTTGAAGTAGGGCGTGTGCACCATTGCGTTCGCCGTGCTGAACGCGCCATAGCTGTGCCCGCCGATGGCGAGCCGGTTGCGATCGACATATCCCATCGTGTCGAGCGCTTCGATCGTGGCGTAGAGGTCGTCGCGGAGATCGTCCACGTAGTGATCGTTGGGCAACTGCCCGTTCTGCGCAAAGATCGGCGTGTCCGGCTCGATCAGCGCGTAACCCTCAAAGGTGATAAAGGCCATGGTGCGCGGACCGTACGTGGGGAAGCGATTGGGATTGACCACCGCATCCGCGGTCCCATTGCCGCGTCCCTGGCCGTCGTAGGCCTGCTGCGTCTCGTATTCCGACGGGTAGAACCAGAACAGCGCCGGCAGGCGCGTGCCGGGCTTCCAGTCCGCGGGCAACGTGATGTTCACCTTGAAGTGGTGACCGTCGGCACGCACCGCCGTGATGGTCTTCTTGATCAGGCCCGCCATCTCCGGCAGGGGATCCTTGTTGCTGGTGATCTGCTTGGCGTCTTTGGCCTTGGTGTCCACCACGAACGACTGCGGCACCACCGTCGCGGATTCGCGGTTGACCAGGATGTGATTGAAATCGTCGTCAAGCGGCGTCGCAATCGTTTCGGCAATGGTACTCGTGGTCTGATAGATCCGGTCGCGGGTGCCCGTGGCAATTTCGATCCGGTCGACGAACGCCGGTGGCGCGGCCTGCGTCGAGTCGGCAGCGCCCGCAGGTGCCGCGCCGCGTCCACCGCCACGACCACCGCGGCCGCCGCGCGCACCAGCTTCAGCGGTCTCGGTATAGACATACTTGCCGTCGGTCGAGATCTGCACCACAGGCACGCCGCGGCTGCCGACCTTGGTGATCAGCCCCGTTCCAGCGCCAGCCGCCGCTGCACCACCTCGGCCGGCGCCACCACCACCCGCGCCGCCACGACCACCGGCAGCTCCGCCACCACAACGCGTCGCGGTCGCGGGTGCACCTGCTGCCCCGCCGGCGCGCGGTGCGTTGCCGGCGCGCGCGGCGATCACTTCGTATGCCTTGTTGTTCTGATCGAGATAGACGGCCACCTCGCGCGTGCCACCGTTCGCCGCCTCGCTCAGGAACATGATCCGGCCATTGTCGGAGAACTGCACGCTGTTGATGCAGTTGTCGGACGCGTAGAGCACCTTGCTGCTGGTCGCCGTCGTATCGAACGGGGGCAGCCACTCCATCACACGATCCTGGCGCTTGACCGTGGTGTCAGGTTTCTGCCCCGGCGCAAACGGCTCCATCTGCAGATAGATCATCGCGTCATC
The DNA here is from genome assembly GCA_036267775.1 of Gemmatimonadales bacterium. Taxonomy (GTDB): domain Bacteria; phylum Gemmatimonadota; class Gemmatimonadetes; order Gemmatimonadales; family GWC2-71-9; genus Palsa-1233. The sequence goes on from DATAVM010000022.1 coordinate 7,835, forward strand.
GATCGGGTGCCACGCCAGGCTGCGCCGGGCTGTGTCGGCGGCGGTGATGCCTGATGCACCGCGCCCGCCGGGAGCCGCACCGCGACCACCAGCCGCCGCACCACGCCCGCCGCGGCCTGCGGCGGTGTCCGCGCGCGTCGTATCGGTGCGCGCAGAGTCCTGCGATTCACGGAGCGGGCGATGCGACATCTGATGCAGCACCTTGCCGGTCTCGTCGATCAGCACTTCGGTGTTGCCAAAATTGCTCACCGGCAGCACATACGAGAACGGCTTGTCGAGGTATGTCACCCGGAAGAACTTGCCGTCGGGATTCGCGTCGAGGCGCTGAATCATTCCGGGAGCCCCAATTTTCCTTGCCAACCGCGTCTTGACGTCGATCAGCGCAAGCTGGCCGGTGGTGTAGTACTCCAGCAGCGCCTTGTCGTGCAGGCTTTCCAGCACCGATGGAAAGAACTCGGTGTGCAGCTTCTTGTCTTCGTTGAGCCGCACCAGCGGTTCGGTCGCGATGGCCGGCTCCCTGGGCTCCGCACCTCGCGCATCGGGCACAAGCACTGTCACGATCGACTTGGAGTCCGCGGTCCAGGCAAAGTTCTGCACGCTGGTCGCGAGCAGTGACGTCGTGGTCAGCGGCCGCGACTTGCCGGTGGCCGGATCGGCGAGATAGATCTGCGTGGACGTCGGAAACTCCGCCACGAACGCCAACATGCTGCCGTCGGGCGAGAATGTCGCTGCCCCGGTGCGGGCACCGGCCGGGATATCGATCCTGGTGGTTTTTCCGGTGGCCCATTCGTAGAGCTCGATCCCCATGCGGCTCGATGTGTTCATCGCACGCGCCCGATTGCCCTGATAGTCGACCTGGAAGCCGCCGAGGTTGTAGTGCGGGCGGCCAAGCTGATCGATCGAAGGCATGCCATCGCTGATGGTGCGGATGAAGTACTTGCGGGCACCGGCACTCGCGGCGGTGTAGGTGAAATTCGCTTCCCGCGGAGCGGTCACCAGATGAGCAATGGCCTCGGGCGGTTTGATGTAGCCCTCAACCTCCAGAGGATCGCCGGCGGGCTGGGCGGCTGGCGCCAGCGCGGGCGCGGCAGCCGCGGCGGCTGGACCGGTTTGCTTGGCGGCCGGCGCCTTTTTGGGCTGAGGAGCCTGTGCCGACAGTGCAAACGTGAACGCAACGAGGGAGGCAACGGCGAGCGTCGCCGAACGGCGAACGCCAAAGGCGGATGCGCGCATGTGACCTGCTCCGGCTGGATCGGGGTTGGGTCAACAATAGCATCGCGGCCCCCGCCCGTGACAGGCGAAGGCCGCGAGGGTCCGGGAGACGTGCCCGTTTCAGTGCGTGACAACCTTGCCCGTCGTGGCGTCGATCATCACGGTCTTCGACTCCGCGATGGGAGCACCGCTCTTCTGGATGCTCTTGTTGGCTACGCTGGCGATGTGTGTCGTGAAGACATACGCCTGCGCGCCGCTGCTGAGCTTGGTGAGTTTGCCGGGCGTCGTAAGGGAGCACGTCGCCTTGGGGCACCCCACCAGCGCGACTCTGCGGGCCGAGTCGGCTGAGATGAGCTTCGGCTTCTGCGCGTGCAGCGCCACTGGAACGGCGAGCAGGACCAGGGCGGCAGCGAGGGCGGCCGGTGTGGCGCGAGCGGACATTCAACGGCTCCGGATGGGTGGAATGATGAATTGGATCGGCGACACAACTTAAGCGATCCTTCGCGACGCGCCGCTCGGATGCCTCTGCCCGTCAGTGCCCGATGACGAACAGCCACGCCGCGATCTGCGGACCCTGGGCACCACGTCCCCGACCACCGGCCGGCGGCGTCGCATTGGCTGGCGCAGGGCCGTTCTCCGGTGTGAACGTGTAGGCGCGGTGCCGTGTGGCGTCGACCGCGATCGTGCGGGCGCCCACCATCGTGTTGACCGTAGCGATCACGGTGTACTTGTCCGGTGAATCCTCGTGCGCCACGGTGACCGTCCCCGGCGCGGCACCGCCCGGCACATAGATCAGCTTCTGCGACGGATCAAAGCCGAGCGCGTCCGGTCGGCCACCAATCGGGAACTGCGCGACGTTCTTGCCCGATGTCGCGTCGGTGACCACCGTGACGGCGCTGCCGCACGCCGAGAAGATCCGCTGGGATGAGCGATCGAAGCCGATGCCGCCGGGGCCGTCACAGTTGGGCAGCGCCCAGGTGGTGATTGCCGTGAGCGTCCTGGTGTCGACCACCTGGATTTCGTTCTTGTCTTCGATATTGACAAACATCCGGCCCTTGCCGTCGCTGACGCCACCTTCTGGCGCGTTGCCATCGAGCGTCACCGTGCCCACGACCGTTCCCTTGGCCGCATCGATCGCCACCATGGTGCCCGGGCTGCCGTGGTCGATGCTGAAGATGCGATCCGTCGCATCGTCATATGCAATGCCGTCCAGACCGCGCGTGTGCGTCTGGATCTTGGTGATGACGGCCAGCGTCTTGAGATCGAACATGGTCACGGTCGAGTCGCCGCCGTTGGTGGTGAACCCGTGATGCGACTTTTCCGAAAATGCCGCGCCGTGAACACCGGGAGTATCCATGATGTCGCCGACAACCTTGCCGGTCGCACCGTCGACCACCATCACATGGGTGCTGCGCGACACGTACACCCGACCATTCGCGTCGACCGCGATATAGTCGAAGCGTCCCATCCCGCCGATATCAAACTTGCTGACCACCGAGAAGGTCTGCGCCGGCATGCTGGCCGGCAGCAGCGCCGCGACGGCCAGGAGTGCTGCGTTCAAGCGTGTGTTCATTGTCATTCTCCGTTGATCCATAAAGAAAACTCAGCCATCAGAGTGCAACGCGTACGTCCGGCCGCGGAGCGCTACCACCAGCGCCGGAACCACATAGAGCGTGATCGGCGTGGAGAGTGCCAGGCCGCCGATCACCGCGAGCGCCAGCGGACGCTGCAGCTCGCTGCCGGCGCCAAGGCCGAGGGCGAGGGGCAGCAATCCGAACAAGGTGCAGAGTGTCGTCATGAGAATGGGGCGGAGTCGCACCCGACCCGCCTCCTGGAGCGCTTCCGCCAGCGGCAGGTGATCATCGCGCATCCGCCGCTGGGTGAACTCCAGCAGGATGATGCCGTTCTTGACGATCAGCCCCACCAGCAGGATCAGGCCCATAAAGCTCGAGACGTTGAGCACGGTCCCCGTGACCAGCAACAACACCAATGCGCCGACAAACGACAGCGGTGCCGCGAGAATCACCGCGAGCGGTTCGACAAACGACCGGAACTGCAGCACCATCACGGCGACGACGCTCACGCCCGCGAGCGCCAGCACCAGCAGCAGTGCCCGGAACGCCGCCTGCTGCGACGCATACTGTCCCGCGAGCTCCAGGCGAATGCCGGCGGGCGGCGGATTGGCGGCGATTACGCGCTGCACGTCGTGCATGATCGTGCCGAGAGAGCGGGTGCTGATATCTGCCGTAATGTCGATCATCTGCTGTTGATTCTCTCGCAGCAACTCGGCTCGCGCGTCCGCCGGCGCGAAGGTCGCGAGCGTGCCAAGCGTGGCGGGTGCTCCGCCGCCGGCCGGCACGACCGGCAGTGCCCCCAGGAGCCGCGGATTGAAGCGCACCGAGTCCGGCGCGCGAACACGGACATCGACGGAGCGATCTTCCAGATGCACCGCGCCGGCGTTCACACCCAGCAGCGCACCGCTCACCTGTGCGCTGAGTGCGGCCGGTGTCAGCCCGATGCGGTTGGTCCGCGCTGCGTCGATCGTCATCGTCAACTCCGCGGTGGGCTCGCTCACGCCATCGTACAGATCCTCGACGCCGTCGATCTTGCTGAGCAATGGACCGACATGCGCGCCGTACGCCTCGAGTGCCGCGAGATCCGGCCCGTACGCCTTGATCTCCACCGGGCGCGCTGCACCAGCCAGGTCGTTGATCACGTCCGACAGGATCTGCACAAACTCCACCCGCAGGCGCGGCACAGCCACGGCGATCCGGTCGCGCACGTCGTCGATGA
>DATAVM010000023.1:0-1966 GCA_036267775.1 Gemmatimonadales bacterium
CAGATCGGGATCTACTGGGTGAACCATCACTACCTTGTGGATGAAGTTGAGACAGTGATCCATGGGATACTGTGGGCGAATCTCGTGTTTCTCTTCTGCCTTTCGCTGTTTCCGTTTGCGACGGATTGGATTGGTATCAAAGGGCTGTCGTCGTTTACTGCTGCGCTGTATGCGGGGGTGAGCATTCTGCCGGGCATGTCGTACATGTTCCTGTGGGTGCAGATTCGGGCGCAAAGTGCGGCGCCTGCGCACGCGAGTTGGGGCAGGCAACTCACATCTGTTTCGCTGTATTTGCTGGCGATTCCGGCTGCTTATGTCCGGCCCTGGGTATCGTTGGTGCTAATCGGTATGGTGTCGGCAGTCTGGCTGCTGCCGCCGAAGGCGGAGGTGCCACCTGAGGGCGACTATCGCAGATCGCCGCAGACGGCGGCATCTTCAGGTAAAGGCTCCGCGACTTCCCGGGCCGATAAAGGGTAAACTCACAATCGCGATGGAACTTTTTGGTTGTGGCACGGCACTGGTAACGCCCTTTGGTGCGGATGGGGCGGTGGACGAGGCGGCATTCGTCCGTCTGGTTGAGTGGCAGATCGAGTCGGGCATCAATTTTCTGATTCCCTGCGGAACCACGGGCGAAGCTTCGACGCTGAGCGAGGCGGAGTGGCTGCGCGTGGTGGAACTGACGGTTGAGACGGCGGCGGGGCGTGTGCCTGTGTTTGGTGGCTGCACCCATAACTCGACCAGCGAGGCGGTGGCGCGGGCGAAACGGCTGGCGAAGACGCCGGGTCTGACTGGAATTCTGACGGCGAATCCGTACTATAACCGGCCTGGGCAGGAGGGCCAGTATCAACACTTCCGCGCGATTGCGGAGGCGGTCGATCTGCCGGTGCTGCTGTACAACATTCCCTCACGGACGGGCGTGAACCTGGAGCCGGCGACGGTGCTGCGGCTGGCGGAGTTGCCGAACGTGGTGGGCGTCAAGGAATCGAGCGGCAGCGTCGCGCAGATTACGGAGCTGATCGCGCAGGCGCCGCATGGCTTCAAGGTGCTGTCGGGCGACGACGGCATGACGCTGCCGGTACTTGCGCTCGGCGGTGCGGGGCTGGTGTCGGTGGCGTCGAACGCAATTCCCGCGCAGATGGCGCAGATGGTGGGCGCGGCGCTGAAGGGGGACTGGGCGACCGCACGCGCCATCAACTGCAAGTACCTGGCGCTGATGAAGGCGCACTTCAGCGAGCCGAGTCCGGCGCCGGTGAAGGCGGTGCTGGCATTGATGGGTCGCGTCGAGGAACGGCTGCGGCTGCCGATGGTTCCGGTGACACCGGCTACGCGGCAGAGGCTGCAAGGGCTGCTGGCCGAGGCTGGACTCGCCTAATCCCGATACAATCGAAGCTGATCATGACAACTGAGAGTTTGGAAGCAAGGATTGAGCGGCACTTCGCTGCGGGTGCTGCGGCGGTGGGCGATGCTACGGCGATGGACGCGTTTCTGGAATTGCGCGCGGCGCTGGAGGCAGGGGCACTGCGGTCGGCTGAGCCGGATGCGGCCGCGGTAACCGGTTGGCGCGTGAATGCGTGGGTGAAGCGCGGGATTCTGCTGGGGTTCCGGCTGGGCGCGTTGACGGAGATGAGCGGTCTGGCGCCGGCGGGCAAGACGGCGCTGTCGTTTGTGGACAAGGGCACGTATCCGGCGCGGCACTTTAGGCCAGAAGATGGCGTGCGGATTGTGCCGGGCGGCAGTTCGGTGCGGTCGGGCGCGTTTGTGGCGCGTGGCGTGGTGATGATGCCGCCGGCGTATGTGAATGCCGGCGCGTATGTGGACGAGGGCACGATGGTGGACTCGCACGCGCTGGTGGGGTCCTGCGCTCAGATCGGCCGCCGGGTGCATCTGTCGGCGGCAGCGCAGATTGGCGGCGTGCTGGAGCCGGTGAACGCGTCGCCCGTAATCATTGAGGACGATGTGCTGGTGG
>DATAVM010000024.1:0-36201 GCA_036267775.1 Gemmatimonadales bacterium
TACCGCCTCGACCGCCGCGGGATGTAGCGCGCCGCTCGCCAAGGCGTAGTATTGTGAGTTCCCCTTCCACCAGGACCGGTATGCGCCACTCTCGCACCCTCCTCGCGGCTGCCGCCCTCGCCGTTGTCGCAGCCTGCGGCCCTTCCAAGCCGGCTGCGGCGCCGTTTACCTCCGCCAACCCCTTTGCCTCGGCCAGCACGCTCTTTGACCAGGCGCCGCCATTCGACCGGATCCATGACGCCGACTATCAGCCGGCGCTCGAGGAAGGAATGCGCCAGCAACGCGCGGAGATTGCGGCCATCGCGGCCGATACCGCGGCACCCACCTTCGACAACACCATCGTGGCGATGGAAAAGACCGGCGCGCTGCTCACGCGCGCAGGCAACGCCTTCAACGGCGTGACCGGAGCGAACACCGACGACACGCTGCAGCGCGTCCAGACAGAGGAAGCGCCCAAGCTGGCCGAGCACAGCGACGCCATTCATCTCAACGACACGCTCTTCCGCCGCGTCAAGAGCATCTACGACCGGCGCACGACGCTTGGCCTCGACAGCGTGCAACAGTTTCTGGTGGAGCGCTACTACAAGGACTTTGTCCAAGCGGGAGCCCTCCTCCCCGATTCATCCAAGGCGCGGCTCCGGCAGCTCAACGAAGAAGAGTCCAAGCTCAGCACCGACTTCCAGAACCGGCTGCTGGCCGGAACCAAGGCCGGTGCGGTGGTGGTGAGCGACAAGACGCAGCTCGCGGGCATGAGCGACGCGCAGATTGCCGCGACCGCCGACGCCGCGCAACAGCGCAAGCTCGCGGGCAAGTGGGTGATCGTGCTGCAGAACACCACGCAGCAGCCCGCCCAGGTGCCGCTGGAGAATCGCGCACTCCGCCAGCAACTCTTCACCGCATCGACCATGCGCACCGAGCACGGCGACAGCAACGACACGCGCGCCGACATCCAGCGCCTCGCCCAACTGCGCGCAGAGAAGGCGAAGCTCCTGGGGTTTCCCACCTACGCGGCCTACGCACTCGACGACCGCATGGCCAAGACGCCGGCGAACGCGATCAAGCTGCTCGACGACATCGCCGCTCCCGCCGTGGCCAAGGCCAGGGGCGAAATCGCGACGATGCAGGCGCTGATCGACAAGGACAAAGGCGGCTTCACGCTCGCCGCCTGGGATTGGCAGCACTACGCAGAGAAGGTGCGCAAGGCGCAGTATGATCTCGATGAAGAGCAACTCAAGCCGTACTTCCAGCTCGACACGGTCCTGCAGGACGGCGTCTTCTACGCCGCCAACCAGCTCTACGGCCTCACGTTCAAGGAGCGCAAGGACATTCCGGTCTATCAGCCGGACGTGCGTGTCTTTGAAGTCTTTGACGCCGATGGCAAGTCACTTGCGCTGTGGTACTGCGACTACTTCAAGCGGGATAACAAGAACGGTGGTGCCTGGGAGAGCACCTTTGTCGACCAGTCGGGGCTCATTGGCACGCATCCGGTGGTCTACAACGTCGCCAACTTCGAAAAGGCAGCGGCGGGTCAGCCACAGCTGATCACCTTTGACGATGTGACCACCATGTTCCACGAATTCGGTCACGCGCTCCACTCAATGCTCTCCAATGTCCAGTATCCGCGTCTCGCCGGTACAAACGTCCCCACCGACTTTGTGGAGTTTCCGTCGCAGTTCAATGAGCACTGGGCGCTCGACCCCAAGGTGTTCGCGCACTATGCCCGGCACTATCAGACGGGTGCGCCGATGCCCGCGGACCTCGTGGCCAGGATTCACAAGGCGTCGACCTTCAATCAGGGATTCGCGACGACCGAGTATGTCGCGGCGTCACTGCTCGACATGGCGTGGCACATGATTCCGGCCGGCGCACCGCTCCAGAACGTCGACTCGTTCGAAACGGCGGCCCTCCGGCAATACCATGTGGATCTGCCGGAAGTCCCGCCGCGCTACCACACGAGCTACTTCCTGCATATCTGGGCCAACGGCTATCAGGCGGGCTACTACTCGTATCTCTGGTCGGAAGTGATCGACGACGACGCGTATGAGTGGTTTGTGGAGCACGGCGGCCTCACGCGCGCGAACGGTCAGCGCTTCCGCGACATGATTCTCTCGCGCGGTGGCACGCAAGAGACCGCTGATCTGTATCGCGCGTTCCGTGGGCGCGATCCCAGCGCCGACGCTCTGGTCAAATATCGGGGGCTCAGTAGCAAGCCCTGAGGCCTGGGACTTTGTCATCTTGAGCGAAGCGAAGGATCTCGCCCGATCGCCCGGTGCTTGGATGGCGCCGGAGAACTGAGATCCTTCGCTTCGCTCAGGATGACCCCACGGCGCTCAGCGTGACAACACCCGCCCCGTCTCGCGCCTCACCCCTGCGTCACTGTCCCGGCGGCAGCCGGAACACCGCCAACTGCGGATGCAGTATCCCGGCGAGTGGTGTTCCAGTCTGTCCCGAAAAACGAATGGTCACGGCCGCCGACGACGCCGGAGTATCCAGCCGGTAGAACGACATCGTGCCGGGATTGAGCACTGCGGCCGACGTGTCGGTGGAGATCGGAAAGAGAATCAGCGGCACCGACGTGGGAATGTCCGACGCAGGACCCGATGTGGCGTAGAGCCGCGCCCAGAGCTGGCGCACGTTGCGCGACGCGAAGCGATCGATCGCCGGCGCGGTCGTGCGCGGCAGTCCGGGGAGACTGTCGGTGTAGAGCGACAGCCCAAAGCTGGCAAAGAGTGATGTGAACGATTGGCCGGTTTCCGTCTGGATGTTCGTGAGACCATCGGCGGGACCAGTCTCGAACTTCCGGAACAGCGACGAGCCGAACTGGTCGCCCAGCCAGCGCATCAGCAGCCAGTCGCCACCGCGCCACGCAAAGCCGTCGTCGGAATCGACGTGCAGCGTCAGGCTCGCGGTGTCCGGCAGCAGCGCGTACTGGTACGAATCGTAGAGAAAGTCGCCGACAAAACCCTCGGCCGAATCGGGAAAGATCTGCGACGGATCGGTCCGGCACGCCGGCGCGGGGCAGCGCTGTTCGTAGTAGAGCGAGCCGAGCTCTTCGGCAATGATGCTCAGCCCCTCGTCGAGCCAGCTCGATTCCGCCTCCCCGCCGTGCACGATCACATGCTGCGAGTAGTTGATCAGGTGCTGCAGCTCGTGGACAAAGGTGGCGGGCAGGCTGCTGCCGACGTCGTCCACCGTATGCGGACAGCTGAACGTGCCGTTGGGGTCAGGCACGATCGAATAGAAGATCTCGCCCTGGTTCGACGCCGGGTCACTCGCACCGCCAAAGTCCTCGGGTTCAAAAAAGCCCGCGACAAACCCTTCGGACTCGCACTGCGCGGTCGGCGTGATGCCGTTGACCACCGGCGACATCAACATGATGACGTGCCCATTCTGGTCGACATCGGACGGCTGTCCAAACGCGGTGCTGTCGATGGCGTAGAGCGTCTGATCAAAGTACTGGCCAAAGTCGGTGAGCTGCGTCGATGTGAAGCCGCCCGTGGGTGCCGACGTGTCGATGTACAGCAGGATGTTGCTGCCGACGTATTGCAGCGATGCGGTCACCGTCTTGAATGCATTGGTCGACGCGCTCGACGCGACATGAAAAGAGCGCGTACTTCCCAGCGGTGGCGGCGGACTGACCGCAAAGCTCGGCCCGCTGATCGCCGCCGAAGCCGCGCGCGACGCGGCAATCTGCCGCAGATGGGCGGGCGAATGGAGTGCGCCGGTAAAGCGGCGCTGCAACGTCCAGTTCTGCCGGGCCGGCAACACGCCCGGCGTTCCACCGCCGGTGACCAGGCGTGGTGAGACGCGACGCAGCGACACCGACCCCGCGGGAAGATCGCCGCTCGCGAGCGAGTAGATCGCGGGAAGGTCGTCGACAAGATCGGTGGGGAACTGCGGCACAATCACATAGCTCGCGCCGTTGCCTGCGAGCGTCAGCGTCGTCCCGCCGTTGCTGCAGTCCACCAGCGTCGACTGCGCCAACGTCATGCTCAGCGTGTCGGGTCCGGTGCACGGGTTTTTGACGAAAGTGATCGGTCCGGTGGGGACGGTGGTCACTGGTGGCGGTGTCGTGGTGTCGCACGCCGCCACCACAAACAGGGTGCAGGCCGCCAGCACCACGCGGCGCGGCCCCTGGATTATCCGGTGAGTCAGAGACATCGGTATCGCCCATCCGCAAGGGAGAGGAGCGCGCCCCTGGGCCGCGCTCCGCAGAGTGTGCTGAAGAGACGCCTGTGGCGGGCGGACGTGCAATGGGGAAGCCTGTTAAGGTCCTGCGAATCCGCTCAGGACGGCGCCGGGGCCGAGAAGCCGACCACATGTCCGCCGGCCTCGCGGATATAGATCTCGACCGTTCCGTAGAATGTCTGATGCCGCGGCTTGACGACCAGCGCACCGGCCACGGCGCGCTCGACGGCGGCAAAGTCTTCCACCTCGAAAAAGAGCACGATCGAGTGGCCGGCGACATCGCGGGTGCGCTCTTCCACCGACCGACCATCGTCCTCGGCGATCACGCTCGCCCGGGTCTGATACATCAGCTCGATGCCATCACCGTTCACGCTGCCAAAGACCAACTGGCCGTCGTCACCCGGAACCTGATGGCCCAGGGTAAAGCCGAAGCGATCCACCCAGAATGCAAGGCAGGGCGCGACCGCATCGACCACAAGAACGGGCGTCATCTTCTTGATCCGCGCTATCATCGTGTCCTCACGTCTCACGCCTCAGGTCTCCGGTCTCCGGTCTCCGGTCTCCGGTCTCCGGTCTCCGTCTGCGGCGCCAATATCGCCATTCGCGTACACTTCTGCCATGTCCCGTCGCACCTTTCACCTGATCCCGCACACGCACTGGGATCGCGAGTGGTACCTCACCCGCGCCGGCTTCCAGGCACGGCTCATCCCGGCCATCGGCGCGCTGATCGACCTGCTCGACGACGACCCGGCCGCGCGCTTTGTCCTCGACGGACAGACCGTGCTGGCGGAGGACGCAGTGGCGGTCCATCCGGAATGGCGCGGCGCGCTCGCACGCGCCGCGCAGCGCGGTCAACTCGACCTGGGCCCGTGGTACATTCTGGCCGATGAATTGATTCCATCCGGTGAGTCGCTGATTCGCAATCTTCTCCTCGGCAGTCGCGATGCCGCGCATTTCGGACGCCGGATGGACGTGCTTTACTCGCCCGACGCCTTTGGTCACCCGGCAGCACTGCCCGCGCTCGCCGCGCACTTCGGCATCCGCTACGGTGTGGCGTGGCGCGGCCTCGCCCCCAACGAGCGCGATCGCGATCTCTACACATGGCAGGCCCCCGACGGCAGCAGCATTCTCCTCTACCACCTGCCGGCCAATGGCTATGAGATGGGTGTCGACCTGCTCGAACCGGGCGACATCCTTGACCGCTGGCAGCAGGTGCGCAACGCCGCGGTGGCGCGCGCCGCTTCGAGCGAGATCGCAATCATGGTCGGCGCTGATCATCACGCCCCGCCGCACAATCTCGACACGCTGCGGCAGCGCGTCGCGGCCCTGGAACCCGACAATGATGTGCGCGTGAGCACGCTCACCGAGTTCTTTGCCGCGGTCGACAGCGCCGCGACCGCCGTGCAGACGATTCGCGGCGAACTCCGCTGGTCGTATGGTTACACGTGGACGCTGCAGGGCGTGCATTCGACACGCGCGCGACTCAAACGCCACCATGACCGCGCAGAACTCGCACTGCTGCGCCACGCAGAACCCCTTGCGGCACTGGCCGCGTGGCGCAGTCTGCTGGACCATCGCAGTCTGTTGCGCGTGGCCGCGCGAGCACTCATGGAAAGTCAATTTCACGATACGCTCTGCGGTTGCGCCAGCGACGCGGTCGTCCGCGAACAGGGCGTGCGCCTCGAGAGTGTGTTGGCGACGGCAGCCGAAGCACGACGCACGTCCTTGCACACGCTGATCGGCCACGATCCCGATGCGGCACGCAATGCGCCAGCGAGGATCACTCCCGCGCTGGTCCTCTGGAATCCGGTGGCGCGCCCGCGCCATGGCGTGGTGACGGCGTCGCTCACCTTCTTCCGCCGTGACGTGCTGGTCGGACCACCAGGCGGCCGCACGCCTCGCACGGGACCGGGCTTTGCACCGTTTCATCTCATCGGCGCTGACGGAGTGCCGATTCCGGTGCAGGTTCTCGGCGTTCGTCAGACCACCGAGCGGATCGATGCAGCGCATCACTACCCCGACCAGGACCAGGTCGATCGCGTGGATGTAGCGCTTCCGGTGGACGTGATCCGCGGGCTCGCGCTGAAGACGCTGGTCCCGTCAGGGGGCGACGCGGCGTGGCACGGTCAGGCGGTCACGACAACGGCGGACACACTGTCGAACGCGCAGGTCACGGTGACGCTGTCGCCGCGCGGTGTGCTGCACATCACCGATCGCCGCACCGGCGAGGTCTTTGCTGATCTCGGCGCCATGATTGACGAAGTCGATCGTGGCGACAGCTATTCACCGTGCATCGACGCGGGTTCGCGCACCGCGGCCGTTCGGCCGCAATCGACCGCCGTGCTTGCGGCAGGGCCGCTCTTTGGTGCTCTCGAAGCGCGCTGGGTGATGCCGGTTGCAAGTGGCAGCATCGCGAGCAGGATGGTTGTGATGCTGCATGCGGATTCGCCCATTGTGCGGTTGCGCTATGAGCTCGATCATCATGCCACCGATCACCGCCTGCGACTGCGGCTGCCGGTGGGTGCGGGAGACCTCGCGGTGGCCGGTGCGGCATTTGGTGCGGAGGTGCGCGGTACACCGCAATGGCAAGCCGGAGAATTCCCGGCTGAGGAACCGGTGGCGACCGCACCGGCGCAGCGATTTGTCGCGGCCGGGGCCGGCCGTCGCGGCCTTGCGGTCCTTGTTCCCGGTTTCGCGGAGTATGAGTGGACGGCGGATCAGGAGCTTTTTGTTACGCTGCTGCGCGCCACCGGCCAGCTCTCGCGCGGTGATCTCCGCACGCGTCCCGGGCACGCGGGCTGGCCCATGGCCATTCCCGATGCGCAGGAACCAGGGCGGCATGTGATCGAATTCGGCGTCGTGCCACTGGCGAGCCCGGACGAGGCCACCGTCGCGGCGCTGGAGGCCGCATGGGAAGACACCTTCCTGCCGGTCAGCGCTACCTTTGTCCGGGACAATGTCGCACCAGCGCCGGCAGCCGAGACACCGGCGTTCGAGCTCGGCGGTTCCGGCCTGGTGCTCACCGCGGTCAAGCCGGCGGAAGCGGGCGAGGGGCTCATCCTGCGCTGCTACAACACCAGGAGCGAGCGGGTCATGGGCGAATGGCGGATCGCAGACGGCGCACTCCGCGCGGCACTCTTGAGAGCGGACGAATCGGTGATGGAGCAGATCACGATAGTCGACGAGACGCGCGTGCCATTTGTGGCGGCACCGCACGCGCTGGTGACGGTGCTGCTGGTGCCGCAGAGACCTGCATCCGCGTGACGCTGCCGGCGAGCATGTTGCGCGGATTGCAATGGGGATCGCGTCTGCTCGCGATGATCGCCATCGAGGCGACACCGCTGCATGCCCAGGTGCATCCGGTTACGTGGGTGATTTCGGCGCCGTCCACCGCACTTGCCGCCGGCATTCCATTCACTGCGCAGGCGCACGCCACCATTCCTCAGGGCTGGCATCTCTATTCGATCAGCGAGCCGCCGGGCGGCCCAATCGGCACGAGCGTGGAACTGCCCGCCGAGAGCGGATTTATCGCCGCCGGACCGGTCACGGCACGCGCGCCGGATGTCGCTGAAGATCCCAACTTCAATCTCAAGACCGAGACATACACCGATTCAGTGACGCTCAACGTGCCGGTGATCACGCGGAGCGGCGGCAAGCGTACGCTCGCGTTCGACATCACCTATCAGGCGTGTACCGATCGCTTCTGCCTGCCGCCGCGGATCGACTCGCTCACATTGGCGATCGCGGTGAGTGGTCCGGCCGCATCAGGGCCTGTTGCCATCGCCGGGACCACCGCGAGCACCGGCGGCGGTGCATCACTGCTGCTCTTTCTCTGGGCGGCCGCCGTGATGGGCGCGCTTTCATTGCTCACGCCGTGCGTCTTTCCCATGATTCCGATCACCGTATCGTTCTTCAGCAATCGGGACGGTACGCGCAAGACTGCGACCGGCCGGAACGCGCTGATCTACGGCGCAAGCATCGTCGCCACGTTCACGGCGGCCGGCATGGCGATCGCGCTCCTCGCCGATGCCAGCGGCCTCAACCGTGTGGCCGCCAATCCGTGGCTCAACCTCGCCGTCACCGCCATCTTTATCGCGTTCGCGTTCAACCTCTTCGGGCTCTACCAGATTCGCCTCCCCGCGAGCTGGCTCACGCGCCTCGATGCCGCCACGCGCCGCACCGGCGGCAGCGAGACCGCCGGCCTCGTGCTGACGGGCTTCACCTTCACGCTCACCTCCTTCACCTGCACCGTCCCCTTTCTCGGCACACTGCTGGTGATGGCCGCGCAAGGAAACTGGCGCTGGTCGCTGGCCGGATTGCTCGTCTATTCGAGCGTCTTCGCATTGCCGTTCTTCCTGCTGGCACTCCTGCCTGGCGCACTTGGCAAGCTGCCCCGCTCTGGTGCGTGGCTCGGTCGGCTCAAGGTCGTGCTCGGCCTCCTCGAGCTGGGCTTTGCGCTCAAGTTCCTCTCCAACGCGGACATGGTGCTGCGCTGGGGGGTCTTCAACCGCACGGTCGTACTCGCGGTGTGGCTGGTGATCGCGGTGGCGATCGCGGCGTACGTCGCTGGCGTCACACACTGGCGCAGCGCGCCGCGCCGCCTGCCGAGCGCACCGGCGCTGGTGGGTACCGCGGTCATGCTCGCAGCCGCGCTGTATCTGGCTCGCGGACTGACGGGCGCGCGAATGGGTGAGCTGGAATCGTTTCTCCCGCCACCTGAGGGGATCGTCACGCACGGAACGACCGCGCCGCGTGATGACCTGCCGTGGCTGGTGAACGACTACAAGGCCGCACTCGATCAGGCGCGGCGCGAGCACAAGGATGTCATCGTCGATTTTACCGGCTACACCTGCACCAACTGTCGCTGGATGGAAGCGAACATGTTTCCGCGCGACACGATCAAGGCGCGCCTGTCGCAGATGGTGCGGGTACGGCTGTACACCGATGGCGATGGAGACATCTATCGCGCGCAGCAGAAGATGGAGCTCGAACAGTTCGGGACGGTAGCGCTGCCGTACTATGCGATTGTCGACAGTACTGGTGCGGTCCGCGCACAATTTCTTGGCATGACGCGGGATACGGGAGAGTTCTTGACGTTCCTCGCGGCGGGAGGTGCGGCGCGGTAGGCTGCTGGGCCCGCTTGGCAAAGTGTCGATCGGCCGCGAGAAGGATGCTATCCGCTACCGCTTCCACCACGGATCCTGGTCGCTGATCAGGAGGGCGCGTTTGGCGAGCTCGACCAGTTCATCGTGATTCACGCCCGTTGCAATCGCCCAGCGCCACCAACGGGGTACGACGATCGCATTCCACACCCAGAGCGATCCAACCGCGGCCCCGATCGACACGACCGCAACACCGACAGCGATCGGTATCCCGCTTCCCAGTCCCAACCTGCCCGGGCCCGCCGCAATCGCCTTGGCCGCCACCAAACCAGCGATCGCGATGATCACCGCGGCTCGCTTTGCGCGCGCGATCACCACATGCTCACCGACTTTCACAACGCTGTCCGGCGTCCACGGTCCGGGGCCGGGATCCACGCTGGGCCACATCGTTCCTCCGGGGAGCAATTGTTGAGAGGACAGTGAAGCGGGTGCTCAAAGAATCTGGGCGCCACGCTCACTGACATGCCGCGAGTACCCAAGTACAGCGAGTGCCGCCATTGTCCCGGTGATTGTGAAGGAACCATTCGTCATGGCACACTCGAGCGGGTGGAGGTTACCCACACGGTGCGGGCATCGGTCATGGCCAACGGTTCTACTTGGTAGTATAGCCGCGAACGCCTGACCAAACGCGTTTTCGCGGAGATTTTGTCACTGCGCCGCCGAGTCAACGACCGCCGCCACGGTGTATACATTCCCCCCAACACCAACCGCGCACCACCCGCCGGAGCCCATATGCTCTTCGACCCTCTCCCCATCCGTGGCACAACCCTCCGCAACCGCGTCGTCGTCTCCCCAATGTGCCAGTACTCGAGCAACGACGGCTTTGCCAACGACTGGCATCTCGTCCACCTCGGCAGCCGCGCGGTGGGCGGTGCGGCACTCGTGATGACCGAAGCGACCGCAGTCGAAGCGCGCGGCCGCATCTCGCCCAACGACCTCGGGATCTGGCAGGACGAACACATCGCCATGCTGCACCGCATCACGTCGTTCATTCGCGGCCAAGGGAGTCTCGCCGGTGTGCAACTCGCGCACGCCGGACGCAAGGCGTCGACCGCACGTCCGTGGGAAGGCGGACAACCCGTGCCGCCAGACGCCGGCGGATGGAGCCCAGTCCTCGGGCCGAGCGCCATGGCGTTCGACCCGGCGCATCAGGTGCCGCAGGCCGTGACCGTTGCAGAGATCGCGGAGATTACGTTGGCGTTTGCAGCCGCGGCGACGCGGGCACTCGAAGCCGGCTTTGAAGTGATCGAACTGCACGCCGCGCACGGCTACCTGCTGCACGAGTTCCTGTCGCCCATCTCCAACACGCGCACCGACAAGTACGGCGGCTCATTCGACAACCGCGTCCGGCTCGTACGCGAAGTGGTGCGCGCCATTCGCGCGGTGTGGCCGGAACGCCTGCCGCTCTTCACGCGTCTCTCGGCCAGCGAATGGGTCCCAGGCGAGAGCTGGGACATCGACCAATCGGTGGCACTCGCCCGCCTGCTGCGCGAAGACGGCGTCGACCTGATCGCGTGCTCCTCAGGCGGGAACGTGCCGAATGTGAAAATTCCGGCCGGCCCGGGCTACCAGACCGCATTCGCGGAGCGCATCAGGCGCGAAGCCGAGATCGCCACGGGTGCGATTGGAATGATCACCACCGCGGAACAGGCCGAGACGATTCTGCGCACGGGCCAGGCCGACGTGATCGTGATGGCGCGGGAGTTGTTGCGCGATCCGTACTGGGCCCTGCATGCGGCACCCCGGGTACATGCCAAGGCACCGGTGCCGCCGCAGTATCTACGGGCCTACTAGATCAGCCGGCGGGCGCGGTCCTGCACCGCGTCCGCCACCAGCGTACACGCCGCAACCACCAGCACCAGTGCGATCCCCGGCGCGAGCCCGACCCACGGCGCATTGACCACGGTATCGCGCCCCGAAGCGATCAACGTGCCCCACGATGCCGTTGGCGGCTGCACACCCAGCCCGAGAAACGACAATCCCGCTTCGAGCGTGATGGCATTGCCAATGCCGAGTGTGACGGCCGCGAGCACAGATGGCGCGGCGTGCGGCACAATGTGCCGAAGCATGATGCGCCACCGCCGCGCGCCAAGCGCCAGTGCACCCTGCACATACGGCCGTGCGTACTGACTCCGCGTCTCGGCGTACACCAGTCGCGCAATCGGCATCCAGCCGGTAGCGCCGAGCACGAGGATCACTTGCACAGTCCCGGGCTGCCAGAGTGCGGCGAGCAGCAACAGCAACACCACCCGCGGCACACCGAGTGCAAAGTCGGTCAGGCCAAGGAGGCACCACCGCAGCGAAGGCGGACCGAGTGCCGCGGCACTGCCGATCAGCGTGCCAATGACCAGCGACAGCGCCATTGTCAGCACACCCACGGCGAGCGAGATTCGCGCACCGTAGTTGAGGCGCGACCACACGTCGCGGCCCAGGCGATCGGTGCCAAGCAGATGAAAGGCGCCGTGCGCATCGGTGACGCCGGGCGAGAGGAATCGCGTGGCGACGATGTCGTGCACGCTGCCGGTGGCTGGCGACAACCAGCTCGCGAGGAGCGCCAGCAGCACCACAATGACCAGCACGCTCCCGCCCACGAGCAAGCGAAGATCCATCCGGACACCGCGCTGCTCACTCATTGGTACGTACCCGCACACGAGGATCCATCAATTCCGCCAGAACGTCCGCAAGCAGATTGCCCGCGACCACCAGCACGGCACTCACGGTGACCGCCGCCATGACGACCGGATAGTCGCGGCCCTCGACACCCTGCACGAGCACTTGTCCCACACCCGGCCACGCAAAGATCGCTTCGACAAAGACGGTGCCTGAGAAAAACGCAGGGAGCGACAGGCCGAGCAGCGTGATGACGGGCACCAGCCCATTGCGAAGTTGATGGCGCACCGCCACGCGCCAACGGGAGATTCCCTTGGCACGCGCGACGGCGAGAAATGGTGCGTCGCGCAGCTCACCGAGCGACGCGCGCACAAAGCGCGTCACGCCGCCCATGCCAATGAGCGTCAGCGTGAGCAGTGGCAGTGCGAGATGTCGCAGGCGGTCCGCGAACCGCGACCACGGCCCCAGAAAGCCGGCATCGAGTCCCGCCGCGCCAAACGCGGGGAGCCAGCGCAACCACCACGTAAAGACCATCACCATCACCAGCCCGAGCCAGTAGCCGGGGATCGCGTTGAGTGCCACCGATCCGGCCGAGATGGCAGCGTCGACCCCACCGCGCCTGATATTGGCCTGGAACAGTCCCAGCGCGATCCCCAGCACGTAGCTCGCACCCAGGGAGAGAAAGACCAGGAGCGCGGTGGCCGGCCAGGCCTCGGCGAGCATCGTTGCAATGGGCCTGCCCTGCACCAGACTGGTGCCAAAATCGCCGCGCACCGCACGCCCCAGCCACGCCAGATACTGGGTTGCGAGCGGCTGGTCGAGGCCGAGGGCATGGCGGGTCGCGTCGCGCTGCAGCGCAGTCGCGGCCGGCCCGAGCAGGCGATCGACGGGATCGCCCGGGGCCAAATGCAGGAGGACAAAGGTGAGCGTGATGACGCCAAAGACCACGCCCAAGGCGCGCAAAGCTCCGGATAGGACGCCGCGAGGCATTGGGAGAATGTAGACTTGAGCGTGCGACCTGTCCCCCTGCTTGCCTTGCTCAGCGCGCTGACGGCCTGCACCGGCGTGGCCACCCGGCGCGGCGCCACCGTGGTCTATGCCTCCGGCGCCGATCTGCAGAGCGCAAATCCCCTGGTCACCACGCACCCGCTCGCGCGCCAGGTGCAGCGCTATGTGCTGCTGACCACACTCGTCCGCTACGACTCGGCCCTCACTCCACAGCCGTACCTGGCGCGAAGCTGGCGCTGGTCGGCCGATCGCCGCACGCTCACCTTTGTGATCGCCGCGGGAGTGCGCTGGCACGATGGTGCGCTGACCACCGCACACGACGCCGAGTGGACGCTCGATGCTGCGCGCGATCCCGCCACCGGCTATCCGCGTCTCACCGATCTCGCGAGCGTCGACACCGTGATCGCTCCGGACGATACGCTGCTCGTGCTGCACTT
The DNA here is from genome assembly GCA_036267775.1 of Gemmatimonadales bacterium. Taxonomy (GTDB): domain Bacteria; phylum Gemmatimonadota; class Gemmatimonadetes; order Gemmatimonadales; family GWC2-71-9; genus Palsa-1233. The sequence continues at coordinate 13,406 of DATAVM010000024.1, forward strand.
TCGCGCCGCGCAATCCACCATGCCCGACGTGCTCACCGATCTCGCGATTCTCCCGCGGCATCTCCTCGATACCGTGCCGCATGCGCGCATGCGCGCCGCCGCGTGGAATGAGCATCCGGTGGGCAACGGCCCCTTTCGCTTTGTGTCGCATCAACCGGAGCGACGCTGGGTCTTTGATGCGAATGCGGACTTTCCGGCCGCGCTGGGCGGACCACCGCGACTCTCCCGCTTTGTGATCGCGGTGGTCGACGAACCCACCACCAAACTCGCCGCACTTACGTCCGGTGAGCTCGACTTTGCCGGCATTCAGCCGGCGCACGCGGCGTTTGTGCGGCGCGATCCGCGGCTCACCGTGCTCGACTACCCTATGCTCTATACCTATGCGCTGGTCTTCAACACGCGCCGCGCACCGTTCAACGACGTCCACGTACGCCGCGCTATCGCATCACTGCTGGACCGCCGCGAAATCGTCGACGGCTACCTCTTTGGCTTTGGCACGCCCGCCACCGGCCCCGTTCCGCCGCCGCTCGCCGCGCCGGCAGCACCGCCAGACCCGGCCGCGATCGCCGCTGCGCGAGCCACATTGGCCGGACGCCACCTTCGCTTTGAAATGCTGACGGTCGGGAGTGGCGAGGCCGCGCTCGAACAGATGATCCAGGCGCAGCTCGCGACCGCGGGCGTGACGGTCGACATTCGCCAGCTCGAACTGGCGACCTATCTTGATCGCGTGCAAGGCAACGCTCATGACTTTGCCGCCGCGGTCCTGGGAATCTCGGACGATCCCGGTATGGGCCAGCTGGCGCCGCTGCTTGCCACGAGCGGCATTGCCGCGGATGGCGACGCCGCCGCATTGCTGGCGCGCGTGAACGACAGCGTACCTGCCGCATTCCTCTATCACGCGCGTGGCGTGCAGGGGATGAATCGTCGTGTCGAGGGCGTGCGCATGGACACGCGCGGCGAACTCGCGACGGTACACGACTGGTGGACCGCGCAATGAACGCGGTCCGCGTATCGGCGCCCGTTCGACTGGACTTTGCCGGCGCATGGTCCGATGTGGCGCCCTTTGCCACGCGTGAACGTGGCGTGGTGGTGAACGCGACGCTCGCGCTCCGTGCGCACGCCGTCATCACGCCCACCGACTCGGGCTACGAAGTGAGCTCGGACGATCTTGGCGAGGGCACCCATGCACCGGACACGGCGAGCCTGGTACGCGGCGGCCCGCTCGACCTGCTTTGCAGTGCGCTCCGCGAAGAAGGCGCCGCGCCGTGCCGCCTCCGCACCTGGTGCGAAGCACCCGCCGGCGCCGGTCTGGGCGGTTCCGGTGCGCTCGGCGTGGCGATTGTAGGAGCACTGCGCATTGCGCGCGGCAAGCCGCTCGTGCCGGCGGCGGTGGCGCATCGCGCCTGGGAGATCGAGACGGTACACGCCGAGCGTGCCGGCGGCATGCAGGATCAGTACGCGGCGGCGTTCGGGGGCTTCAACCACTTCACCTTTGCCGACACTGGCGACGGTACCACCGTGGCGCGCCGCGCGGTGCAGATCGATCCCGGATTCCTCGAGGCGTTGCAGGCACACACCATCATCTGCTATACCGGGCATTCGCGCCTCTCTTCGGATACCATTCGACGGGTGATGCAGGCGTACTCGGCGGGCGATTCGCGCGTCGTCGCGGCACTTCGTCAGCTGGTCGCACTGGGCGACGCCATGGCGGAAGCGATGGAGCGCGGCGATCTGGACCGCGTGGGTGCGCTGCTGACGGCCAACTGGCGGCAGCAACAGGAGCTGGACGACGGGATGTGTACCCCGGCGATGGCCGCACTCGAGGGCGCCATGAATGCCGCCGGCGCACTGGGCGGCAAGGCGGCGGGAGCGGGTGCGGGCGGCTCGATGTTCTTTGTGGTACGCGATCCCGCCGCGGCTCGCACAGCGGCGGAGCGCGCCGGGGTGACTGTGCTGCCGTTGCAATGGACTCAACAGGGAGTGATGGCGGAATGATTGTGGAGGAGATGCTGGCTACGCGTCGCGACGAGATCGCGGCGAGCCCCGATCTCAGCGCGCTCTACGCGCGACTCGTCGAGCGCGCCGCACCGGTACTGGAACGCATGCCGGTCATTCCCACGGTCAAGGCGCTTCTCTCTCGCGATGGTGGTGTGTGCCCCGACGACGGCACACCCCTTCGCTTTGATCCGTGGAGTCCCGACCAGCATGTCTGCCCACGCTGTGGCCGCGCGTTCGGCGGCGAGCGCCACCACGCGCACTGGGCGCGCGCCCAGCATCTCTGGGTAGCCGAGCGCGCCATGCATCTTGCCACATTGCACGCGATTGATGGCAGCGACGCGACCGCGGCGCGAGCGCGCGAATTGCTCGCGGCGTATCACACGCGCTACTTCGAACTGCCCAATCGCGACAACGTGCTGGGGCCGACGCATCTTTTCTTTTCCACCTATCTCGAATCGATCTGGATTCTGCACTACATCGGTGCGGCACATCTGCTCCGCACCGTCGGTGCGCTCGACGACTCCGAGATCGAAGCCGTCAACGCGATTGCCGAAGAGTCGGCGGCGCTGATCGGCGAATTCAACGAAGGGATGTCCAATCGCCAGACCTGGCACGCCGCGGCGCTCACGGCGCTGGGCGTGTGGTTCGAGGACGATGACCTCCTCAGCATGGCGATCGAAGGTCGCACTGGGCTGATGGGACATCTCGCCGATGGCTTTGGCGCCGACGGCATGTGGTTCGAAGGGGAGAACTATCATCTCTTTGCGTTGCGCGGCCTGCTGATCGGTCTGAGCTGGGCCCGCGCGGCTGGCGCCGATCTTCTGGCCGATCCCGAAGTGGCAGAGCACCTCGCGATGGCACTGATGGCGCCAGCCACGACAGCGCTTCCCGACCTCACGTTCCCCGCACGCAAGGATGCCCGCTTTGGCGTGTCGCTCGCGCATCCGGCGTATCTCGAGTGCTGGGAAGCGGGACAGGCGTGGGTCGGTGGCACCGCGCACCCGGAGATCGCGGAGTGGTTGCGCGCACTCTACGCTCGGCCGGCACAGACGGAAGGCACCTATGACTCCTATCTCGTGGAAGCGGGCGAGACCGTTCCACCGTTCCGCACCCGCCACGACCTCTCCGCGTGGGCATTGTGGACGATGGCTCCGTCGCTGCCCGAGAGCGTATCGGCGTGGCGGCCAGCAAGTCGCCTCCTTGAAAATCAGGGTCTCGCCATCCTGCGCCAGGCCGAGGGGAATGTGCTCGCCAGCCTGGAATGCGGCGGCGGCGGCGGCGGGCACGGGCATCCGGATCGTCTGCACCTGACGGTGTTTGCCCATGGCGTCCACTGGCTCCCCGATCCGGGCGCCGGCTCGTATGTATCGCGTGATCTCTTCTGGTATCGCTCGACACTCGCGCACAACGCGCCGCGCCTCGACGGCGCCGATCAGCAAGCCGCGGACACCTCGTCGACCGCCTTTGATGCCGGTACGGTCTGGCAATGGGCGGCCGGGCGCTGGGGCGACGTACAGCGCGGCATTCTCCTCGGCCCCGACTGGCTGGTCGATGTGGTCGAATTGGCCGGCCGCGATCCGCACCAGCTCGAACTTCCCTGGCACCTGAACGCCTCGGTGACGGTGGAGACGCCCGGCACATGGGCACCGGGAGAACTTGCCGGCGAGTTCATCTCCGATGTCGAAGCGTTCACGCCGGCAGCAGCTGGCGCCATCGCACTGCGAGCCGTGGCTGGAGATGCATCGATCCGGCTCTGGCTCGTGGGCGACATGACACTGCTCCGCGCGCAGGCTCCCGGCCTGCCGGGCGCCAACGCATCGGCAACGTTCTTTGTGGCGCGCCTCAGCTCTCCCGCGAGCCGGCTCACGACGGTGGTCGATCTCGCCGGCACTGTGACGGCAGCGACGATGGCGGGCTCGCTGCTCACCATCACGACCGCAGCAGAAGCCACCACGGTGCAGATCAACGGCGCCGATGCAGTGGTCACCCAGAAGGGCCGGATCGTCACGCTCGCCGGGCGGCGCGGCGGATTGCGGTCGATGCCTTCGATTCTCAAAGACCCGCCGATGTTGGCGGCGGCCGAAGCGCCGTGGGTCGACGCGCCACCCGCGCTCGACGGCACACTGGCCGGCTTTGATCGCTCGGCACCGCTGCATCTGGACGACGAAGTCCAGTATTTCCGCAGCGAAGAGCCGTATGCCGGACCCGAAGCGTTTGCGACGCGCGCATGGGTCAACTGGGACCAGCACGGCATCTACGTCGCCGTCGAAGTCACCAAGGACGAGGTCATCCTGCGGGCGGACGATGCGCAACCGCTCCTGCTCGACAACGACCCGGACGACATTCACGCCGACGGCGTGCAGGTCTGCCTGCAGCTCGCCGATCATGCACCGATCAGTTACCTGTTGCGTCCGGGGCCCGACACCGACCTCCGGATACGATCCATTGATGCGTCTATGCAATCGCCGCCGGCCCACGGCGCCTGGCAGCGCACGCGCACCGGCTATCGCATCACCGCACAGATTCCGTGCGCCGGGCTCGACGTGGTCCAGGCGAGTCAGCCGCTGCGTTTCGATCTGCTGATCAACGAAATGCAGCCAGGGCGCGTGCGGCGCGCCGGACAACTCATCTGGAGCGGCGGACCGGGCTGGGTCTACCTCCGCGGTGACCGGTTCGATCCGGCGCGCTTTGGCGAATTGCAGCTGATCGGATGAACGTCGCCGGCTTCACGTCGACCGGGAGCAAGCGCCCCGATGCACTCTATGGCGATCATGCGGCGATGGCACCGCTCCACCTGGCGCGGAGTGCCGGCTGCAGGATCTACGACGCCGCCGGACGTGAATGGCTCGACTATGTGATGGCTCTCGGTGCCGTGGCCCTCGGCTACGGTCATCCCGCTGTGAATGCCGCGGTATTCGATGCGGTCGAGCGCGGTACCATCGGCGCGCTCGCACCAGACGACGAGGAAGCGCTCGCCGCCGAGTTGGCGCTTGCCATCCCGCTGCTCGAACAGGTTCGGTTCCTCAAGACCGGCGCGGAAGCGGTGGCGGCCGCCGTGCGCATTGCGCGCGTGGCCACCGGACGCGACGCCGTGCTCGGCTGCGGCTATCACGGCTGGCTCGACTGGTGCAGCTCGGCGAACGGTGTGCCCGATGCTGTGCGACAGCTCTATAGCACGGTGCCGTTCAACGATATCGACGGGACGGTGGCTGCCATCCGCGCCGGCGGCGACAGACTGGCGTGTGTCGTCGCGGAGCCGGTGATCGACGGAGCGCCGGATGTCGCCTGGCTCCGCGCCTTGCGCGACGAAACCGAGCGGTGCGGCGCCGTGCTGATCTTTGACGAGGTCAAGACGGCGTTCCGTGTAAGTGTGGGCGGCGCGGCGGAACGCTGGGGTGTGCGTCCCGACCTGATGGTGATCGGCAAGGCTCTCGCCAACGGGTATCCGCTTGCCGCGGTTGGCGGGCGCGCCGCACTGATGCGCTCGGTGGCCGACACCTGGATCTCTTCGACGACGGCCACGGAATATGTCTCGCTGGCCGCCGCGGGCGCGGTCGTACGCATCTTTCGGCGCGAGCCGGTCGTCGCGCATCTCGCCGCGCGTGGCGCCGAGCTCGAGCGGGGATTGCACCGCGTCGCGGCCGCGCATCCGGCATTGATCGAGAGCGTGGGCGGCATTGCCGAGATGTGTCATCTCAACTGTCGGACCCCGGACATCTCGGCGCGAGTGGCCGTCGCGGCCGCCGCCCGCGGGCTCCTCTGGAAACGGGGTGCCTACAACTTTGTATCATTGGCGCACACCGCGGTCGACGTGGAGCACGCGTGTACCACGCTGGACCAGGCCCTGCACGACCTCGCGACGGGAGCATGACCCAATGCTGATCGACGTGCATGCCCACTTCCATCACGCCGCCGGTGCTCGCATCGACTGGCGCGAACGCAATGCCTCCCGGCTGGCGGCCGGCGAGCAGATTGGCATCACCGCACACGTCGCGTCGATTCTCGGCAGCTGGGGCCACACATCGCCCACATACTTCCCATCGCCTACCGATGTGACGGTCGGCAACGATGCGTTGCTCGCGTTGATGGCGGAGCATCCCGATCGCATCCGCGGTTATGTCTGCGTCAACCCCAACTATACCGCGCACGCCGTCGCGGAGATTGCGCGCTGCCTCGATCGCGGCATGATCGGGATCAAGCTCGCCGCCAGCCGCCGCGCCGACGATCCGCTGGTCGATCCCATCGGTGATGCGGCCAGAGCGCGTGGCGTGCCGGTGCTGCAGCATATCTGGCAGCATCGCCGCCGCGAGTGGCCGGGACAGGAAGCCTCGGATGCGGTAGAACTCGTGGCGCTCGCCCGGCGGCACCGCGATGTCGCGTTCATCCTTGCGCACATTGGCGGCGGCGGCGACTGGCTGCACACGCTGCGTGCCGTGCGATCGGCGGCCAATGTGTTCATCGATCTCTCCGGCAGCGGCGTTGATCGTGGCATGCTGGAAGGCTGCGTGGCTGCGGTCGGCACCGGACGCCTGCTCTGGGGATGCGACCTGACCATCGACACAGGACTTGCCAAGCTGCGCTATCTCGAGCGGATTCTTCCGGCGGACGACGTCGACCGCGTGCGCTGGCGCAACGCGGCGGCCATTTTTCCCGCCGACGCCTTTGGAGCGACGTGATGCGCATCGACGTCAACACCTTCATCGGCGCGTATCCGTTCCGTGACATCGGACAGTGGGACGCGCCGCGTCTGCTCGATGAAATGGATCAGTGCGGCATCGACGAGGCATGGGTCTCGCATCTGCCCGGGGTCTTCTGGCGCGATCCGATGGCCGGCAATGCCGCGCTGTACGTGGCCTGCCGCGATCACGCGCGGCTCCGTCCCGTGCCGGCAATCCATCCCGGACTCCCCGGCTGGAGCGAAGCACTCGACGAAGCCGCGGCACTCAACGCACCAGCCGCACGTTGCGATCCCGGCTGTTACGGCGTCGCGCCCGCAGGAGCGGAAATGATGGCGCTCGCCGCGCGCTGTGGCGCGACGGGCATGCCGCTGGTGCTCGCCGTGCGCCTGGAAGACGGGCGCCAGCGTCACCCGATCGACGGCAGCACCGAGCTCGCTCCCTGGATGGTCCGCACACTGATCCGGCAGCACCCGGCGCTGCGCCTGATCGTCACGCACGCCGAGCGGGAGTTTGTCGAGCAGGTGCACTTCGGCGCGACGCCCGAAGAAGCCGCGCGCATCCTGTGGGACATCACCTGGATCTGGGGACCGCCGGAAGACCATCTCGCCACACTGCTCACCACGGTGGGAAGCGCGCGGTTCACCTTTGGCAGCGGCATGCCGCTCCGCCTGGGCGAAACCAGCGTCGCCAAGCTCGACCTGCTCGATTTGAGTCCTGCCGTGCGCGCGCGAATCGAATCGGAGAACGTTCGCGCGTTTGCTCGCGCGCCCGGGCGCTAGATCGCCACGAGCGGGTGCGCGCCGGTATCGCGCGGACGGAGGGCCTCGATCCGCTTGGCGGCGCGGTACGACGCGATGCCGAACCACGCGGCAAGGACGGCGCCGAGCACGAAGATGATCATCCCGCGCATGACGGTCAGCTCGAAGGCGTTGAGCCGGTCGTGGTCGACGTTGAAGCGCAGCTGCAGACCATCCAGCATGTAGTCCGCGCAGGTCAGCACGTAGGCGATCCCGACGAGGATGTTGAGCACCGCCAGCAGGCGCAGCATCAGCCGGTGTTCCATTCCCACCGCCACGACCGACGCCACCAGGAATCCCATCGCGATCGCCACGACAAAGGCCGACAGCGACGTCTCGAAGTCGTACCGCCAGCGTACGCTCGACAGGTTCACCGGCCAGTTGTTGGCGCCGATCGAGATCAGCGGCGTGAGGACCAGGAAGAACGCCAGGCCGTAGGCGGGCGCTCCGAACCATTCCAGCACGCTGGACGAGCTCTGACTCTGCACAGATCACCTCGGATTGGGATCGGCCTCAAGATACACCGGAATCACGGCCTCACCGGAGCCACGCGTCCAGATGACGGCGGACAAAGTCATCATCGGTGAGGTGTGGCCACGTGCGGCAGACGCGGTCGATGGCGGCCGCCTGCCCCGGCGAAAGCCGCTCGGCGGGATCGAGACACCAGTCGCCAGCCAGCAGTCCCTGCCGTCGCAGCACATGATGAATGCCCGGGATGCAGCCACGAAAGTGATTGCCAGCGTCGAACACCACACCGTTTGCGGCGGTGATCTGTTCGGCTCGCTCGAGCAACGCGCGCGGTACCGCTCCGCCGCGCTGGATGAGGGCGCGACACTCGTCCAGCAGCCCCACGGCGTTCCGGGTCCAGAACGCCCAGTGGCCCAGCAGCCCGCCCGCCATGTGCACCGAACGCCGGCGCGCGGCGGTATATGACATCAGCAGATCGTGGACGATATGATCGTCGTTGCCAGTATAGAGCGCGACGCGATCGCCGGCACCGGCGTCCTGCACCGCTCGCATCACCTCGAGCGTTTCGTAGCGATTGAATGGGGCCACCTTGATCGCGACCACGCTGTCCATCTCGACCATGCGGCGCCAGAAGGCGTAGTCGAGCGGACGTCCACCAACCGCCGGCTGCAGATAGAATCCGAAGACCGGCATCACCTCGCCAATCGCGGCGACATGCTCGAGCAGTGCGGCGTTGGTGGCGCGCGGCAACGCCGCCAGACTCACGAGCGCGGTGTCGTATCCCAGATCGGCGGCGAGGCGCGCCTCGCGGAGGGCCTGAGGTGTGCGACCGCAGACACCGGCCACGAGAATCGGGCGCCGGTGTGCGGTACTGGCCACATCGGCCGCGAGTGCGAGTACCGGCTCCAGCAGGCCCGCGCCACGAATGGCGAACTGCGTGGTGTGAACGCCGACGGCCAGACCGCCCGCGCCCGCCGCGATGTAATAGCGCGACAGCGCCCGCTGGCGCCGTTCGTCGAGCGTGCGACGCGCCGTGAGGGCGAGCGGATGCGCCGGGATCACCATGCCCGCGCGCAGGCGACGGCGCAGTGCGGCGCGAGTCAGAACGCCCCGCTCCGCTCTTCAAAGTGTGTGGGCTTGCCCAGTGATGCACCGTCCGCCGCCACCCACTCGGCGACAACGTCCAGCATCCGCTCGATCCCCACCGGGGGTGCGCCAAAGAGCGCGGTCGCGCGCGCGGCATTGCTCAGCAGCGCCGTTGGTGCTTCTTCACCGGAGAAGATTGGCGCGCGCGCGAGTCGCCGTCCAAGCCCTTCGGCCAACGCACGCACCGATACGGCGGCGCCCGTCACATTGAGGATGATTGGTGGCACACCACAGTGCGCCAGCGCCATCAGGACCATCGCATTGGCGTCGCGTTGCCAGATCACGTTGACGGTACCCATGCCGAGCGCCACGGGACGGCCCTGCCAGATCGCGTCGGCGATGTCGCGTAACACGCCGTAGCGCGGCTCGATCGCGTAGTTGAGCCGCAGAATCGCCATGGCAACGTCGAGGCGTTCGCTGAAAAATGTCAGCAGCCGCTCACGGGCAAGTGCTGATTGCGCGTATTCGCCGATCGGACCCACAGGATCGCTCTCCGTCGGGCCGGCGCTCTCACGCGGCCAGAGCGGATAGACGTTGCCGGTAGACAATGCGACAAAGCGCGCGGATTGGAATTGCTCCGCGAGCGTGCCTGCCAGCCACGCGTTCACCGCCCAGGTGCGGGGTTCCTGACCAGTGGTGCCGAACTTCTGTCCAACGAGGGAGATCACATTGGCCGTGGCCGGCAGCGCGCGGCGTGCGGCGGCATCAAGGAGATCGCAGGTGATCGTCTCGATTCCTTCGCGCTCGAGCGAGGCGCGAACCGCGGGATCCGCAAAGCGGGCCACGCCGATGATCCGCCGTTGCACGCCGGTCGCGTCGGTGGCGCGGCGAGCGAGTCGGGCGAGCGTCGGGCCCATCTTGCCGGCAACGCCGAGAAGCAGAATGTCGCCAGAGAGCTGCCGCATCGCGTCGACCAGCGGTGCAGTCGGCTCCGACAGCAGCAGCTCGAGCTCAGCGACGTTCACGCAGCCGGTGGTGCCGTCCGGCGACGGATGAGATTGATGAAGAGGATATGGAAGATGAGCCCGGCAGCCGCAACAATCGCCGCCGTCTTCCAGTTGAGGGTGATGGCAAGGAGCACCATCCCCAACGCGAAGATCCAGAACATGGCCTCACCCAGATAGGCTTGCAGCCAGCGGGGCCGGCTCGCCGCGAGCGGCAACCGCGGTGTGAGTGACGGAATGAATCGCGGCACGCGCGCACAATACGCCGCGAAACTCTCCGGGTGCGCCGCCAGAAGCAGCGGCTCTTCCGAGCGGATCAGGGCCATTTCGAGCAGCGTCACTCCGACCACGATCACCACGAATCCGCTGCGCGGCGCGATGGTGCCGAATCCGATGGAAAGAAGAGTGCCGCCCAGATACAGCGGGTTGCGCGTGTAGCGATACGGCCCGGCCGCAACGAGTGCGGCAGAATGGAGCTCCGCGTCGTGGACCACGGTGGTATTGAGGTACGCCGTGGCCCAGGTGCGGAGTGCCGCGGCGGCCACCACACACAATGCGCCCGCGCCAAAGACCGCGTGCAGGGCGATCTGGCCTCTCGGCGCGTCGAGGCCGTCGACGCCGACAAAGAGCTGTGCGATGGCAACGCCCATCGGCAGGTGGTCGACCGCGTTCAAGGCAAACCCGGTCCAGAAGATCGCGGCAAAGATCCAGAAGCGATACCGGAAAACGAACGGCGTGTTCACCGCGACGCGTTGGCTCGCTTGGCGCGTACCGGCGTCAGCCAGCCGTGCTTGTCCGGCGCGGCGCCGCGCGCCGTATCGAGAAAGCGCTGCTGCATCTGCAAGGTGATCGGCCCCGGACGCCCCGCGCCAACCTGAATGCGATCGACACTCCGCACCGGCGTGATCTCCGCCGCAGTGCCGCTCAGGAATACTTCGTCCGCGGTGTAGAGCAGTTCACGCGCGATCGGCCGTTCGCGCACGGGGATCCCGGCGTCGCCCGCGAGCGTCACGATGCTGGCCCGTGTAATGCCGGTGAGCAGCGTGCCATCCACCGGCGGCGTGCAGATCGCCCCGTCAATGACGAGAAAGACATTCTGACCCGACCCTTCGCTCACCATGCCGCCCGGGCCGAGGGCGATGCCTTCGGCGTAGCCGTTGGCCAGCGCTTCCATCTTGATGAGCTGACCGCCGATGTAATTGCCGGCCACCTTGGCCGTGGCCGGGATGGTGTTGGGCGCCACGCGGTTCCAGCTCGACACGCACGCGTCCACACCCTGTTCCAGCGCGCCTTCGCCGAGGTAGGTGCCCCAGGGCCAGCACGGGATGTAGACCTCGATCGGTGAATCAAACGGCACCATGCCGGCCGCACCATAGCCGCGAACCACCATCGGCCGGATGTAGCACGAGTCAATCGCATTGCGCTCGACCAGCTCGCAGCACGCATTCACCAGCTCGTCGACCGTATAGCGCACTTCCATGCGGTAGATCCGGCACGAATTGATCAGGCGCCGCAGGTGGTCTTCCAGGCGGAAGATCGCGGGGCCGGACGGCGTGTTGTAGCAACGGATCCCCTCAAAGGCGGAAGAGCCGAACTGCATCGAATGCGCGAGCACGTGGACCTGTGCTTCGGCCCACGGGATGAACTTGCCGTCGCGCCAGATCCACTTCGTTTCGTTGATGCGGCTCATCGAATCCTCGGCCCTTGCTGGTTGGGGGGAACTAGAGCAACGAACGCACGGCACCACCATCGACACAGATGGCCTGGCCGGTCACGAACCCGGCACGATCCGAAGCGAGAAACGCGGCCACTGCCGCCAGTTCCTCGGGTTTGCCCAGGCGGTGCGCCGGCGTGGTGGCGCGCCACTGTTCGTAGACCGATTCGCGGGACGCACCGGTCCGCTTGGTGGTCGCATCCGCAAGATCGCGCAGTCGCTCGGTCTCGGTGTAGCCCGGCAGGACGGTATTGACCGTCACGCCGTCGGCCGCGACCTCGTCGGCCAAGGTCCGAAAGTAACCGGTGACCGCGGCGCGGAGGCTGTTGGAGAGCACCAGCGAAGGCACCGGTGCCTTGACGGCAAGCGAGGTAATGCCGATTACCCGCCCCCACTTCCGCTCGCGCATGCCGGGTACAAAGGCGCGGGTCAATTCCACCGCGCTCCGCAGGAGCAGCGCGACCGCCGCATCCCACGCAGCCCAGTCGTGCGAGAGTGTTGCCCCGGTGGGCGGACCGCCGGTATTGGTAATGAGCACATCGACGCGTCCAAAGCGGCGCTGCGTCTCCTTGCTCACATGTGCGATGCCTTCGGGCGTGGCGAGATCGGCCACGAGCGGCAACAGCGGGACGTTCCGCGGCCCGAGTCGTTGTGCCGCCATCTGGATCGAGGCGGCGTCGCGCGAGCAAATCGCCAGCGCCATCCCTTCGCGCGCGAGTTCGTCGGCCGTGGCAAAGCCAATCCCGCGGCTCGCGCCGCAGACCAGGGCCACCTTGTCGCGCAAGCCAAAGTCCATGGCGCTACTTCCCGCGCAGGTATTGATCCGCGCCCGCAATCCAGTCCTCGCGCGGCGGATTGAACACGTCCAGATCGAGCGTCTCTTCGAGCGCCTCGGCCCGGTGGCGGAGATTGCTGGGAATCAGCAGCACTTCGCCGGCGTGAATGTCGACGTACTCATCGCCCGGCGCGTCGGCGTGGGCGCCCAGCCAGAATCGCAGACAACCGTCGAGGATGTAGGTGATCTGTTCGTTGTGATGCTCGTGCGCCGGCACGATCGCGCCCTTCTTCAGAAACACCTGCGCGATCATCATCTTGTCGGTGTAGAGCATCTTCCGGCTGATGGTGCCGGAGAGGTCGTCGAGCCGGACATCATCCCAGCGATGCTTGGTGGCGCCAGACATGAAAAGCCTTGGGGAAGAGTGACGGTGGAGAGTAGGGGAAGCGCCGGGAGCGGTCAAATCGGACCTCGACCAGTCTCCGGTGTATTACGACAGCATCCGGACGGCCGTGCGGACCGCCAGCGCCACAAAGATGAGGCCGGTCACGCCCCGCATGATCTGCCGGAAACGCGGGCTCGCGACTCGCACCTGCCCGGCCCTGCCCGCCAGCAGCCCGACCGACAACATCGCGGTGAAGGCGCAAGCGTTGAAGGTGAGCCCCAGCCGCAAGAGCTGCAGCGGCACGCTGCCATGGCCCGGCACCACAAAGCCGGTCAGGAATGACAGAAAGAAGACCGCGAGCAATGGGTTGGTGAGCGAGATGATGAGGCCACCACGGAAGATCCCCAGGTCGACTCGCGCGGGCTCAGCCGCCGTCCCGGCTTCACGCGCCCGATAGAGGAGGCGCACGCCGAGCCAGGCCAGATAGGTGAGCCCGACGATCTGAATGGCCCGGAAAAGAGGCGGATAGGCGGTGATCATGGCCGAAATGCCGAGCACAGTGGCGAGCGTGTAGCACACGCCGCCCAGGCCAACGGCAACTGCGGCGATCGCTCCGCCACGCATGCCGCGCCCCGCGCCCGCTGCCGCGGTGTACAGCATGTTGGGGCCCGGCGTCAGGATGGTGGAGAAGGCGCCGAGAAAGAAGGACCAGGGCAGAGTGGTTCCTGGGCTGAGATGGCCGCAAAGATGCGGCGGGTCAGCCGGCGGGGCAACGCGGGGGGTCATCCGGGGCCAGAGATCCTTCGCTGCGCTCAAGGATGACAAAAAAAGGCCTCAGTCCTCACATCCCGCAGACCTCGCGATAGCTGACGTCGAGCCGGTCGAGCTCGCGCGCCCAGGAAAGTCCTTCCGCCGTGTGACGCGCTGCCGTGGCAAGTGTCTGCCGGAGGCTGTCGGACGACGCGATCCGCACCATGGCGTTCGCCATCGCCGGAATATCGGACGGCGAGCAAGCCAACCCGTTGACACCATCGCGGAGGTGATCCGCCACACCGCCGGCGGGGACTGCAATCACCGGCAGGCCGCTCGCCATCGCCTCCAGCACGACCAGGCCGAGGGTTTCGGTGTGCGAGGCGAAGACAAAGGCATCGGCGCTGGCGTAGAGTTGCGGCAGCACGGTGCGGCGATCGAGATCGCCCAGGAATGTCACACCGTCAGAGGCGCATTGGCGCAGCACTGATTCACGCGGGCCGCTCCCCGCCACAATAAGGCGAATCGGCCTGGCGAGCGTGGCATCGTTTCGTGCCGCCGCAAAGGCCGCGAGAATCCGCTCGACACCCTTCTCCGCCGCGAGTCGTCCCACATGCAGAAAGAGGAACGTATCGTCGGCACCATACGCCTGGCGAAGCATCGCGTCGCGGCGGGCGGGACAAAAGAGATCGATGTCGACGCCGCGTCCCCATACCTCAACCGGTGCCACGCCACCGGCATGGAGTTCGTCGCGCGCCGGCACACCCGGCGTGTACACGCGCTTGCTGCGGCGATGAAAGCGCGTGAGATAGTCGTGGACCGGCTTCCTGAGCCAGGGCACCCCGTACGCCTGGGTATAGCGCGAGAAATCCGTGTGGTACGATGAGACCGCCGGCGTGCCGCGCCGCAACGCCGCGCGCTGTCCCATTCGGCCGATCATGAATTCGGTGGCGCAGTGGACGATGTCGGGCTGGAACTCGCTTACGACATCCGCGACATCGCGCCACGCTGGTGCCGCGAGCCGGATGTCGGGATAGAGCGGAAGCGGCATGCTGGGCAGCGCCGTGACACCGCACGACCAGCCGCCAGGACCGCGATCGAACACATCGGTGGCGGCGGCGGGATAGCGCGGCGCAACCACTTCCACATCCCAGCCGCGTTCGCGAAGGCCCGTCACGGACAATGACGTCACGACGGACACGCCATTGAGCTGCGGAGGATAGGTATCGGTGCAGTAGAGCGCGCGCGGCGCGCGAGTCGGTTGGGTCATGGCGAACATCATGATCGGCCGCGCACTCGACGATCGCGTCACCGGGGCGTCACGGTCGCGTGCCGATCCACATCTCCACAGCGATCTGCATATGCGACACGGCCGCGACACGGTCGTTGCGGAATCGTCACCGCGCCTGTCGAGCGTGTTGTGGAGAACGTTTTTCGCTCTCCAGGAGGAAGCCATGCAGCATCCCGCGAACATCCGGCGGATCGTTCTGGTGGTACTCGACGGCGTGCGGTCCGATTCGGTTGCACTCTTTCCGCTGCCGCATTTCAAGGCCCTCGCGCAGCGCGGCGCACGCACCTTTGCCGGGCGCACGGTGCTGCCCAGCGTGACAGCAGCGGCGATGACGTCGCTCTTTACCGGCGTCGCACCGGAGACACACGGCATCATGAACGATCGCTTTGGCCTGCCGCGCGCGGGACTGCTGCCGCTGCCGGTCCTGCTGGCCGAGCACGGCGTTCCGGTGCACGCCTACCTGCACAACATTGCGCGCGCCTACCGCGGGCTGGCGGCCCGCGTGGGATCACGGCTCAATGCCACCATCACCTTTGCCGGCGAGGATGCGGCCGAGATCGCCGCCACCGCCGCAACAATGCTTGACCGTCGTCTTCCCGGACTCTATTTCCTGCACTGGCCCGATGCCGATCGCGCCGGCCACGCGTCCGGCTGGACCTCCGCGCACTACGCCCGCGCGGCGCGCAACCTCGATCAGCTCCTCGGCGCGCTCGTTGAACGCACCGGTGTACTGGACGACCCGTCGACGCTGCTGATCGCGATGGCGGATCACGGCGGCGGCGGTGTCGATCCCCGCGACCACGACAGCCGGCATCCGCTCGACACCACGATCCCGATTGTCCTTGCCGGCGGACAGATTCTCCCCGGTGAATTGCCCGCCGGCACGCGCCTGCTCGACGTGGCCGCCACGATTCCGTGGGCGCTCGGCATCGATACGCCGACAGCGTATCACGGCGTGCCGCTCGCATCGGCATTCAGCGCGCCGCGCGAGGAGGCGTTGGCCGGAGCGGCCGCGTGACGGCCGTCGCGCGATGGATCGGCCGCCTCGATGCGCGCGATCGCGGCATGCTGGTGCGCTATGGCTTGCGTGACAGCTCGAACGCCGCGCTGCGCGGCAGCTGGATCGCACTCACCTACCTGGGAAGCGCTCCAGTCGCCGTCGGCGCCGCGCTGCTGCCGTTGGGTCTGCCGCACTGGCCACGGCGCGCGAGCATCGACGCGGCCATCGCGCTCGCCGCGTCGCACCTGGTGGTGCAGATCACCAAGCACATGGTGAGCCGGGCCCGCCCGCCCTTGCCGGCGCTCATCCGCTGTCCCGATCGATTCTCGTTTCCATCGGGACATGCCACCGCGGCGCTGGCGGTCACGCTGAGTTACGCGCTGGCCTTTCCCGCACTGGCGGGGCCGCTGGTGGTTCTGGGATTGCTGGTGGGAGCAAGTCGTGTGGTCCTGCGGGTACACTATCCCGGCGACGTGTTCGTCGGTCAGCTGGCGGCGATACTTGCCGTGTTCGGCGCGCACGCACTGCGATAGGCAGCGACCCGAGTGCCGAGCCCCACGAGGGCCTCGATCACGGGATTCTTCGCTTCGCTCAGAATGACAAGCAAGAAGCTCGGCGCAGAAGACCGACAACCTCAGGCCTCAGGTCTCACCCCTGATACCCGCTCGCCGCGAGGAACTTGTCGAAATCCTGGATATGCAGAATGTCGTGGAGTGCCGCTTCCTTGTCGCCGCTGCGATCGTAGTACGCCCTCACGATCCGGTATCCGATGAACCGCCCCAGCTCGGCCGGCCGATCGCCCAGCCGCGGGTTGCCGGCGTTGAAGAGCCAGCGGTCGTATACCTTGCCGTGCATCTCGTTCTGGAACTCCTTCCAGTAGTCGGCCTCGTGTTCCTCAGCCGATGGATGACGCTCGGCATCGCCGGTGAGCAATTCCGCGAGAAAGTCGGCACACCCCGCGGCGATCGACTCACGCAACAGCGAGGCGCGCAGGAAGGCCGGACCGGTCGTCATCGCACCAATCGCGGGGTAGTGCTGCTGCGTGTAGCCGAACTGATGCGCGACCGTGGATCGGATACTCGCGATGCTGGCATTGTTCTCGATGGCCACGAGCACAAACGGATTGCCGCCGGTAGTCGCCGCACCGTTTGCCACGCCGGTGCCCACCAGCAGATATACCGCCGGCAGCCGCGCTTCGAGATAGTTGGCCTTGAACCCCGCAAAAAGATCGCGCAGCTGGTCCGCGGCGGAGTCGATGGCGGGAAGCTCCGGAAGGACGGCGGCGTACTTGGCCGGAGCGTTGAGCACGGCGTGGCAGAGCGCGGGGCGTCCCACGGCAAACTTGAGGCGATACGCGCGCAGGCCGTGCGTTCCTTCCTCGAAGTAGCGCTCGAGCGCCGCGCAGAGTGTGTCGCCTGGCTCGAGGCGCTGCCATGCGGCCACAAAATCGTGGACGTCGATGGTGCTCACGCCACGCAAACCACCGGGGATGTCGACCGACGTGCCACACCCCGCCACTACCGCAGCGACGAGCAGGAATCCCGTCGCCGCAATCAGCCGCCTAATCGTTGTTGTCCTGCGCTGCGCGGCGGCGCCGGGCGCGCGTCGGGGCCAGATCGATCATGATGGCGAGCACCATGCCGGCGATCGGGACCAGGGTCCACTGGCCGTCAAACCAGTGCTGTACGGCGGTGTACCAGAGCAGCGTGGTGGGAAGAAAGAAAAAGCCGAGCACCGGCAGGAGCGCTGTCGAGAAGATGCCGTGAAACCACTGCGTGAAGAGCCACAGCAGTGCGACCACCAGCCGCGGCGTGGCAAAGGCGAGCACCACCATCAGACAGGGCATGCCCGGAATCTATCGCTCGCAGGTCAGCGCGCCACCCGGGTGAGTTCCAGCTCAAAGTCCGTCACCGGCGGCTCACCCGGATAGAGCGCCGCGAACGGGGCGCGCAGCACGCCGGTGTCCACCTGGCCATCGAGCGCATCGAGAAACGCGACGGCCTGGAGCCAGGTGACGCGTGGATCGGTCGGATCGCGCGCCAGGCTCCAGTCGATGAGCAACGGCCCGCGCGCATCGAGTGAGAATCCCGGAGCGATCACGCGCACGCCGTCGGGCGACACGATCGTCGCGGGCGCCGCACCGCGAAGCCAGTGATTGTCGATCGCATCGGCTACGCTCGCGGGCGCAATCCGCACCGAGTCGCGCGGGACCGCAAGACGGATCTCGAGCACCGCACGGAAGTGATCGCCCGCTCTCGCTTCGAGCGCAGGGCGATCGAGCCGGACGCTCGCGAGCAGGCGCGCCGGGTCGGCGGCCACGCGCACGTCACTGGGAACAATCACCAGCGAATCATCGACGCGCGCGTGCGGAAAGCCGGGACCGATGCGCACGCGCGCAACGCCGTCGCGCGCACCGACGAGCGGACTCCACGCGGCAGGCCACTGTCTGGCCGCAGGGGCCGCGAGTGGCGGCGGCACCGCATTCACGCCGGCCGCGCCGAGCACGCCGCTCACCGCGTCGTGATAGAGAGCAGCGACCTCGTGGACATGCTGCATGGCAATTGCAGCGGAGACGTTTCCGGCCCAGCGCGGCCCAAGGCCGACGTTGTGATCGAGGACGGTGGCGAGTGCCAGGCGTGCCGCGTATGGCGTCGTCGCGGTCACCGCCCCCATGGCGCGACGCAGCCGCCAGCTCCAGACCGGCTCGGTCGCGCGCAACCGGTCCCAGTCACCGCCCCACTCACCGCGCCGCACCGGGAGTCGCGATCCAAAGCGACGCTCCAGTTGGCGGAAATAGCGTTCCGGCGTGGCCAGCACAATCTGCTCGTCCCGATGCCCCGCGTTCCACTGCCGCACCGTCGCCGGCAGTTGCTCGGCGCAATCAGGCTCCCAGTTGTCATAGGAGTCCTGGACGATGTCGATCGGCAACGCGCCCGCGCGGTGCGCAAACTCCTGCCCTGCCCCGGCGGCCAGGACCTGAGCATCGCTGGCATCGCGCGGGAAGAGCCGCGGATTGAACGCGCGAGCACACTGCGGCGGCAATCCCCAACGGGCCGCACCACTCATGTAGCCGTCGGGATCGATGTACGTCAGCACGCGGGCACCACGCGACGATTCCCAGTAGAACGGCCGCTGCACCAGCGTGGCGGGAAGCGGCGCAGTAAACGTCTGATTGGGCGCCGCGAGCAGATAGTGAATGCCGGCAGCCGCAAGCGCATCGACAAGGGCTTCGGGTGCCGACGGCACATCGTTGAGCACCGCGACCACAGGGCGCCGCCCCAGTTCGCGTTCGATGCGGTCGAGGTGCATGGTGAGGAGGTGGAGTGCTGCGGGAAACGCCGCGCCATGCGCGCTCAACAAGGTCGCGCCTACGCCGATCCGCCCGCTCATTACCAGGCTGCGCAACAGCGCAATGCGCGCAAAGTCGGCGTGATAGTGATCGAGCCACGCTTCGACGGACCAGCCGCCCTCCTCAAACCAGACGAATCCCGGATCGCGCTCCGCATCGGCAATCGCGAGATCGATGATGTGCACGCGCTCATCGCGCACCACGGAAAGCGGCGCGGTGTATCCCAGGTCGAGGTGGCTTCCCGGGACCACAAAGAGCGTGTCGGCGGCGTGAGCGCGGTGCAGCGGAAGCAGTACCGCGGCGGCACATGCGAGCGCGCATCGCCGGATCATCGCGCGGCGGCTTCCTGCCGCCCGGCAACAATCGCCGCCGCGGCAAGATCACCCGTGACATTGAAGACGGTCACGAACGTATCGGGGATCGCATCGACGGCGATCAGAATGCCGATCCCTTCGATCGGCAGATGCACGGCGGCGAACAGTGGCGCCAGCATGATGAACGCGCCGCGGGGCACGCCCGGGGCCGCGAACGACAGGAAGATCGCCGCAAAGGCGATCAACAGCAGGTCGCCGGTGCTGAGCGGCACGCCGTAGAACCAGCCGACAAAGAGTGCGCCGGTGGTCCACGCAATCGGCCCGGCAAGCTTGAACGTGGATACCGCGAGCGGCAGCACGAACCCCGTCACGCTCGGCGACAATCCAAGTCCCACCTCGCCGCTCTCGATCAACGCAGGCAAGGACGCAATCGACGAGGAGGAGCTGAAGGCGATCAGCTGCGACGGGAGCGCCGCGCGTGCAAAGCGCCGCATCGGCACGCCGGCCACTGCCGCGACGAGCGGATAGAGCAGCAGCATGAGCACCATGCTCCCGCCGGCGTACACGGCGATGTAGAAGCCGATCGCACCCGCCACGCCAGCGCCCGCATGCGCCGCCACCGGCAGCACCAGCGCAAAGACGCCGATCGGCGCGACCAGCACGACCCAGCGTACGATGCGCAGCATTGCGTCGCCGAGTGCCGTGAAGAACCCTGCGAGCGTGTCGCGTGTCTGCGGCGCGCTCTGCACGATCGCCACCGCGAGCAGCAGTGTAAAGAGAATCAGCGGCACCATTGCACCGCTCGCGGCCGCCGCCACCGGATTGGGCGGAATCAACGACACCAGCCATGTGCCCAGCGTCTGCGTCTGACCGCCGCTGGCAAGGAGGCCCGCGGCTTCCGCCGCGCCGGCTGGAATCGGTGGACGCGCGCCCGCCGGCAGCGCCTTGAAGAGCAGCGGCACCAGCGGCACGACCAGCACCGCGCTGGCCGCACCGAGCAGCACAAAGGTGACGAGCGTGCGCCCGCCGAGGCGACCGATCGAGCGGATATCGGCGGCCGACGCGACGCCGGTGATCAGCAGCGACACGACGAGCGGGATCACCGTCATCCGGATCGCATTGACCCACATCGCACCGATCGGCGCGATCGCGTCGGCAGCATGCACGAGCGAAGCGTTACCGCTCGCCCCGATCGCGATTCCACCGGCAAGGGCCACCGCCAGTGCCGCAAATACTCTGGTGTTCTCCTTCATGCGACTCCCGGGCTACATCATCAGATCGCCGCCATTGATATCGAGCGATGTGCCGGTGATGTAGCCGGCAGCTTCGGATGCGATAAAGCAGACGAGGTCCGCCACCTCGAGCGACGTACCAAGGCGCGGCACCGGATACGCTGCGGCCAGACGCTCCAGCAGATCGGGTGCGGCATGCTCGTGCGTCAATTCGGTGTCG
Organism: Gemmatimonadales bacterium; assembly: GCA_036267775.1. Classification (GTDB taxonomy): domain Bacteria; phylum Gemmatimonadota; class Gemmatimonadetes; order Gemmatimonadales; family GWC2-71-9; genus Palsa-1233. The sequence goes on from DATAVM010000024.1 coordinate 34,468, forward strand.
ATCATTCCGGGGCAGATCGCGTTGACCGTGATGCCCAGCGGGCCGAGCTCCTTGGCCGCGGCGCGCGTGAGGCCAAGCAGTCCAGCCTTGGATGCTGTGTAGTGAGCGCCACCCAGTGTGCTCACCGTGCGGCCCGCCGACGACGACATGTTGACGATGCGGCCATACTGTTGCGCTCGCATCGCCGGCACCGCCGCTTTGATCAGCAGAAACGGCGCGGTGAGATTGATTTCCATCGCGTCGCGCCACTCGTCGGCGCTGAGCGCGCCAAAGCGCGTCGAGCGCGCAAGGGCGGCGTTGTTGACGAGAATGTCCACGCGGCCAAAGCGCTCAACGGTGCGGCGCACAAGATCCTCCGGCACACCGCTCGCGCCCAGGTCTCCGCCAATGCCAAACGCGCGTTCTCCCAGTGCGCTGGCCACAGCGTCGGCCCGCGCCTGATCGCGCACGTGCACCGCCACCGCGGCGCCGCGTTCGCAGAGACGTGCGGCAATGGCGCGCCCGAGCCCGCGAGCCGCGCCAGTGACGAGCGCGACACGTCCCGCAAAATCATCCGGTGCCTCATTCACCGTGCCGCAGCCGTGTCGCTGCGAGGCGTGCCAATCCGGACGAGCACTGCGCCGTGCCGCGCGACCGTGGCGGTAAACGAAGCGACGCGCGGCCCGAGATCCTTCTGCCGCCACAGATCACGCACCGCATGGCTGCCAGCAATTCCCAGATCGGACCATTTGACCGTCACGGCCCGCGGCACGATGTCGCGGTTGAACAAGCCGACCGCGATCGTCCCATCGGCGAGCGGACGCGACCAGATCTCCACCCGACCGTCACGCACGGTGCGCCCTGCCGCGCGGCCCAGCGGATCCTGGTCGACCGCCAGGACCTCGGCGTTGCCGAGCAGGTTGGTCGTGAAGGTATCGAGCTGGGAAAGATCGGTGCCGACCAGCAGTGGTGCCGCCTGCAGCGACCAGAGCGTCAGGTGCGTGATCTGCTCATCCGGCGTGAGACGCGTGGTGCGGAGCAGCGTGTCGCCCCAGCCGAGTTTGCCGACGGCGAGCATGTCCGTGTCGTTCCAGTGGCCGGGGCCGGCAAACTGTTCATGTCCGGTCTGTGCGAAACCGATGCCGGACATGCTGTTCCAGCTGTCGGTGATGTCGCCGGTGACGCGCCAGAGATTGCCGCCAATATCGCCGCCCCACGTCCAGACCTTGCCCCAGCCATACTGGCAGAGCGACATCACCATGTCGCGATCGATCGCGTCGAGCACACTGCGCAGCAGCGTGTACGGCTTCTGCAATCCCGGCAGACTGTCGCGATTGGGTTCGACCTGATCGTACGAACACCAGTCGTACTTGATGTAGTCAAATCCCCATTTGGCCCAGGTCGCTGCGTCCTGCGCTTCGTGCTGATAACTCGCGGGAAATCCCTGGCACGTCCTGGGACCCGGCCCCGAGTAGATGCCGATCTTGAGGCCCTTGCTGTGCACGTAGTCCGCCAGCGCCTTCATGTCGGGGAACTTGGCGTTGGTGGTGATCTCACCATTGGCGTCGCGCGGTCCTTCCCACGCGTCGTCGATGTTCACATACGTGTATCCCTCAGCCGCGAGTCCGCTGCTCACGAGTGCGTCCGCGGCCGCGCGCACTTTGCCATCATCGACGCGCGGGCCCCACACGTTCCACGAGTTCCAGCCCAGCGGCGGCGTCAGCGCGAGTTCGTGGAGACCACCGACGATCGTGA
>DATAVM010000025.1:0-25399 GCA_036267775.1 Gemmatimonadales bacterium
CCGGCACAACCCCGTGGCACGAATCACGGGGCGGACCATGGGACGGTGGTGCGAAGCGGCGTCAGTGCGCCATCGGGGCGGGTCGGGGTGCAGGGATCGCACTGCAGGCGCGCAGCACCACTGTCCCATGGTCACGCCCGCACCGAGATCCTTCGCTGCGCTCCGGATGACAACAAGCTGCGCTCAGAGTGACAAAAAGACTCAGGTCTCAGGACTCAGGTCTCAGGCCCAATCCGCGTCGGCCCAGCCGTCGCATCGGGAAACCACGACGACACCGTCGTGCCTTCACGCGGCGCGCTCGCGGCACTCACCCGGCCGCCGTGTGCCTCGACCATGTGCTTGACGATCGCGAGCCCCAGGCCGGTGCCGCCTTCGTCGCGCGAGCGCGCCGGATCGACCCGGTAGAACCGTTCAAAGATCCGCGGCAGGTGCTCGGCCGGAATGCCGCTGCCGTTGTCGATCACGCTCACCGTGATTCCACCGTCCTCCCGGACCGATCGGAGAATGACCCGGCCTCCCGGCGCGACGTGCCGGATGGCGTTGTCGAAGAGATTGCCGAGGATGTGATGGACCGCCTCGGGGTCGGCCACGAGGCGCACGGCATCGGGCGCGATCTCGCGGCTCAGCGTCACACCTCGCGCAACTGCGCGCGATTCGTGGCTATTCCAGCTCTCCGTCGTGATCGCGTCGACGTCGATCGGCTCGGGACGCGGCGTCCAGCGCCCCGATTCGATTCGCGACAGATCGAGCAGGTCGTCCACCAGCCGCTGCATCCGCCGTGCGTTGGTGAGAATGGTGCTCGTAAAGCGTTGCCGTGTGGCCGCATCGAGTCCGGGGTCGGCCAGCGTCTCGGCGTAGCCGGAAATGGAAGTCAGCGGCGTCTTGAGCTCGTGCGACACGTTGGCGACAAAATCGCGGCGCACCGCTTCCAGCCGGCGGATGGCGGTGAGATCGTGCAGCACGAGCACGGCGCCGCTCTGCGGCAGCGGACGGGCGTTGAGCGAGAGAATCTGGCCGTCGAGTTCGATCTCGCGATCGCGGACCGGGATGCCGGCGAGCACGTCATCCACCGCTTCGCGCGCGCTCTTCACACGGAAGAGCGTCGGCAGGTCAGGAAGCGGCCCATCGCCCGGATAGCCCAGCAGCCGGCGCGCCGCGGGATTGGCGGTCACCACGCGGCCGCGCGCATCTGAGGCGATCACGCCTTCCACCATCGCGTCGACAATCGCCGTGCTCTCGGCTTTTTCGCGCTGCACGTCGGCAAAGCGGTCGGCGAGATCGCGATGCATGCTGCGGAGGGCCTGCACGAGCGTATCGACTTCGGGAATGCCGGAGCGGGGAAAGCGCGGCGAGGCGCCGGCTGCGATCGCGCCCGCGGCCTGCGAGAGGGCCACCAGCGGGCCCGCGATGGAGCGGCCGGCAAGCCAGGCAAGCGCGAGTGCGACGAGCAATGCCACCGTGACCGCGCCCACGATGCTGTGGGGCCAGCCCCAGAAAAGCACCAGCAGCGTGATCGCAACGACGCTCAGTGTTCCCAGGACGAGCCTGGCGACGAATCTCACTTCGGGCGTGCGCTCCGGTCGGCCGCCGCAAACCGGTATCCAAACCCCCGAACCGTCTCGATCATCGCGCCCATCTCCCCGAGTTTGGTGCGAAGCCGCTGCACATGCATGTCTACCGTGCGAGTCTGAATGTCCGGCTGTGCCTCCCACACCGTTTCGAGGAGGTGCGGCCGCGACTGCACCCGACCGCGCCGTTCGACCAGGGTGACGAGGAGCTTGTACTCGGTGGCGGTCAGGTTCAACTCCCGCCCTTCGAAGCCGACGCGGTGAGCCGCGCGGTCGATGGCAAGGTCGCCCACGACGAGTGTCGAGCCCGCAGCCACCGGGGGTGCGGCCAGCCGGCGGAGGATCGCCTGGACGCGCAGCACGAGTTCGGCCGGCGAGAAGGGCTTGGTGAGATAATCGTCGGCGCCAAGGGTCAGACCGCGGATCCGGTCGGGCTCGTCGCGACGGGCGGTCAGGAGAATCACCCCCACGTCCCGCGTCTCGTCGCGCTTGCGGAGCTCTGCCAGCACGTCATAGCCGCCGACACCCGGCAGCATGAGATCGAGGACGACCACGTCGGGACGCTCTTCCCGCGCGGCCTTGAGCGCCTCGGTCCCGTTGCTCGCCGTGGACACCCGGTACCCGGCCTTGGCCAGGTGGTACGCCACCAGGGCCGTGATGTCGGGCTCGTCGTCAACCACGAGAACGCGATGATTCAAACAGGCTCCGGGTGCGGGGTCGGGCCAAACGAATACCCGCTTTGTTACCCTCGCAAGCGCTGTGACGTTGCTGGAATGATACTTGTGACGGGATATTTACCTGCGTGACAGCCGAGCTTCTCCCTGTGTTCCTCAACGGGACCATGGTCCGCGTGCCTGGCGGCACCACGGTCACGGCACTGCTGGACCTTCACGACCCGCCGCTGGCGCTCGCCCTCAGGGCGGGTGAGGCCCGGGCCACCGACGGCCGCGGCATCGAAGTCGATCGCGCGGAGCCACTCCCGGCCGGCGCGATTCTGCGCGTCTACCGCTCCGCCCGCTCGACCGCCGCCGATGCATGAGCGTATCCGGCGGATGCCCAAGGCCGAGCTGCACGTGCATCTCGATGGCTCGCTTCGCGCCACGACCATGCTGGAACTCGCTCGCACTGCCGGCGTCGATCTGCCGTCGCGCGATCCCGAGCAGCTCCGGCAATGGATGATTGTGGCCGATGCGCGGCATCTGGAGGACTATCTCGCCCGCTTCGAATACACGATCGCCGTGCTGCAGCGCCCCGAAGCGCTGGAGCGGGTGGCGTATGAAATGGTGCTCGACGCTGCGGCTGACGGGCTCCGCTATCTGGAGGTACGTTACTGTCCCGCGCTCAGCACGCAGGAAGGGCTCACGCTCGACGACGTGGTGGCGGCGCAATGGCGCGGCTTTCAGCGCGGCGAGCGGGATACCGGTGTGGTCGCACGGATCATCAACTGCGCGCTCCGCAACCGCGGCGCGGAGCACTCGATGGAGATCGCGGAGCATTCGGTGCGGATGCGCGATGCCGGCGTGGTGGGCTTCGATATCGCGGGACCCGAAGCCGGGCATCCTCCCGAAGAGCACCGCGAAGCCTTCGACTATGCTGCGCGCGGCGGGCTGGGTATCACGGTGCATGCCGGCGAAGCGGCCGGATGGTTGTCGATTTTTGAAGCGATTCACGCGTGCGGCGCCATTCGCATTGGTCACGGCACCCGGCTCTACGAGAACGCCGAATTGCTCCAGTATGTGCGCGACCGGCGGATCTGCCTCGAGATCAACATCACCAGCAATGTGCAGACGCGGGTGGTGGCGCGTGCCGCCGACCATCCGGTGCGGCGCTACTATGACGAGGGCATTCCCGTCACCCTCTGCACCGATTCCTGGTTGATGAGCGGCGTGTCGCTCACGCATGAGTATCAGCTGGCGCACGACGCCCTCGGTTTTCCCATGGGCGATCTGCAGACGATGGCTCTCACGGCCTTCGAGCACGCGTTCCTTCCCTGGCCCGAGCGGCAGGCCCTGCTGGGGCTCGCCCGCGCCGATCTGGCCAGTCACCCGTAGTCTCCAGCGGAGTGCAGTCATGAAGCGTTCGCCGGTGCGGCAATTTCTGTTGGGATTCGGTGGCATGGTGGTGGCGATCGTGGCGATATGGCTCATCCCGAGCGCCATGGGGCACGGGATGCATTCGCTGCTCGCGCAAGCCGCGCCGGTTGCGGCCCAGACACCGGTGGTCGCACCGCCGCCCACCGCTGTTCCCGCTCCGCCTGCCGCCGCCGTATCGCTCTTCGCGCGCCTGACCGGATTCATCGGCATCGCGCTGATCCTGCTGCTCGGCTATCTCATGTCCCACAACCGCGCCGCCATTCGCTGGCGCACGGTGGCGTGGGGCCTCGGCCTGCAGTTCCTCTTTGCGATCTTTGTGCTCCGCGTGCCCTTTGGCCAGGATCTCTTTCGGCATCTGGGCGATTTCATCACCGCCGTCCTGCACTATTCCTATGTCGGCTCCGAGTTTGTCTTTGGCGAGCTCGGCAAGCCCGACTCCAAGCTTGGCGTGATCTTCGCGTTCCAGCTGCTGCCGGCGATCATCTTCATCTCGGCACTCTTCGCGATTCTCTATTACCTCGGCGTGATGCAGATCGTGGTGCGCGCGTGTGCCGTCGTGATGACCAAGCTCCTCGGCGCGAGCGGTGCGGAGAGTCTCAACGTCGGCGCGTCGATCTTCATGGGCCAGACGGAAGCGCCGCTGACGATCCGTCCGTTTCTCGATCGGATGACGCAGTCGGAGCTGATGACGGTGATGACCGCCGGCATGGCGCACGTGTCCGGCTCGATCATGGCGGCGTACATCGCGTTCGGCGTCGACGCGCGCCATCTGCTCAGTGCCGTCATCATGACCGCGCCCGGCACGATCATGATGGCCAAGATGTTCGAGCCCGAAACCGAAGTGCCGGAAACATCCGGCACGGTCAAGATCGACATTCCCAAGCATGACGTGAATCTGCTTGACGCCGCGGCACGCGGTACGAGCGAGGGCCTGGGCCTCATGCTCAACGTGATCGCCATGCTGATCGCATTCGTGGCGTTGATTGCGCTGGTCAATGGCGGCATGGGCTGGGTCCATGGCGTCGCCAGCTGGTTCCCCGCCGATATGCAGACCGTGTTTGCGTGGGTTGGCCGTCCCGTGGCGTGGGCGCTCGGTGTGCCATGGAAAGACAGCGGTGCCATCGGCGGGCTCCTTGGCACGCGCGCGGTACTCAATGAATTCATCGCGTTCTCGCAGTTGGGCCCGATGAAGGGCACGATCGATCCGCGCTCCTTCACCATCGCGTCCTTTGCGCTCGCGGGCTTTGCGAACTTCTCGTCGGTCGGCATTCAGATCGGCGGCATTGGCGCGCTGGTGCCCAATCGCAAGTCCGATCTGGCGCGCCTGGGCCTCCGCGCGATGCTCGCCGGCACACTTGCCAACTTCCTCTCGGCCGCCATCGCGGGGATTCTGCTGTGAGCCGCACCGCGGACGACGAAATGGTCAGCCGCGTCGCCGACGCGATCCGCGGACGCCTCGGCAAGCGCGCACCGCGCGTCGCGATCGTGCTCGGCTCGGGACTGGGCCGTCTGGCCGATCGCGCAGAGAACGCGGTGCGCATCGGTTATGCCGATATTCCGGGCTTCCATGTGCCCACGGTGATCGGCCACAAGGGTGAATTGGTCGCGGGAACGCTCGGCGGCGTGGAAGTGATTCTGCAGAGTGGCCGCTTTCACATGTATGAAGGCTATTCCGCCGACGCTGCCGCATTGCCGACGCGCGCGTTCGCCACGCTCGGAGCGGAAGTGCTGATCGTGACCAACGCCGCCGGCGGCATTCGTCGGTCGTATGCGCCCGGCACGCTGATGCTGATCAGCGATCACCTGAATCTCACCGGCCGCAATCCGCTCGAAGGCCCGGTCCTCACCGGCGAAGTCCGCTTTCCCGATATGACTATCGCCTACGACGCGGGCTTGCGCGCGCTCGCGCGAAATGTGGCAACGACGCAGGGAACGCATCTCGAGGAAGGCGTGTATTGCGGGCTGCTGGGTCCAAGCTACGAGACGCCGGCGGAGATCCGGATGCTCGAGCGGATGGGCGGCGACGCGGTCGGCATGAGCACGGTGGCGGAGACGATCGTTGCGCGCGCGCGCGGCATGCGCGTGCTTGGCATCTCCACCATCACCAATCACGCCGCGGGTGTCACCAGCGAGCTGATGAGCCACTCCGACGTGATGAATGTCGCCGACGCCGCGGCCGGCAGGCTTGCCACATTGATCGAAGGCGTCGTCGAAGCGCTGGGGAAGTAGCGCGTGTCAGGCCTGCACGCCGTGCCACAGCGGGCCCTGACCTTGCCCAAGACCAGGAGCGGCGCGCATTGCCGCCTGCACGTATTCGTAGGCGCTCGCCGCGGTTGCCGCGGTCGGTGCCCCGATAGCAAGCGCGGCGGTGATTGCGGCTGACAGCGTGCAGCCGGTGCCGTGCGTCGCTTTGGTGGCGACGCGCGCGTGGGTGTAGGGCCGGATTTCGTCCGGAGTCACCAGGAGATCGACGATAATATCGCTATCGAGGTGACCACCCTTGAGATAAACCACGCCCGCACCAAGGTCGAGCAGCGCTTTGCCCGCGTCCGCCATTTCGCTGGGCGTGCGCACCCGGCGGCCGGTGAGCCGCTCGGCCTCGTCGAGATTTGGCGTGACCCAGGCCGCGAGCGGCAGCAGTGCGTCGCGCACCAGATCGATGCCGTCGTCCACCAGCAGGGGAACGCCGCTCGATGACACGAATACCGGATCCACAACGAGTCGGCGCCAGCCATGCGTCACGACCGCGTCAATCACCACTTCCACCACCTCGCGCGAGTTGAGCATTCCGGTCTTGAGCGCATCGGGCGGCAGATCGCTGGCAAGCGCCTCGACCTGGGCGGCGACGATTTCCGGCGGCACCGCGTGGATTGCGTGCACACCGAGGGTATTTTGGGCGGTGACGGCGGTAATGACGGACGTGCCAAAGCAGTCGAACGCGGCGAATGTCTTGAGGTCGGCCTGGACGCCCGCACCGCCGCCGGAGTCTGATCCGGCAATCGTCATCACCGTCAGGCGCTTTTCGTTGATCACTTCTCCTCCGAGCCCATGAGCCTGCTTGCCGCCGTTCGTGATCTGCAACGCCGCCGCGGCCGCGAACGCCGCGGTCTGGCACTCGCCGAGGGCGTTCGCCTCGTGGAAGAGATGCTCGGCGCCGGCGTCATCTGCAAGGGTGCCGTCGCAGCGTCCATGCTCGACAGCACACCGCGCGGTGTGGCGCTGCGTGCGGCGCTGACCGCCAGGCACGTTCCGATCGAAGCGGTCAGCGACGACATCATGCTCGAGCTTGCGCTCACCGAGCAGACGCAAGGAATCATTGCGGTCTATCAGCCGCGCGAGTGGACCCTGGCGGATCTGTCACCGGTACCGCGGCAACCGCTGGTGATTCTCGATGCGGTGCAGGATCCGGGCAATGTCGGCACGATCGCGCGGGCGGCGCATGCGCTCGGCGCGGCGGGAATGATTGCGCTCGCGGGCACGGCCGACGTCACCAATCCCAAAGCGGTGCGCGCGGCGATGGGAGCGCTCTTTCGTCTGCCGTGTGTGCTCGCCGACGATGCCACCGTGCTTGCCTGGCTCACCGAGCACCGCGTGGAACTCTGGGCTGCCGCGATGGACGGCCAGGCGGCCGGTGATCTGCGCGCCGACACCGCGGTGGCGCTGATCGTGGGCAATGAAGGCGCCGGCGTCCGCCCGTCGCTCCTCGCGGCCGCCACCCGGCGGGTGTCGATCCCGATTCGTCCCGACGCCGAATCGCTGAACGTGGCCACCGCGGCAGGAATCCTGCTGTATCTGCTCACGCGATGAACGACGATCTTCTCTCCGCGCCGTGGCCGGTGCTCGTCCTTGCGGGCGTGTTCGGCCTGCTGATCGGCTCGTTCCTCAACGTGTGCATTGCGCGCTGGCCCGCGGAAGAATCGGTGGTGCGGCCGCGCTCGCGCTGCCCGCGCTGCGGCAATCTCATCGCGTGGTACGACAATATTCCGGTGGTGTCATGGCTGGTGCTGCGCGCCAAGTGCCGCCACTGCCATCTCCCCATCTCATGGCGATATCCGGCGGTGGAGCTGCTGGTCGGGATGCTGTGGCTGGCCTGTGCCTGGAAGTACGGCTGGACCGTCGAAGCGCTGCGCGCAGCGTTGTTCGGCACCATTCTCATCGGTATCGCATTCACCGACGCGCGCGAATACATCATTCCCGATGAGTTCTCCCTCGGTGGCACTGCGCTCGGTCTGCTGCTCGCATTCGTCGGCGGCGCGTTGCCATGGCCGCAGGCGCTCCTTGGCGCCGCCGTGGGCTTTGCGCTGCTCTGGCTGATTGCGGTGGTTGGGTCCAGGCTGCTCAAGCAGGACGCCATGGGCGGCGGTGACATCAAGATGATGGCAATGATCGGCGCGTTCCTGGGTTGGCCGGGCGTGCTCCTCACGCTCTTTCTCGGTGCAGCCCTCGGCACACTCATCTTCCTGCCGCTCAAACTTGCCGGCCGCGAGCGCCTGGTGCCGTTTGGCGTCTTTCTCGCCATTGGTGCGGCGGCCTGCTGGATTGCGGGCCCCGCGATCCTCGACTGGTACCGCGTGTCGATCCTGGGCGTCTAGCGCTCAGGGCTGCTTGACGATCTCCCCGCCCTTCATCACGAACGCCACCTTCCGCAGTGCGCTGATGTCCTTGGTCGGATCGCCCTGCACGGCGATGATGTCTGCCAGCAGTCCAGGCGCGATGGTGCCGCGATCGGCCAGGTGGAAGATCTGCGCGTTGCGCGACGTGGCGGAGAGCAGCGCCTGCGGTGCGCTCATGCCGTAGTCCACCAGCAGTTCGAGCTCGCGCACATTTTCGCCATGGGGAAAGACACCCACGTCGCCACCAAAACAGATTGCCACGCCCGACGCGAGCGCCATCTTGAACATCGCGCGCTTGTTCTCCACCGCGCGCGGCTCGGGCGTCATGCCCGGCCGCCAGGTGCTGTTGTACGTCGACGTCGCCTCGGTCGCCGCGAGCGTGGGGCAGAAACCCACACCCTTGTCCTTCATCAACTGAAAGATCTCCGGCGTGCCGCCGTCACCATGTTCGATGGTAGCCACGCCCGCGCTGGCGGCGCGGCGCATGCCCTCGGCGGTACTCGTGTGCACGGCGACGTAATCGCCCGCGCTGCCGGCCACTTCCACCGCACGACGAATCTCATCTTCCGTGAACGTGGCGTGCGCGCCCGGATGCGGACCAAAGGAGTAGTCGCCATAGAGCTTGATCCAATCGGCACCGTGGCCGATCTGGTCCCGCACCACGCTCTCCAGCTCGTCGATGTTGCCCGCTTCCTGTGCGCCCAATGGCAGATCCCATTCGGGCGCGCCCTTCACGCCGTACGCGCCCTTGCCGACGATCGCCTTGGTCACCACGATGAGACGCGGCCCCGGGATGATGCCCTGATTGATCGCGTCGCGGAGACCGACGTCCGAATACTCGGCGCCTTCGGTGCCGAGATCGCGCTCGGTGGTGATCCCGGCCATGAGGGTGGTCCTGGCGGCCACGGTCGCGCGCGCCACGCGAAGGGCCAGTGGCTCGAAGAGCACCTGATTGTTCCACGGACTCTCGTTGTACGGATGGAGCAGGAGATGCGAGTGGCCTTCGATCATGCCGGGCATGAGCGTGGTGCCCGGGAGTTCGATCACCTTGGTACCCGCCGGCGCCGTGATGCTTGCGGAAGGTCCCGCCGCCGCGATGCGGCCGCCCTGCACCAGGACCGACCAGCCGTCGTGGAGTGTCTCGTCGGCCGCGGTAAAGACGTGATCCGGATGCAGGATCACCGCAGCACCACCGCCGCCGCCACGACCGCGGCCCCCGCCACCGCCGCGTCCCTGCGCGCCGAGCGGTAGCGCGACGATACTGACGAGAGTGACCAGCGCGAGCAGGCGATGATGGCGAATGAACATGAGGCGATCCTCGACGCGGCACGGAGGGGTGCAGTCGGCCCGCGGACGCCACTAAGCTACGGCATCCTGTCATCCTTTGCAGCGAGTGCCGCCATGACCCGGTTCGTCCGATTGTCCGGATTCCTGATCCTGCTGGTGGTCGCGTGTCGCGGTGCGGCGCCGGCCGTGGCCCAGTCGACCGATCAGCGGCAGCTCGCGGCGCTGGTCGACTCGCTGATGCCCGCGGTGGCCAAGGCGACGGGGCTCGAATTCAAGTCGGTCCCCAAGTCCGCCATCCGGACGCGCGAGCAGATCCGCGCGTATCTCGTGGCCAAGTTCGCACGCGAGATGCCGCCGGCGCGGCTCGACGGCATCGCCAACGCGTACCGGTTGCTGGGGATGCTGCCCGATTCCCTCGATGTTCGCCAGCTCTTTCTCGATCTTTATACCGAGCAGATTGCCGGCTTCTACGATCCCGATTCGCTGACACTCTTTGCCGTGGCAGGGAGCGATCCCGCGCAGCTGCGCCTGGTCCTCGCGCACGAATTGGTGCACGCGCTGCAGCACGAGTACGTGCCGCTCGATTCGATCCTCCACGACACGACCGACGCCGATCAACTCGGCGCCGCGCAGGCGATGCTCGAGGGGCAGGCCACCCTCGCGTCGATGGTCGCACTCTTTCCCACCGCGGATCTCATCAACAATGACGCGTTCTGGGATTCGTTCCGCGATCAGCTGCGGCAGCAGCAGTTCGGCACCACGCTCTTTGCCAAGGCGCCGCTGGTCATTCGCGAAGGGCTGACGTTTCCCTACGTGAGCGGCGCCGAGTTTGTGCGGTGGTTCCGGAAAACACATCCGGGGAACGAGCCATTCGGTGGTGCGATGCCGCGGTCGACCGAGCAGGTGCTCCATACCGACCGCTACGCGCGCGGGGACGTGCCGCTCGAGGTGCGCTTTGCCGCAGATACCGGCATCACCTTTGAAGACACGTTCGGCGAGTTCGACATCGAGGTGCTGCGCGCCATCGTGCAGGGCACGACGGACGTGCGCACCGACCCGGCGATCGGTTGGGGCGGCGATCGCCTGCGGGTGTATCGGAGCGCGGGCGGACCGGCGCTGGTCTGGGTGATCGTCTGGGATGAGCCCCGCAATGCGGCCTGGTTCGCGAGCCAGGTGGCCGCCCCGCTGGTGCTCAAGGGCCGGCCGGGGTATCGCACGGTGGTCGATTCGCTGATGATCGGCGGGAAAACCGCCACCAGAGTGGTGGTCGCGCCGCTGGGGTGGAATCGCTGGAAGTCGTTGCCGGTAGCGGAGATACGCCATCTTTAGCTGAACAGGACTCCCTGGCGGTATCATAGCGTGCAGTGGCTGCCCTCCCCTGTCAGCCGCTCTTCTCTTATCCTTGATGGCTATGTTCGACGAGCTGTCTTCCAAACTGACGGATACGCTGCGGCGCCTGACGGGCCGTGGTGTTCTCACGGAGGAAGCGGTCAAGGAAGGGCTCCGGGAAATCCGGCGAATCCTGCTCGAAGCGGATGTGTCCTTCGAGCTGACGCGGGAGTTTCTCGAGCGGGTGCAGGCGGCGGCGGTGGGGCAGGATCTGCTCAAATCGGTCCGGCCGGGGCAGCAGCTCGTCAAGATCGTCTACGACGAACTGGTGCACCTGCTCGGCGAAAAGCAGGCCCCGCTCGCGTTCGTGTCGGTGCCGCCAACCATCATTCTGATGGTCGGCCTGCAGGGCTCGGGCAAGACGACAACGGCGGGCAAGCTGGCACGGCGCCTCAAGGCGGAACAGAAGGCGCCGTTCCTTGTCGCCGCCGACGTCTATCGCCCCGCTGCGGTCGAGCAACTCACCACGCTGGCCACGCAGGTCGGTGTGGGTGTGCACGGTGAGCCGGGTGTCACGGACGTGGTCGGGATCGTGCGGCGCGGCATCGAAGCGGCTGGCAAGGCGCGCGCGCGAACGGTGATTGTCGACACCGCCGGCCGTCTGCAGATCGATGACGAGTTGATGCAGGAGCTGGTGCGGCTCAAGAGTGCTGTCGCGCCGCATGAGATCCTGCTGGTGGCCGATGGCATGACGGGTCAGGACGCGGTCCGCATCGCGCGCGGTTTTCACGAGGCGCTCGGTGTGACCGGCGTGATTCTGACCAAGATGGACGGCGATGCGCGCGGTGGCGCGGCACTCTCCATCTACGGTGTGACCAGGGCGCCGATCAAGTTTGTCGGTACCGGCGAGACGCTCGATGCACTGGAGCCGTTCCATCCGGACCGCATGGCGGGCCGGATTCTCCAGCAGGGCGATGTGCTCTCGCTGGTGGAGCGGGCCCAGCAGACGGTCGACGAGGACGACGCCAAGCGGCTGGCGCGCAAGGCGGGCTCCAAGAAGGGACTCGATCTCGAGGACTTTCTTGGGGCGATGCGACAGATGCAGAAGCTGGGGCCGCTGAAGAATGTGCTCGGCATGCTCCCGGGAGTGAACGCCCAGATGCTCAAGGGCGCCAACCTCGATGAGAAGCGCCTCAAGCACGTCGAGGCGATCGTGCTGTCGATGACCAGGAAGGAACGCGGCGATCCCGAAGTGATGAACGGCTCGCGGCGCGCGCGAGTGGCCCGCGGTTCGGGGCGCAGTGTGCAGGAAGTCAATCAGTTGCTGGCGCAGTTCAAGCAGATGCAGAAGTTCATGAAGGTCGCGGGCAAGCCGGGGATGAAGTTGCCCTTCGGCGGACATTCGTTCCCCCCGCGCTGAACCGCAGGCTGGAGAAAGACCCCATGGCAGTTCGTATCCGGTTGCGCCGCGAAGGGCGCAAGAGTGTCCCGATGTACCGCGTGGTCATCGCCGACAAGGAAGCGCCGCGCGATGGGCGCTTCATCGAGAGCATCGGCTCGTATCGTCCGCGGGAGAGCAAGAACCCGGTGACGATCGACCTCGACAAGGCGCGCGCATGGATCGCCAAGGGCGCGACCCCCACCGAGACGGTGGCGTCGCTGCTCAAGAAGGCCGGCGTCTAGATCGGCATGGCAGACGCGGCGGCGCCGCCGATTGTGGTCGGCAGGGTGCGCAAGCCGCACGGTCTCAAAGGTGAGCTGGCCATCTTCCCGCTCACCGACGATCCCCCGGGAATCTTCGTGACGGGGCGGACCATGCTGGTGCTGGACCTGGCGGGCGAGGAAGTCGAGCGAGTGACGCTGACCCAGGCGCGCGTGTATCACCGCGAATGCCTGCTGCGCTTTGCCGGCTTCGAGGACCGGGACCACGTCGAGCACTTTCGCGGACTCTTTCTCGCCATGCCGCGCGAGGAGATGGCGCCGCTCGACGAGGGCGAGGTCTATCAGCAGGAATTGCTGGGGTGGTCGGTGCGGAACGAGGCGGATGAACCGTTGGGCATCGTGAGCGCGGTGTACGATCTGCCGCAGGGCTGCACGATCGAGATTCAGGGGCCCAGACGCGAGTTCCTCCTGCCGTTCCGCGGCGAGTACATCCGGCGCACCGATCGCGACGCCCGGCAACTGATCGTGGAAGTGCCGCGGGGATTGCTGGACTGATCGATGCTGACGGTGAATGTGGTGACGCTGTTTCCCGAGACCCTCGCGCCGTTCTTGAACGCGAGCATTCCGGGACGGGCGCAGGCAGCGGGGCGGGTGGCGTTCAACCTGGTGCAGTTGCGCGACTTTGCGCACGACCGGCACCACACCGTGGACGACGCACCGTTTGGCGGCGGCGCCGGGATGGTGCTCCGCGCCGAACCCGTGCTCGAAGCGGTGGAGAGCGTGGGCGAGACCGGCCCGGTCGTGATGCTCTCGGCCCGCGGTCGGCGGTTCACGCATCGCGATGCGGTGCGCTGGTCGCTGGGAAGCGCATTGACAGTGCTCTGCGGGCACTACAAGGATGTCGACCAGCGCGTGGTCACCCTTCTGGGCGCGGAAGAAGTTTCGCTGGGCGACTTTGTGCTGTCGGGCGGCGAACCGGCTGCGCTATGTGTGATCGATGCGGTGGTGCGGCTGTTGCCAGGCGCCATCGGCGATCATGAGTCGGCGAGTTCCGATTCGCACTACGACGGGCTGTTGAGTCCGCCGAGCTATACGAGGCCCGCGGAGGTGCGCGGAGTGGGTGTTCCCGACGTGCTGCTGTCGGGCAATCATGCGGCGATTGCCGCGTGGCGGTTGCAGGAAGCGGAACGATTGACCCAGGAACGCCGGCCGGATCTGTGGGCCGCGTTCACGGCTACGGAGCGCCAGGGTGACGGCGCGAAGTCCTGACCTTCATGAGCGCGCGAGCGCAGGAGTATGCAATGGGATTGGAAATTCTCGAAAAGATCGCGCGCGAAGGACTGCGGACGGATGTCCCCAAGTTTGACGCCGGCGATACCGTCAAGGTGATGGTCCGCGTGCGCGAAGGGGACAAGGAACGTCTGCAGGCCTACGAAGGAATCGTGGTCGCACGCAAGGGTGGCGGCATCAACGAGACCTTCATGGTGCGCAAGGTGTCGGCCGGCGTCGGTGTCGAGCGGGTCTTCCCGCTCCACTCGCCCATGTACGCCACCATCGAAGTGGTCCGCCGCGGCCGGGTTCGCCGCGCCAAGCTCTATTATCTGCGTCGCCTGAGCGGCAAGGCCTCGCGCATCACGGAGAAGCGCGACAAGTAGCAGGTCTTCGACGGACCTGACTGCCGGCGCGAGTCCAATGGATTCGCGCCGGTTTTGTTTGGGACAGGCGCCCCCTGCAACCCGCCCCACGGCGCTAAGATTCCCGCCGTGGATCTCCTCCTGCACGAACGCACCGCCTGGGCCTCGGGCATTCTTCTGATCGGCATCGACGAAGTCGGCCGCGGACCACTGGCGGGACCGGTGGTTGCCGCGGCCGTCTGCTTTCCCGGCGGCCACACCGGCATCGCCGGCGTGCGGGATTCCAAGCAGGTGAAAGATCCCACCGAGCGGCGTACGCTGGCCCTCGAAATCCGCGCGCAATCGCTCGCCTTTGGCCTCGGTGCCGCGAGCGTTCGCGAGATCGCGGTCATCAACATCCGCCGTGCGACCGCGCTCGCCATGCGCCGGGCCCTCATCCGCTGCCGTCGCCGCCTCACCGCACACGTCACGCAGCTGGTGGTCGACGGACTCCCGGTGCCCGAGCTGGGCGAGCCGCATCTGGCGCTCGTGCAGGGCGACGGCCAGTGTCACGCCATCGCGGCGGCGTCGCTCCTCGCCAAGGTGGCGCGTGATCGCCTGATGCAATCGCTCGCCGTGCGCCGGCCCGGGTACGGCTGGGAGACCAACGTTGGATATGGCACCACCGCGCATGTGGGTGCGCTGCGGCGCCTGGGAATGACGCCGCATCATCGTTCGCTCTTCTGTGCCACGGCTTTGAGCCAACAGGAACTGGATCTGTGATTCTCCTCGCATTGCTGGTACTCGCGGCGACACCGGCCGACACGCAGCCCTCGATCTGGACGCCCAATCGCGTGTACGACACGCGCCATCATCGCTTTGCCGATCTCGAATCCGCCGCCGCAGAACTTGCGCGCGACGACGTGGTTTTCCTGGGCGAGACGCACGACGATCCTGCGACGCATCGCATGGAGCTTGCCGTGCTCGAAGCCGTGGCGCGTCGGCGCAGCGACGTCGTGCTGGCACTCGAGATGTTCGAGCGCGACGTGCAGCCCGCGCTCGACGCGTATCTCGCCGGTACCATCTCCGAAGACGCTTTCCTCAAGGTGTCGCGCCCGTGGCCCAACTACGCCACCGACTATCGGCCGCTGGTCGAGTTTGCGCGCGAGCATCATTGGCGCGTGATTGCCGGCAACGTGCCGCGGCGGATCGCGGCCACGGTCTCGTCCAAGGGGCTCGACGCGCTCAAGACGTTGCCCGATTCCGAGCGTTCGCGCGTGGCCACCGATATCCAGTGTCCGCACGACGACTACTTCACGCGCTTTGTGGCGGCAATGGGTACTCACCCGATGGGGGATGGTCCCGCGCCGAGCAAGGCGGAACTCGGCCGGATGACTGCGACGTTCTACCAGGCGCAGTGCATCAAGGATGAGACGATGGCGGAATCGGTGGCGCGCCTGCGGGGCGCGGCACCGGCCCCGCTCGTGATTCACGTCAACGGGGATTTTCATTCGGACTATGGCCTGGGGACCGCGGCCCGTGTGCGTCGCCGGTTGCCGCACGATCGTATCGCGGTGGTCTCCATGCTCCCCGTCGCGTCGCTCGACACGATCGACGTCAAGACCCCCCGCAAGCGCGGGGACTGGTTGGTGTTCGTCCTCGGCAAGGCGCCGTCTCCCTGAGTGAGGGGACGGGCCCCGGAGCTTGAGAGGGAGAGCCTCGCGGCCGAAGCTCTTCCGAACCACCCGGTTCGCGTCTATCGTGGAGGCGCCCCGGGGGTGTAGCTCAGCTGGTAGAGCGTCCGGCTTTTAACCGGCAGGTCGTGGGTTCGAGCCCCACCGCCCCTATTCCCCGTCACGTCACGCGAGGAGGACCCATGCGCGCTCTGGTGACCACCGCCGCATTCGCAGTCCTCACCGCGGGTTGTGGCGGGCGCATGCAGGCCGATGCGCATCCCGTTGCCCCTCCCGCGCCCGAGATCGCACAGGCCCCGCTGCCGGCACCGACAGCGGCTCCCCGCGACACCGCGACGACGGCGGTCGCGCCGGGTCTGGGTGATACGGCCACGAGCGCGCGGCTGCCGATCTCGCGCGACTCCGCTGCCGACAATGCCGCGCTCGATTCGCTGGCCGTCACCAAGCTTCCCGATGCATTGCCCGATGTGGTCGCACCCACCTGGGACATCAACGTGGCGGACTTCACGTCGCAGCCCCGGGTCCAGTATTACCTCGACTATTTCAGCGGCAAGGCGCACGATCGTTTCCAGATCTGGCTCACGCGCATGCCGCGTTACGAGGGCTATATCCGCGGCCGGCTTGCCGATCACGGGTTGCCAGGCGATCTGGTCTATCTGTCGTTGATCGAATCGGGCTTCGCGCCCGACGCCGTGAGCCGCGCCAACGCGGTGGGAATGTGGCAGTTCATCGCGGAGACGGGGCGGCTCTTTGGCCTTCGCATCGATGGCTGGGTGGACGAGCGGCGCGATCCCATCAAGGCGACCGACGCGGCCACGCGCGACCTGGAAGAACTCACCGACGAATTCGGCTCGCACTATCTCGCGGCGGCCGCATACAATGCCGGCGCCGGCAAGGTGGAGCGAGGCCTCGGTCTGATGGGGTCCACGAGCGGTGCCGACGAGACCTTCTTTTCTCTCGCGGACACGCGCTGGCTGCGCGACGAGACCAAGAACTACGTGCCGCAGCTGATCGCCGCGGCGTTGATTGCCAAGGAACCCGCGCGCTATGGCTTCGATGTGCCCACGGACGTCGCTCCGTTCCCGCGCGATTCAGTGATGGTCGATGGCGGGACCGGGCTCGATCTCATGGCGCGCCTGGCCGGCACCACGTTCGAGACGATGCGCGATCTCAATCCCGAACTTCTGCGCGGCGTGACGCCGCCCGGCATCGCCTATCCGATTCGCGTTCCTGCGGGAATGGCCGACGGCATTGCGGCGGCGTACAGCGCGCTGCCGGAGAGCGGCCGCAAGGCACTCCTGCCGCATCGCGTGGTGGCCGGCGAAACCGTCGCGCTGCTGGCGGCCAGGTACAACATCGCGGCCGACGCGATTCGCTCGGCCAACCGCGTCGTGCGCCATTCGCCACGCCTCGTTCCCGGCACGATGCTGTATCTGCCGCTCACCACCGGCATCCCCGGCTGGATGCTCCGCGAGTCTGATCCACCGCGCGGCACGGTGGCGGCGAGCCGCACGGTGATCTCACGTTCGGGCGGCGGAGCGACGTACGCGGTGGAGTCTGGCGAAACATTGTCCGGGATCGCGGAAGCCAATGGAACCACGGTCGCGGCCATTCTCTCCGCCAATCACATGAGCAGCGGCGACGTGCTCAAGGCGGGACAGCAACTGGTCATTCCCGGAGCGCGTGCCGTGAGCGCGGGTCCGCATGGAGCGGCCGCGATTGTTTCACCGCCTGCGAGCAGCATGGCGGCGAGTCCGGTACCGCCGGCGCACACCGGGCGCCGCGTGATCGTCGGCACGACCGGCACGACGCATGTGGTCAAGGCGGGAGAGACAGTCGGCGGGATTGCCACAGACTACGGCATTGCCCAGTCGGCGCTCGTCGCGCTCAATCACCTGGGCAAGGCCGCCAAGATCACCATCGGACAGATTCTCAAGATTCCGCCGCGCTGACGCGTGCGCGGCGGTGCCGCGCTCACGTTCCCTGATGCAAACCGCTCAACACCGCGTGCGAGTACTTGCCGCGCACATCGTTGCCCAGGTCCTGCTGCGCCGCCACGAGCGTGGGCCCCTTGTTGTACGCCTCCAGCGCCAGCGGCAAGTTCTGATCAAATCGATTGAGCAGCGCGTGCAGGTAGCGGAATCCCAGCCGCAGGTTGAGGTCGGGATTCATCAGATCGCTCGGCGCGACCATCGGCTCGAACGCGCGTGCGGTCGGCAGGCGCAGCTGGGTGAGCCCGATCGCCACCGCATCGCTCTCGGCGCCGTTGCGGAAGTCGCTCTCGATCTTCACCAGCTGAAATCCCACCGACGCGTGAATCCCTTCGGCGACGGCGTGATCATAGATCTCCGCGCTCAGGTCGGCGGGAATGGCGTAGCGACCCGAGAACTCGAGAATCTGATGCGCGCGCTCGAGTTCGTGGCGCGTGTCGGCGAGGGCCGCATTGGCTGCGGCAAGCGCAGCGGAATCGGCGGCGGGAACGGCAGACACGGCGCCATGGCGCGCCGCAAGCAACGTGGACACGCCGCCCAGCCCAACCAGGCAGAGCGCTCCCACGGTGACCACAGTCAGTTGGCCCAGCAGACGCTTGATCATCGCGCGGTCTCCTTGTCTGAGGGACGGTACTCGCCGGCATGCCAGTCGCCACGAGTCCCACCCGTTTTCTCCACCAGGCGGATCCCTTCGATCCGCATGGCACGATCGACGGCCTTCACCATGTCGTACACGGTGAGGCACGCCACGCTCACGGCTACGAGCGCTTCCATCTCCACGCCGGTACGTGCCGTGGCCTGCGCGGTGGCGGTGATGCGTACACCGGGCAATTCGGCCACCAGCTCGGCGGTGACCGCAATGCGGTCGAGTGTCAGCGGATGGCAGAGCGGAATCAGGTCACTGGTCCGCTTGGCACCCATCAGTCCCGCGAGCTCCGCGATGGCCAGCACGTCGCCCTTGGCGATCGCGGCGTCAGCGACGAGCGCGAATGCATCGCTCGACATGACGATGGCACCTTCGGCAACGGCCGCGCGCAGAGTCACCGGTTTGCTCCCCACATCGACCATCCGGGCCCGGCCAGTGTCGTCGAGATGCGTCAAGCTCACGCGACCCCCAACGTTGCCAGTTCATCCGCGAGGACCGCGAGCAGCAGCTGGGGATTGATGTTCCCCTGCGCCCGCTCGCGGGCGGTCATTACCCGTTCAACCCCGGCCAGGACCGCTGCGGGGTCACCCGAGGAGACGCGCCGCTCGCCCGCGACCGCACGGCGGGCGTCGGCGGCGAGGGCGTCGGCCAAGGCATCGAGCAGGGCGGTGAAGTCCCCGCGAGCGGCCCACGGCCCTTGGCGGAGCGCCCGCTCCATGGCGGTGGCCGGCCCATCCGCCACGGCGCTCAGAAACTCCCGGGCGGCGCCGCGTGCCTTGGCCCGGGTCTCGTCGGTGGCGCCGAGCAGGGCGCCGATCGAGCCCCGGGCGCTTGCCACGGCGGCGCCAGTGGCGACCGCGGAGCCCAGCTGGGCAAAGAACGCCCGGACCTCAGTGTCGCTCAATCGAGAGGCCCGCACCGGGACGGCGCGCGAGCGAATCGTGGGCAGCACCAGCCCCGGCTCGGCTGCGGTCAGCACAAACAGCGACCGCGGCGGCGGCTCCTCGAGGAGCTTGAGGAGCGCGTTGGCAGCTTCGGGGCTCGATTCCTGGGTCACCAGCCGGTCGGCCCGGCCCACAATGAAGACTCGCCAGCTTCCCTCGGCGGCCGTGAGGCTCGCCTGACGCTGGAGGAGTCTTGCTGACGCGATTCCGTGACCGGACATCCCATCGGGAGCGGTCCAGAGCGGGTTGGCGCGCCGGTCGGCCATCACCCCTTCGAGCGTCTCAGCCACTTCGTCCATCTGCTTGTCGGCTTCGCCCGGCTTGGGGCGGGGAATCGGCACAAACCAGTGGACGTCGGGGTGGGCGAGGTTGAGGACCTTGGCGCAGGGGCCGCAGCTGCCGCACGGCTCGCCGCTGGCGAGCGGTGCAGCGCAGAGCACGCGCTGCGCGAGCCAGAGTGCCAGCCGCTGCTTGCCGACACCCTGGGGCCCAGTCAGCAACAGCACCTGCGGCAGCCGGTTGGCGGCGACCGCGTCGGCGAGTTGCCGGCGGAGCTGGGAGTGACCGATCAGCGGGGCCAGGGGCATGCCGGCAAAATAGCGGGCCGGGGGGCCCCGAACGACCTTTTGGCGCCTACCTTGAGGGTCCGCTTGGCGCTACATTGCCGCCCGGCCGGGGCAACTGGCCGTCTTTCCCGGATAGCTCAGTCGGTAGAGCAGCTGACTGTTAATCAGCGGGTCGGGGGTTCGAGTCCCTCTCCGGGAGTTGGCTGGGATCTCAACTACATGGTTCGCAACGGCTTGCCTTCGGGCAGGCCGTTTTTGTGGGGCGCGGCAGCCCGCTATTGGCCCCGGCCGGTCATTCCGATACTCTAGAGGTGATGCCTACGCCCACGCGCCTCCTCGGCCGGGCACTTCGCCCCGCCCTCGCTCTGCTGCTCCTTGGCGCCTGTCGCGCCCCGTTCGTTCCCAACGATGGCGGTACTCCGCCACCACCGCCCACGACACCGCTGCTGCCGTTTCGCATTGGCAGCTCGGGACCGGACTTTGCGCGCTCGGTCGCGACGGACGCATCGGGAAATGTTTTTGTCGCGGGCTACTTTGCCGGCACGGTCGACTTTGATCAGAGTGCCGCCGGTGCGACTGGCCGCACCGCGATTGGTCCGTACGATATCTCCATCGCCAAGTACGCTTCCGACGGCACCTTTCAGTGGGTGTACGCCATCGGTGGCACCGACGCCGATGTCCCGTCGACCATCAAGGCGGCGTCCGATGGCAGCGCGTATGTCGCAGGCTATGTCACTGCCGGTGCGCTCTGCAGCGGGAATGTGATTCCCAACGCGGGCGATCACGATGTCTTCCTCATGCACGTGAGCGCCGCCGGTCTCTGCGAATGGGCGATCGGCGTCGGCAGCAGCGGTCCCGATGAAGCGCATGATCTCCTGATCGAGCCCGACGGCGATGTCGACATCACCGGCTCCTTTTCCGGCACCGTCGACTTCGATCCGGGTCCGGGCACCGGCATCCTGATCTCGCGCGGCAGCACGGACGGATTTGTCGCGCGCTACAGCGCCAGCGGCACCTTCAAGTCGGTCGTACAGTTTGGCGGCACCGGTGACGACGCCGGCAATGCGCTCGCACTTACGACCGAAGGCGACGTCGTCGTTGCCGGCACCTTCAACGGAACGGCCACCTTTGGCTCGTCACTCGCGCCGCAACTCCTCATGAGCCAGGGTGGTCTCGACTACTTCGTGGCGCGGTTCGCGCCGACGCTCGGCCTCGAATGGGCGATCCGCGCCGGCGGCACCAGCGACGATGTGGTCTCCACCGGCGGACTGCTGGTTGATGCGGCGGACAACATCTACGTGACGGGCACGTTCAGCGGGACGGCGGATGTATCGGGTGGCACGTCGCCCGCGTTGGTGGTGAGCCAGGGCGGCACCGATGTCTTTCTCGCCAAGTACACCGGCGGCGGCACCTTTGCCGGACTCGCGCGCGCCTTTGGCGGCAGCGGCAACGAGGGCGTGTCCGGCTTTGCAAGGGATGCGGGCGGCAACCTCTACCTGTCGGGCTGGTTTCAGAACACGGTCGACTTTGATCCGGGCAGCACCAACACGCAGCTCACCGCGCTCGGCAGCGGCGGAGCCTCGGACGGCTATCTGCTGTCGCTCAACTCCAACGGCGATCTCCGCTGGGTGAATCCCTTCAGCGCTGTGATCGCGGGCTCGACCAACTTCACCATTGCGAGCGGCGTGGCACTGCCGGGCGATGGCAATCTCTGGGTGGTCGGGCGCTTCTTTGGGCTGATGGACATGGACCCGTCGACGGCGGCGGTGGATCTGCAGAGTCTGGGGGACGCGGATCAGTTCGTCGCCAAGTATGACGCGACGACGGGGGCGATTGTCAGGTAGGGGAGGTGCTTTTTTGTGGGGCGGACGCCCCATCCGTAATGCTGCCTCTGCCGACACAGCGAACAGCATCGGAATGCCGATCGGCTTGACGGTTTACGGAGTGGAAAGTAGATCTGTCGTTCGGCAGCGATCCGACGTGGCAACGCTCTTCGCGGGACCTCCGCCATGAAGCGGATTGTTTTGATCGAGCCGCTCGCACCTCAAGAGCCGGGCTCGTCCGACTACCATGCAGCCGTGGCGTGGCTTCAAACCGATCTCGGATTATCTGCCGCCGAGGGGCGAGCCGCGCTTGGCGTTCATGATGGGCGTAGCCAAAAGCAGATCGCCAAGGACACAGGTCGCGCACAAACGACCGTGGCGTCCCACGTGCTCCACACGTATCGAAAACTTCGTCCGTTCGGCGCGCTCAACGCGGCGACTCTTGCTGTTCTTGTTGAACGGTCGTTGCGGCGGATGCGATCGACGCATGGCGCTGTGCACGTTGCCGGGGGACTAGAGCAAACAATACCTCATCAGTTTAGCGGATAAGCAGTTTTGGGGATCTGGCGGGGCGCACGCCATTGTCAAAGATTCCTTGATCGGTCCGGTTCACCCGAAGCGTCTCCCGGCCGCGCCTTACATGATTTCCCAGGGGGAGAGATGCAAGTCAAGGCGATTGTGGTGACCATTATGAGCACAGTGATTTGCACATTGGGTTCCATCGCGAACGGATCTGCGTCGCAGCGGCTCGCCCGAGAATTGCCGCACGTCTGTAACATCGACGACGGTCACAGCTACGTGTGCGACGATGACCCGAACAACCCATTTCCCTACGATTGCAGTTCGGATGGAGTTGACGATTGCGACTGGGTTGCGGAGGCCGCTGGATGCCCTGACATGCAGTGTGCTGAGGGCGACTGCTCGTCAGAGGATCCGGACTGCGAGAATGAGATCGTGTGCTACAAGCAGCTATAGGCAGGCCGCGGGTGTGGTGCATGCCGTGGCTCAAATTGAACAGGGCGAGTGAGGGGAGGCCTTTGTGTCTATCAAGCGCGCCGGGGTCCTGGTTACCGTCAACCTTCTGCTTTGTGCGGCAGGGCTGATCGCCAGCGTTTCAGCGGAGGCGATGACCAAGCGTGAATTGTCGCACATATGCGATCCCAACGATTTCAGCAGTGAGATTTGCTTCGAAAGCGATTTCCCTATGCCGTTCGATTGCAGTACGGACGGACTCGATGATTGCGAGATCGGAGCATACATATTCGGCTGTCCGGAAGTCCAGTTCAATTCCGGGGAGTGCTGGGACGACGCGTCATGCGGCGGTGGCGCGGTGGTTTGTTACAAGCAGAACTGATGCTGGCGAGTAGCATCTGCTGGAAACGGATCGGTCAGTGTACTGGTGGGGCCGCTCCTGAGTGTTTCGCTTTCGCCATCATGGCCGCGAGGATTGATCGCTGATCGACACGAAGGACGGCAAGCGCCAAGTCACGCACCTGCGCCTGCACGTATTGTAGAGTTGCCAGCATCCGGTTCAGCTGCGGTGAGAGCGATGCGTCTGTCAGACGCGTCCCGCGCGCGGCGGCATACGCAGCCACTGGTCCGATCACGGAATCGACGCTGCGGACATACCTCGCGCTGATCGCCGCGAGAGCGGTGATCTGCGAGTCGGCAAGCGAGAGCGCCACGCGCAGCGCGACGATGGTGTCGACTGGGTTGCGCAAGTATTGTCGCAGCGCGGATTGGGCTTGGGAGGTGGACAGTGGGTGGCGGCTGTCTGGCAGCAGACCGAGACGGCGCAGCAGCGGGTTTGCCGACGGGCCGCCAATATCGTAGGCGAGCCCGAGTTGTACTTGAAACGGCGGATAGTGGTGGGCGTTCGTGCCGGTGCCGATGGGCTGGCCAAAGAGCTGGTTTACGCTATAGCGGAATGCCCGCTGCGTAGTATCAAAGCTGGTCACGAATAGCAGTCGTTCGTCGGGTGGCGCGGCACTCTGCAGTATGGAACTGGTGACGCCCAGCAGTCGAAATATTGCGGCTCCGGCATTGATGAGCTGGGCGGTGAAATGCAGGCGGGTTCCCAGCGCGAGCCCTTGCTGTTGCGTGAGATTCAGCGCGACATCGAGTCGGGTTTGCCATGGGCCCCGACAGCTATTCTGCGCGGCAATGCGATTGGCCTGGCCCAACAGGCAGTGCTGCACAAACGTCGGTGCTCCCTCGATCAATGCTGCCAGCTGGGATGCAAGTGGCGAGTTGGCCGCGCTGGAGCCAGGGATAAAGGCACGGTCGTTCGCCAGTCCATCGCCGTTGATGTCGCCGCCAACGGTTGGAGTAAACGCCACCCCTGAGGTGATATTCAGGCGTAGGCGGAGGTCGAGCCACCATATGTGTGCTGCCCGGGTGGGCGTGATGACGAACTGGTGCGTCGGCTGCGTTCCGGCCGTTGATTCGATCGCGAACGGATCGCCCGCAGTCGTGCCATCGAGGCCGCGGTGCTCGATCGACTGCGCGTTGTAGCTGTAGTCCACCGCGAATCGAGTGCCGTGGAAGATCACGGGAGACGTCAACGCAATGTCTACGCGTATAGCCCGACTCGTGAGATCCGACAGGGTATTGATCACTGGCCCGAACTGACCAACGATGCGGTTTGTGTTCGGCGCGATCAGGCCGGTCTGCGGGACGATTGCGTCCTGCGGCGCGTAGACGGGCCGATTCGCTTCGTCCGCAAGAGTGAAGGCAGGCGTCTGGGGGAGATTCAAGTCCATTCGGCTCGCGTAGTGAACCCCCCGCTTAAGGATGATCGTGGGGGCGACCTGCCAGCTGTGCCACTCGAGGCCGGTGAGGCCGACATCGCCCTTCCAGTCCACTGGCGCACGGTAGCCGGGGTCGAGCAACGCGACGGGTGTCTCCGTCGTTCCGAATGGTGCCGCTGACGCACTTCCCTGGCATGCAGAGAAGACGGCCCCGTTCAACGCAGACCAATCCGGGGTGGGAGTGGCCGGACCGACGCATGCCAGCGTCTGCGACCTGCCTGGCAGACCGGTTTGTTCGCCAACGCCTGTCAGTTGCGCGGTCGGCACGATCCCGTGGAAGGCGCCGGCGGCCGCGAACAGCGTGACGCCAGCCCCCGTGTTGGATCGTGGGCCAAGGCCGAAATCGGCTCCGCTGATAATATCGACGCCGACCATCCGACCTGTGGCGGCGTCGCGAACGAGACGATTCCGGCGCGCCTTGATCAGCCATGCAAAGCCAAGTCGCGGAGAGACTCCGATATCCGATGGCACTCGGTCCGTCCGGCGCCCGAACGCAGAGTCGACCGCAGGATCGTAGACGGGCGGCGACGCATCGTGGCTGACATCGAGCCGCAGGCCCCCTTCAAGGGATATTGACCGGGCCGCTCGCCAGGTGTCGGCCAGCCACAACGCTGCGCTGACATCCCCGAGAGTGAAAGCCTGGTTGCCGAGGGTTCGAGTGTACGATGCGGGCGCGTTGGCAATGAAGTCTGCCAATGTTTGATAGGCGTATCGGCCGAGACTATTCGATTCGGATAACTGACTTCGGTGTTCGAGGATC
>DATAVM010000026.1:0-1501 GCA_036267775.1 Gemmatimonadales bacterium
CATGCTGCCATCAAAAGCCGGCACGGGCACCGCGCCAAAGCGGGCACCAGTGCCGGTGGTGTGTGCGGTGTCACTCACCGTGACGACCACTTCCCAATTTCCTGGATTCACTGGCACCGTGAGATAGGTGCTGAGCCACGCATCGCTGGAGAGTGCGTTGTTGGTGTTCCAGCGGCGGGTGGTATCGACGGTGGCGACAATCTTGCCCGCGGCGGAATCGCCGATCTCGATCCGCAGGCGTGCCGCAAACTGGCGCTGCGCTGCGCGTGTGGCGCTGTCGCGCACCAGGCCGCGCGCCGGGACGGCGACGACGATCAACGTGCCACCATGCGGGATGCCGTAGGTCTGCACGATCGCGCCGAGGGAGTCGTGATACGTCTCGGCGTTGCCGTCGGTGTGTTCGAGAGTCTCGCGCTGGTGGCTGTAGTCTTCGACGATCGGGCGAAGCGGGTACCCGCCGCAGAGGCGGGCATCGTACTGGCAGGCGACCATGCCGTCGCCCAGCGGCTTGTTGCGCGCCACCATGCCGAAGCGCTCGGACGCCGCGCGAACCCGAGAAAAACCCACAATCAAACGGCCGCCAGGCGTTTGCCACGCCAGATTCTCTTCCGTGACGATGCTGGCGTCTCCGGGCATCGGCAGTGCGATCGGGTTGCCATGCCGCAGAATCAGCAGCCCGCGATCGTCGATGACACGGCTCAGAGCACGCCATCGGTTCTCGACATTGTCAGGCCGCAGCGGATGCCGATCTATCTGTGTCGGTCTCCAGTCGCCTCTCGAATCATGGCCCTCGGTTGCGAACCCTTCATCGGAAACGTCGGCTGCGACATCGCCGCCCCAATCCCAGCGATAGTCCTTGAGAGCTAGCCGCCAGCGGCGGAACTGTTCAACAACACGGGTACCCGACAGTCTTCCATCGGCGAGGTCGCGCCTGGTCCAGAAGCGTTCGAGCCACGCCTTGCGTGTCACACCGTCGTTGGGCAGTGCCTGCCATTGTTGCAATTCGTTCGCTTCGGCGATCCAGAAGACATCCCAGCCGTACAGCGTTGCCGCAGTACTGTCTGTGATCTCACCGGCGCCGCGGTAGTACGCCGCGACGCCTGCGGCAGTATCGCCGCGCGCGAATGCGATCTCGGCGATGAGATGGTCGTGGATTGCGGGCGCCGCGGGGGCGGATTCAAGTATGGCGAGAGCTGCGGCGGCGGAGTCGAGTGAGCCTGTTTCGATTTCCAGATGAACGCGGGTATTGGCGAGGTTCATCGGGAGCGGACCGCGCGTGGCCATGGCGCGCAACTGCTGTAGCTCACGAGCCGGAGCCAGCCAGATGTAAGGATACGGCGTGATGTGCTCGAGTTGTTCCGCGCTCCACACATCTGCGCTGTCCAGCGTGAGCGTGCGGCGGAGCGCTCTGACCGCGATGGAGCGCCATGCATCTTCATTGGCGGTGCGGGCGGCTTCCGGACCGGAGAATGGCTCGGCGAGGGCGACGGCTGCTCGTGAC
>DATAVM010000027.1:0-14135 GCA_036267775.1 Gemmatimonadales bacterium
GAGGAGGCGCCGCCGGGGAGCGGCTTACAGGTTGTAGTTCGGTGCTTCCCGCGTGATTGTCACATCGTGGGGATGCGACTCGCGCAGCCCCGCGGCAGTGATCTGCATGAATTCGGTGTCCTGTTGCAGGGCGGCGAGATCGGCGGCACCGCAGTAGCCCATGCCGCTGCGGAGGCCGCCCACCATCTGGAAGAGTACGTCGGCGACTGGTCCCTTGTACGGGACCCGGCCTTCGATTCCCTCGGGCACGAGTTTGCCCGGAGACACTTCGCCTTCCTGGAAATACCGATCGGCGGACCCGTCCTGCATCGCACTCAGCGATCCCATGCCGCGGATCAGCTTGAAGCGCCGGCCTTCGGCGAGGATGCTTTCGCCCGGACTCTCTTCCGTGCCTGCGAGCATCGAACCCATCATCACCGTGGCAGCACCCGCCGCGAGCGCCTTGACTGCGTCGCCCGAGTACTTGACGCCACCGTCTGCGATGACCGGAACGTCGCCCGCGCCCCGCACGGCATCGACAATGGCGGTGATCTGCGGCACGCCGACACCGGTGACCACGCGCGTGGTACAGATCGAGCCGGGACCGATGCCCACCTTGACCGCATCGACGCCGCGTTCAACCAGGGCTCTGGCGCCGGCCTCGGTCGCGATATTGCCGCCGACTAATTGTAGCTCGGAAAACGCTTCGCGGAGTTGTGCGACGGTGTCGAGCACGCCGGCGGAGTGGCCGTGGGCCGAGTCGACGACGATCACATCGACGCCGGCGCCGACGAGCGCCTTGGCGCGAACCATCGCTTCCGATCCCGTTCCCACCGCCGCCGCGACGCGGAGCCGGCCATGCAGATCCTTGTTGGCGTCGGGGTGTTCGCGCCGCTTGAAGATGTCCTTGACGGTGATCAGACCCTTGAGCACGCCGGCCTGATCGACCACCGGCAGCTTCTCGATCCGGTGTCGCGCGAGGATTGCCTCGGCCTCGGCGAGGGTCGTTCCAACCGGCGTCGTCACCAGGCCTTCATGTGTCATTGCTTCGGCGATCGGACGGTCGAGGCTCGATTCGAACTGCAGATCGCGATTGGTAATGATTCCCACCAGCCGGCCACCGCCGTCAACGATCGGCACGCCGGAGATGCGGAAGCGCCGCATGAGCGCGTGCGCCTCGCGGATTGGCCGGTCAGGGCCCAGGGTGATGGGATTCATGATCATCCCGCTCTCGCTGCGCTTGACGCGGTCCACTTCGGCCGCCTGGCGGTCGATCGACATGTTCTTGTGGATCACCCCGATGCCACCGGCCCGGGCCATTGCCATCGCCATCTCCGCCTCGGTGACGGTGTCCATGGCGGCGGAGATGAACGGGATGTTGACGGGGATGGCGCGGGTGAAGCGGCTCGACGTACGGACGTTGCGTGGATGAACGGTGGAATGTCGCGGGACGAGCAGGACGTCGTCGAAGGTCAGGGCGTAGCCGGGCCGGACACGGCTCATCGGACGGGCTCCGCGGGGATCGGTCGGTGCGTTGAGGGGAACATCCTAAAACCTACGCGCCGTGCAGCGGCCAAACAAGCGGCGGGATCGCGCGCCCTGCCGCCACTCCCACGTCCGCCGTACATTTGTCGCCGACTTCCGCACCATTGAGCACCCAGCACCAACAACTCGACTTCACGAGAAGGGACGCTGATGTCCGCACCCTCGGAAACCGCCAGCCCGACCCGGCGATCGGTGGCAATGCCCTGGCTCCTCGGCCTCGGCTTCGCCACCGACTTTTTCGACACCCTTGGCATAGGCTCGTTTGCCACCACCACCACGATGCTCAAGCTGTTTCATCTGGTCGAGGACGAAAACATCCCCGGCACGCTCAACGTGGGTCACGCGATTCCGACCATGACCGAGGCAGTGATCTTCCTGATCCTCCTCGGCGGCCTGATCAGCTGGCCCACGCTGGTCAGCATGGTCATCGCCGGTGGCATCGGGGCGTGGTTTGGCTCGGGCATCGTGGTGCACTGGCCGCGGCGCACCATTCAGCGCGCCATGGCCGTCGCACTGGTAATCACGGCGGGCTTCATGGCGCTCCGGACGTTGGCGAATCTCTCGCTCGACGCCGGCACGATCGGCCTGACCGGTGGCGCGCTCGCGATCGCCGTGATCGGCTCCGTCGTGATCGGCTCGCTCACCGCACTCGGCATTGGCAACTACGCGCCGACCATGGCAATGACCTACATGCTCGGGATGAATCAGAAGTCGGTCTTTCCGATCATGGCCTGCTCGGCTTCGCTCATTCTGCCGGCGGCGGCGCTGCGCTTCTACAAGGCGGGTCGCTTCGATCGCAAGGTGTCCACCGGCCTCGCGCTCGGCGGCATCCCGGGTGTCTTTCTCGCGGCCTACGGCATTACGAGTCTGCCGCTCACGTATGTAAAGTGGATCGTCGTCGTGGTGCTTCTCTATACGGCACTCACCCTGTGGCTTTCGTCGCTCAAGGGCGCCGACGCACGATGAAGATCACCGGCATTCGCATCTACCAGATTGACCTCCCGCTGCACGAGGGGAGCTACAAGTGGTCGGGCGGCAACGCAGTGTCCGTGTTCGATTCCACCGTGGTGGGTGTCGACACCGACGCGGGCCTCACAGGCTGGGGCGAGATCTGTCCGCTCGGCCCCGCGTACTTGCCGGCGTACGCGCGCGGCGCGCGTGCCGGTATTGCCGAACTCGCGCCGCAACTGATCGGCGCCGACCCACTGGCCCTGCTTGAGCTCAATGCGCTGATGGACCGCGCCATGCGTGGACATCCCTACGTCAAGTCCGCGATCGACATGGCATGCTGGGACGTGCTCGGCAAGGCGAGCGGGCTGCCGGTTGCCACGTTGATGGGGGGCCATGTCGGCGAGGACTTTGCGCTCTATCGCGCGATCTCGCAGGAGAGTCCCGCCGCGATGGCCGAGCGGATCGCGCACTATCGCAGCGAGGGTTACACCAAGTTCCAGCTCAAGGTCGGTGGTGACCCCGACACGGACATCGAGCGGATCCGCGCCACTGCGGCGGTGCTCGAGCGCGGCGACGTGCTCATTGCCGATGCGAATACCGGCTGGACGCAGCATGCCGCCTTTCGCGTGGCGGACGCGGTGCGTGACATCGACGTCTACATCGAACAACCCTGCCTCACTTACGAGCAGTGCCTTGCCGTGCGCCGGCACACCGATCGGCCCTTCGTGCTCGACGAGGTGATCGACGACATCGGCATGGTGGTGCGCGGTGTGGCCGATCAGGCGATGGATGTGATCAATCTCAAGATTTCAAAAGTGGGCGGCCTGACGCGGGCACGGCAGATTCGCGATCTCTGCGTCTCGCTCGGCATCGCGATGACGATCGAAGACACGTGGGGCGGCGACATCACCACCGCGGCGATTGCGCATCTCGCGCACAGCACGCCGACGCGCTTTCTCTTTTCGGCCACCGACTTCAATTCGTATGTGACACGACCGTTTGCCGACGGTGCACCCCAGCGGCAGCACGGCCGTCTCGCGGCGTCTCGCGAGCCGGGCCTGGGAGTCACTCCGATGATGGCGGTGCTGGGCGCCCCCGTGGGAGCGTGGTGATCAGCCGGGCTTGCTGGTGTCGCCCGGCTCGCTCTTGGAGGTCGTGAGATTCTGCGCGGTCTTTGACGCTTCGTCGACCACCGCCTGCGCGGCCGACGCGAGCCCCTTCATCACCTTGGACGCGCCATCGAAGAATGTGACCGTGCCGCTGATCGCATTGAGCGGCATCTTGCCCGCGCGCAGCGTGTCTTCCACGCGATCGGTCAACTTGGCAAAAAGATTGGTGGGCGCCGAGCGCTCGGCGTACTTGCTCTCCAGAAACTCCACATAGTCGAGCACCTGATAGCCGCGCTCGTCGGAAAGCGCGTCCAGTCGGCGCAGCACGCGTTCCTTGAGGTGTTCGTTCATGGGCGAGCTCCTGCGGTCAGTCGAGCCGGCGCACAAAGGTGAGCACGGGCGTGGGAAGAAAGCGGGAATGCGCGGCGCGAATCGTGGCCCGCACCTTGACCTTGGCCAGCGGATCGAGTGCCCGGAACGAGTCGACCTCGGTCGGCGGAATGGCGAGGTAGACAAAGCCGGTTTCCGGCAGCGGACCGCTGGCGAGCACGTAGGGCTGCCCCTGCGGGAGCTCCGGGCGCAGTTCATCGGCCCGCTGAATGGCCAGCACCTGCAGCGTCCATTCCACCGTCTTGCCAACGTACTTGTCGGGCGCAGCGCGCAGATCGGCCGCGGTGATGCCCGCGAGCGACGTGGTGTCTCCCACGACGCGATCCGCAATCCACGCATCGATGCGCACGTGGGTCCAGCCGCCGCGCCGCTCGACGACGTCGGCGCGCGTGAGCGCCTCCAGCGTGCCGGTCGCAGTCCCGGTGGGAACCGCCGAAAACGTGGCGCCAGCCGGAATGGTGACCTGGCCCCCCTGCGGTGGCGCTGACGGTGGCGCTGCGGGCGTCTGGTGCGGCGCAGGAGCCGCAACGGGAGTGGTCACGGGTGCGCCAGCCTGCGCCACTGGATCGATGGCGGCGCGAGCCACCCAGCCAGCGCGCCGCACGTGCACCCAATTGCCCTTGGTTTCGATCGACAGGAAGGACGTCCCCGCGTGCGCCATGCCGAGCGTGACGCCGGCCGCCTGCTTTTCGCGGAGCGCCGTGCCGCCAGCGGGCGTGACGCTCACATCGAAGCCATCGCGCTTGTCGTCGTGCACGTCGGATTGTGCGACCCAGCCATCCACGGTCACCAGCTGGGCGGTCCCGCGGGTGGCGCCAGCCGCCACGGTGACCCCTTTGGCGAGATGCACCAGGGGTGTGCCGCCCGGGTCACGCAGCAGCTCGGTGTCGGTCAGGAGCGGTCGCGGGGTGTCCTGCCAGGCGGCGCCGGACAGGGGCGAGATGACCGCGGCAAAGCCTGCCAGGATCAAGGAAATCCAGGCTGGTAGGCGGTATCGGGCGGGGATAGATTGCGGCGCGCCAGTCACAACTGGTGAGTGTAGACGTCGTGGAGGAGCATGTCAAACGGCACCAAGCGTGCGGCGCCCGTCGTGCTCGCAGTCCTCGACGGCTGGGGATGGCGTCCCGAAGGGGAAGGCAATGCGATCGCGATGGCCCACACGCCGGTGTGGGACCGCCTGGTTGCGTCCGCGCCGCGAACACTCCTTGACGCCAGCGGGCTCTCTGTCGGCCTCCCGGCGGGACAGATGGGGAATAGCGAGGTCGGCCATCTCAACCTGGGCGCCGGCCGCGTGGTGCCTCAGGATCTGGTCCGGATCGACCAGGCAATCGCCACCGGCGACTTTGCCCACCGCCCCGCCGTCGCCGACATCGCGCGCCACGCCCGCCAGACCGGCGGCACCGTCCATCTCATCGGTCTGCTCGGTCCGGGCGGCGTTCACGCCATCGACCGGCATCTCCGCGCCACGATCGCCGCCATGGTCGAGCTGGGCGCGCCGCGCATCGCCATCCAGGGCTTTCTCGATGGGCGCGATTCGGCGCCTCGCTCCGCCGCCGATGTCGTTGAGCGCCTCAACGCCGACATCGCCGCCGTGGGCGGCGGCAAGACCGTCCTCGCCTCACTGACCGGACGCTACTTCGCCATGGACCGCGACAAGCGCTGGGACCGCGTCAAGCTGGCCTATGACGCCATGGTCCGCGGCGCAGGACTCGCGGTCAGCGATGGCGCGGCCGGTATTCGAGCCGCCTACGAGCGCGGCGAGTCCGATGAGTTCATCAAGCCGCTGGTGATCGTCCGCGACGGAAGTCCGGTCGCTCGCATCCAGAATGGCGATGCCCTCTTCTTCTTCAACTACCGCTCCGACCGCATGCGCCAGATCGTCGGGGCGCTCGCCGTGCCGGGCTTTGCCGGCTTTGATGTCTCGGATCGCCCGGCGGTAGCGGCCGCGGCCACCATGACACAGTACGATCAGACTTTTCCCCTGCCACAGGTCTTTCCGCCGTTTTCGATGGCGCGGATTCTCGCGGAAGTCCTGAGCGCGGCGGGACGGACGCAACTGCGCACCGCAGAAACGGAGAAGTATCCGCACGTCACCTACTTCTTCAACGGCGGCTATGAACCGCCGTGGCCTGGCGAGGAGCGGCAACTGGTCGCGTCGCAGCAGGTGGCGACCTACGATCTCCAGCCGGAAATGAGTGCGGCCGGAATCACCGACGTACTCACCGCCGCACTCGCTCGGGGCGATCACGATTTTCTGCTCGTCAACTATGCCAACGCCGACATGGTGGGTCACACCGGCGTGCTGCCCGCCGTCATCCGCGCAGTCGAAACGGTGGACGCTTCGCTGGGCCGCGTGCTCGCGGCGGCCGACGCTGCCGGCGCCCGCGTGATGGTGACCGCCGATCATGGCAACGCCGAGCAGATGATCGATCCCGTCACCGGCGGCCCGCACACGGCGCACACCACCAATCCGGTGCCGGTGTTGCTGCACGGCGCAGGTGCCACCACTCTTCGTTCCGGCGGGGCGCTCTGCGATGTGGCGCCCACCGTGCTTTCGCTGCTGGGACTGTCCCAGCCGGCGGAGATGACGGGACATTCCCTCTTTGCCACCTCGGATTCGTAATGCGACGATTGTCATTGCTGCTGTGTTCTGGATTGCTGCTGTCGCTCGGGACGGCCTCGCTGCGAGCCCAGGCGACGGTTGGCTATGCACCAACGGCTTCGCCGTATCACGGCATTCTGCACGGGACCTGGCTCGAGGCGTATGACGGCCACATCTTCGGCACCGGCGGCGCGCTGCTGGTGGGCCCGCGCGACGGTGCCGTGCGCGGCCTGCGCTTCGATCTCCGCGGCAAGAACACGCTCGAGCTCGGCCTGGGCGGCTGGTACGCCAGCACGATTCGTTCGGTCGTTGATGCGAACGATTCCGTGGCGACCCGCGTGAAGGGTCCCTTCTCGCAGCGACTGATCGCGTTCGAAGGCGATGTGCAGCTGAATCTCACCGGTGGCAAGACGTGGCACGCGCTCGCCCCGTATGCGGAAGCGTCGTTCGGTCTGGTCAACGGCGAACGGCCGCCGCCGAGCGACACATCCGGATACACCTTTGGCACCAAGCTCTACTTCGGCCCGGTCGTCGGGAGCCGGCTCTTTCTCGGCCAGCGCGTATTCATCAAGGCGGAAGCGCAGCTCCTGTTCTGGAATCTGTCGTATCCCGGCACGTACGATCTCGAGCCGTCCAAGCAACCGGGCACCCCGACGCATCCGAACGCGGTGAACACGACGGGCAGCGACACGCAATACACGCTCACGCCCACGCTGCGGTTTGGGCTGGGCATCTCGTTCTAGCGTCGCCGTGCGCTGCTCGATCACGCGGGTGGTGACCTTTCACGCGCGGCACCGCTATCACCGCGCGGACTGGAGCGAAGCCGAGAACCGGCGCCGCTTTGGCTGGACCGCCGATGCGCCGGGCCATGGTCATCTGTACCGCGCCGAGGTGACGGTGACAGGACCGCTCGACGCCGATACGCAGATGGTGATGGACCTGACGGCGCTTGACGTGATTCTGACGGAGGAGATCGCACGACCGCTCGATGGTCGCCATCTTAATGAAGTGGTTCCATCCTTTGCCGCGGGGCGGCAACTTCCGTCGTGCGAAGCCCTTGCGGCATGGTGCTGGGAGCGGATTGCCGGACGTCTCCCCGCTGGTGTCACGCTCGAACGGGTCCGCGTTGCCGAAGATCCGACACTCTGGGCGGACTGTACCGGCTCGCCCTGATCTGTTCGCCTTTCCCCGGAGCACCCGTATGTCTGCCACTCTCTGGCGTATCGCCGGCCGAGCCGTCCCCGCTGCGCTTGTCGTCGCCGGGCTGACGCACACGCCGCTCGCAGCTCAAGGCAGTTCCGACGAGGCACGGCTGGTGGTCGGGATGTCCGCCGGATGGATTGGCGGGAGTCATCTCTGGAGTGTGAACAGCCAGACGATTCTGACGCAGGTCCCCAATCTCAACGACATCTACGCGCTGAGCCGCGACATTCGGTCGGATCTCTCGATCAGCGGGCAGATGACCTACTACCGCGGTGACCACCTCGGCCTCACCGGTGAATTCACGTACATCGGCCTGGGCACCACCGACAACTGCACTCTGGTGCAGGCATCGGGCGATCCCAACAATGCCGCTGCCTGCACCGCGCTCAACAACACGGAACACGCCGCGTCTGCGGTCACCGTGGCAGGCGGCGTTGTGTACCGGCCGTTCGGCCGTTCGTCAGTGCAGCCGTATTTCCGCGCCATCGGCGGTCTGGCCTTGATGCCGCGGAGCACGTTGCTCACGTTCAGCGACTTTACCGACAACACCGGTGCCGATGCGGGGCTGCTGATCTACGACGACGAAGATTGGACCCAGTTCCGGCCCACCGGAACGCTTGGCTTCGGGTTGGCGACCGCGCCGAGTCAGGGCTACCAGTTGCGGATCGAAGCGCGCGAGACATGGGTGCGCCTGGAGTCGGTCACCGGTCCAACCGCATATCAGACGCTGACGCCGGGATATCGAAGCTTCTTCAAGGGCTTTCCCAGCGTGATGGTCGGCTTCGACATCGTTCTCGAAAAGAGCCGCGGCCGGCGCTACTGATTGTGTCCGCGCCCGCGCTGAGCGCCACGGAAGCCGCCGCGGCCATCGTCGCGGCACTCGCAGTCCAACCATCCCTTCGCCTGCCTCTCGCTGATGCGGTCGGCCACGTCCTCGCGGAGGACGTGGTCGCGCCACTATCGCTGCCGCCGTGGACCAATGCGTCCATGGACGGCTACGCGGTGCGTGCGGTTGACGTCACGGGCGCGAGCGCTGCAAGGCCGGTCACGTTGCGCGTGGCGGGCACCGCCGCTGCGGGATCCGGAACACCGCAGCCGCTCGCGCCGGGTGAAGCGTGGCGGATTTACACTGGCGGTCCGGTGCCTGACGGTGCCGACAGCGTGATCCGCCAGGAAGACACTGATCTGGGCAGAGATCGTGTAACGATCCACGACGCGCGCGACATGGGCCGCAACGTGCGATCCGCCGGTGGTGATCTCCGGGAAGGCACAATCGCGCTGGCGGCCGGAACGGCGATCGGCCCGCACCAGCTGGCGCTTCTCGCGGCACTGGCCGTCACGCATCCGATGGTGCGCCGGCGGCCGCGAGTCGGCGTGCTTGCGTCCGGCGACGAACTCGTGTCGCTCGATCGTCCCGAGGAGATTGTCGCCGGCCGGAAACTCGCCGATGTGAATACGCCGGCGCTGATCGCATTGATCGCGGATGCGGGCGGAATTCCTGTGCCGCTCGAACTCGTGCGCGACAATCCATCGGCCATTCGCGCCGCGGTCATGACGGCGACCGATGTCGATCTGCTGATCACGGCGGGCGGCGTCAGCGTCGGCGACCATGACCATGTGCGCGGTGTCATGGCCGCGCTCGACGTGTCACTGGTGTTTGGTCGTGTACGGATCCGCCCGGGTGGCCCGGCGGCGTTCGGTGTGCTGCCGGACGGCCGCGCCTGGCTGGGGCTTCCCGGCAATCCGGTGAGTGCGATGATGACGTTCGAATTGTTCGGGCGACCGGCAATCCGCGCGATGGCGGGACATCGCGAGCCGTTGCGCGAGCTCGTCGACGTGATGCTTGCCGAAGCGGTCGCGCGCGACCCGGTGCTCGACCTCTATCTGCGTGCGCTGCTCACCGCCGGTGCCAACGGCGTGGCGCAGGCTCGGCTGACCGGACCGCAGGGCAGCGGGATGCTCACGTCGATGGCCTGGAGCGATGGCGCGGTGATCATTCCCGCGGGCACAGCGCCGGCGCTCGCGGGGACGACGGTCAAGGGGTGGCGGTGGTTCACCAGTTGACGGCCAGGATCACCAGTTGAGAGCTATGGACCCCAGCTGATCCCGAAAACGGAGGTTGCTGGCACAATCTCCTTCAGAGCGCTGCCGTCCACATTTACGCCCCAAATGGAAAAGCCGATCCCACCGGCAACGAACGCCAGGCTCTTGCTGTCGGGCGACCACGCAACCGCGCCGGTCACTTCCATATTCGGGGTCGCGGACGTCGGAAAGAGGAGAGTCGGCGTCGCCGCGCCTCCGTTCAAGGAAAGCACTTTTAGCGATTCGTTATCGACAAACGCTACCCACTTTCCATCGGGCGAAGCGACGAGGGTCGACAGCGCCGCCGCCGAGTACAGTTCACGCCCTGACGATCCGTTCGTCGCATAGGCCCAAATAGCGCCCTGACGAATGACGTAAAGCGTGTTCCCATCCACGCTCCACACGGGTGCCGTCACGCAGGTTGTCGGAAATGTGCATGCCGGCGCAAGTTGCGTTTCCTGGCCGGTGGAAATCCGGTACGTATACAGTCCCGCGCCCCGAGTGTATGCCTCGAGGTCGGTTGTCGGCTCTCGGCTTGCCCGGTTTGCCAAGCTGGTCACTATGTCGTACGACGCAGTGTAGCCGCTCGCGGTCTCGGAAGGAACATTGAACATCAGCACGTCGCTCGGCGTTGTGCCGCCGGAAGCGGGAGAGTCGCCATGAACGAGAAAGCGCACCTCGCCATCGGCCAGCCACGCCGCACCGACGTCATCGCCGGCTGATTCATCGTTGGTGACACCACCGTTCGACACGCCAGTACAGCTAAACTGCGTTGGGCACGTGAACGGCATCCCGATCGCACCCGTGCCGGTCTTGGTCATCACCATTGGGACCGCTTCGCCGAACGGCGTACTCGGGCTTAGCACATATAGTACGTGCTGGCCGTCCGGAGAGGCGCTCGGGAAAAGTTCGTCTGTCGGACTGTTTGTCAGGTCCGTCGTCCGCCCGCTTCCTGGATCGATCGCGATGATTTCCCATGTGAGTGGTCCGCCGGCAAACGCGGCCTCCCGATCACTCATGTAGATCGTCCCACCTGCCAGCGCACTTGGTGGTGGGGGCGGCGGCGGGGGAGGAGGCGGCGGGGGCGGGGGCGGCACGACCCCCGACGGTGGGGGCGTTGTGCTGCCATCTGTCGTGGACTGCTGACTGCAAGAAACACCGGCGCCAGCGACCAGTGCGAAGAAGAGAGTCCGACGCTGTAAGCGACCGGGAAAAGAAAGTCTCGTCCGCATGCTAGAACGCGACGCCGGCACCGATAAACATGTACCGGCTGCGCTCGGTGACGCCGGTGAAATCGCTCAAGTCCTTGATCCCATAGTCATACCGGGCTTCCAGCATGATGCGTCCAAACTGGATGCCTGCACCAACGACGACACCAAAATCGAGCCGACTGTTGCCGCCCGGTGAGCAACCGCTGATCGTGCTGGACGAGACGGTCGTGTAAGTCGCCGAACAGCTGACCAGAAAATTCACCTGCGGCCCGAGCAGCAGATAGAACCTGGCGCTCGGTTGACCGAACGCCGGGCGGAGAAAGAATGCCGCGTTCGCAAAGTTGTCAGTCCCGGACGTGACGTCACCGAACTGGTCGGTCGACGACGAGTTGAACCTGCTGTACCCAGCGAGCACCTCGATAGACATCGGTCCGCCGGTGGGAACGATCACGGCAAATCCGAGTGCCAATCCATTGTTCCAGTCGCCCGTTTCGGTTTCACCACCGCCGCTGGCGGTAGCCTGCAGGCGATCAAGGCCACCCCACAACACGACTGTTGTGGCAGACGGGGTCTGTGGAGTTGCCGACGCTGCTGCCGCGGGTGCCGACACCGTCGTGGGCACGGGTGCACCAGCGAGAGGATCGGCGGTCGCCGGTGCAGCGGCAGAGGGCGGTGGTGGTGGCGGCGGTGCGGCCGGCACAACCGCCGCAGGAGTCGCGTCGACCTTGGCAGTCGCCGCTGCGGTCGTCAGCGGCGTGAGAAGGTTCTCGCGCACCCAACCGGTCAGTGACAACTCACTGAGTTCGATCTTCGCCCAGGAACTGTCACGGAAGAGCACCGTTAC
Organism: Gemmatimonadales bacterium; assembly: GCA_036267775.1. Taxonomy (GTDB): domain Bacteria; phylum Gemmatimonadota; class Gemmatimonadetes; order Gemmatimonadales; family GWC2-71-9; genus Palsa-1233. Next base: position 11,917 of record DATAVM010000027.1, read on the forward strand.
GACGGTGCCCTTGGACAGCGTGCGGACGATGGCCGAGTCGAGCGAAGGAGCCTTGCGCACGTTGACGCGCTCGGCGTTGATGCGCGCGGTCTCTGGTTGTTGTTGAGCGGCTAGCGGAACGGCCGCGATCAGCAGGATCGCGAGGTACCGGACCACGGTGCATTGCATCGAATGATCTCGTGAGGAGGAAGCCACGATCTTCAGTGGAGCGTCAGCGAGAAACTCGTTGTGGATCCAGTCGACAAGGATCGCGTCGCGGACGCCGGGTCCGCTTCCTGATCCACATTGTCCGCGGCATTTCTTGCCTGGACGTATGGCGAAATCGCATATACAACGGACGAGCCAACCTGCGAAATGACCTTGACGCCCACAGTGTGGTTCCCGGCGCCCGCGGTCGTTGTCCCGGCAAGGCCGACATCCTGCACCGCTGGTGAGAACGACTGGTCGTCGATGACCGATCCGTCCCAGAGTAGTTGCATGCGGGTCACCGTCGATTGCCCCGCGCTATTCTCCACCAGCACCTCGATGGCCACCGAGAGACCACCGCCAGAACCGGACCCCGTGCCCGCATCGCCGCCGCACCCGATTGCAGCACATACCGCTGCGGCACAGATCACGTTTCGCCAACGGCGCGTCACGTCGTCCCCACCATCATCACCTTGATGATGTCCTTGGGGACCTTGTTCGTATTCAGGCTGACCAGTCCCTGGCTCGATACGTCGAAATCGGTCTTGGTCGACTGGATCTTGGCGAGGATCACGTCGTGCGCGAGTTTGCCGGTCACCATCTGGATGATCGACTCGTTGGTCAGCACTTCGCCGGCCGCCTTCTTCGGGCTCGCTGCCATCATCGACTTGACGACATCGCTCGGGACGTTGTTGGCCTGGAGCCCAACCAGCCCCTGCACCGTCAGGTCGAAGTTGTTCTTCGATGACTGGATCTTGGCCTGGATCACATCTTTGGGCAGCTTGGCGAGCACCATCTGCACCACGGTCTGGTTGGTCAGGATCTCGACCGTTTTCGGCGCGGATTGCGCACGTACCGGCGGGGCAAGCGCGATCACTCCGCTCAAGGCGAGCGCGATGAATCGGAACGACATAAACCCTCCGCTGCAGTAGGCCATCAGGTGAATCCTGCAGCTACATCTTGAATTCGACGCCTACGGACAGGATGCCAGCACCCCAACCCACTCGTCCAGCCAGCGCAAGGTTGTCCTTGATCCAGTACCGGACGCCGCCGTTCACGCCAGGAAACAGCCCGCCGGCGCGATGACACCCGGAACATCCGAAGACTCCAATGAATCCAGCGACAAATGGGTCGAGCTGGGCGTTGCTAGTCTGGAAGTGGTAAGCCGCGGTCCCGCCGATCGTGTAAGCACCGCCGGAATACGACCAATACGACCCTGAGACGCCCCATCCCCACTTGTCGTTGATCGCATGCTCAAAGTTTCCCACCAAAGCGCCGCCAGCTCCGTAAGGCGACAGCCCCAGCGACGGCCCGATGTAATTGGTGCCCGCCTTGAACGGGTTCTGCGCCGAGAGCGGCGCGGCAAGCGCGATGAACAGCACGGCGGACGACGCAAACCGGAAACGCATCAGATGTCTCCTCTGCATGATCAATGGGTGTCAGGACGCGGTACGTTGGCCCGCCCATTGTCGCGCTGAGCGCGGAAGCCCGCAAGGCAAATTGAAAGTCAAATAGTCAGTTGACCGCGAACGGCCAATACGTAACAGACAACGACGGGCCTGCACGAATGCAGGCCCGTCTCCTCCACGCTCTCGATGCGCTGGATGCCGCTACATCAACCGATACTTGGGCCCGCTGCCGCCTTCCCGCGGCGTCCAGCGCGGACCGAGCACATCGGTCGCCTTGCAGTCGACGCAGTTGGGCGCGTTCACGCGCACCGTGTCGCCGTCGCGCTCGTAGACCGCCGCCGGACAGAGATGCGTGTAGAAGTCCGCTACGGCGCCGGTGATGTCCCGGCCCACCACAAGATGCGACGGAATCGAATCGCGCGTCATGTTCCCCGACTTGAAGACCGCGTCTACCTTGCTGAAGGTGAGCACATTGTCGGGCACAAATGGCGTCGTCAGATGCGACATGCGCGGCGTCTCAGCGTCCTTGGGCATGTCGATCCGCCCGCCGGGGAACGAGCCGCCGGTCAGCGTCATCAACCCGGCCTTGATCGCACCGGTGACAAACCCGTCCTTGAACGCCAG
>DATAVM010000028.1:0-38803 GCA_036267775.1 Gemmatimonadales bacterium
ACCATCACCACGGTGCGGCCCGCGCGGGTGACGGTAATGCGCGTGGTGTTGGGATGATGTTCGCCGCGCAGCTTGATGTTGGAGAAGGTGATCGCCATGCCGGCTTCGGCCGCCGCTTCGAGCGATTCCCGGAGCCGCACGTCGTCGGGCGCGTAGCCGAGGAGACCGCCGGCGATGGCGCGATCGGTGCCGTGACCGGCGCCGGTGCGCGCAAAGGAGCCGTGCAGTTCGACTTTCGCGATCTCGGGTGTGCCGCCGACGAGCGCGCGCGCGATGAGTCCCAGCCGGCATGCCCCCGCCGTATGCGACGACGAGGGGCCGACCATGACGGGACCGATGATATCGAGCAGAGAGACCATGCGATCAGACCAGTTCCGCCGACACAATGTCGGCGAGTGAGATACCGATTTCCGTCTCGTCGTCGCCGGCGGGGTGGAGAAACACCTCGCGGGCGGCGGGATGAATGTCGACCGTACCGGGAATGCCGGTGATTTCCGTGCCGTCGCTCAGCGCGACGCGCACCGGTAGCAGTTGTCCCTGGGCATAGCCGAGGACCTCGATGATCGCCGCCTCGTCCATGCCGGCCTCCGGAAGTCGCACGATAAATCTAGCGGCTTCCGGCTGGAGACCGCGCCTCTGCTACCCGGGCGTTCACTTCGCTCAGGGAACCCGGACGAGCGGATAGAGGACGATGCGATGCGTGTGGGCTTTGCCGTTGATAATCGACACCTGCACCGCGTCGCTGTAGAAGGCTTCCACGCGCCACGATTCACCGGCCACCATCACCGGTACCGTGATGCTGCCGATCATCACGCCGTCCGCGCCGAACGCGGTCCAGGTGGGAGAGAAGTCGTTACTGCGCAAATACTGGTTGACCCAGATCCGGCCGGCCTCGTCGGTCATGGCAGTGCCATAGACCGGCCATGTGCGTGCCGGCGCTGCTTCGGCGAGCGGCATGGTGCTGTGAATCGGCGGCGCGCCTTCGCCGCGAACGAGCTGAGCGGTGGTGACCCGCAGCAGCGTGTCGTTCATCCGGACGATTTCGTTGAGTGCGCCCTGCGCGTTGTACCGCCGGATTTCCGGCACACCGCTCGGCGCATCAAAGAACTGGCTGCCGCGGGCAGCAAACGACGGCACTGACGCGCCAGCCGACAGCACAGCGCGCTGCGCAATCCAGCCAAAATCGTGAACGACGCTGCCGTCGGTCCGCTTGGAAACGATGTGCAATCGCGGCGGGCCTTCCACTGTGTGGTCGCCCAAATCAAAGCCGACCATGGCGAGGAACGTTCCATCGCCGAAACAGCTTTCGGCGCGCGACCCGCCGTTGAGCGGGATGGTCGTGACGACGCTCCCGGCGTTGTCGACGACGCCGATCAGTCTCCCGTTGGTGTCTCCGATGATCAGCGTGTCGCCCGGCGTCTGGCACAGCGCATTGGGGCTGCGAAACGGCGGCGGGAGGTGGACGATGGAGAGCAGCTTGCCCGCGCCGTCGAAGTACATCAGCTGGCTCCTGCTCTTTGCGTCCTCCGTGCTCGGCCGCCAGCTCGATGCGACAAGGAAACGGCCGTCGCGAAGCCGCAGCGCGGCCCAATGGTAACCGGTTGCCTGCGCATAGAATTGCGAATCAGGATTGTTCTCGGCCCCCGACAGATCGATCGTGGGCTTGTCGCCGAGTGCGAACGCGGCACGCGCGATCCCCAGCGGCGCGTTCTCGACGATCCGGATGCCGGCGCTGTCGCGAACGGCGGGGACTTGCGCCGCGATTGGTCTGGGGACAACCGCCGGCAGGACCGCGAGTGCGACCATCCCTGCGAGATAACGCCGAACGGGAACGAGGACACTCATGCAACCCTCCTCGGGAAAGGATGCAACGCTGGCGGTCAGCCGCCCGACAGAATCCGCTTGAGAAACTCGCCGGTGTACGACGCCGGATTGGCGGCGACCTCTTCCGGCGTGCCCTGTGCCACGACTTCACCACCGCGAACGCCGCCGCCGGGGCCGAGATCAATCACCCAGTCGGCGGTCTTGAGCACGTCGAGGTTGTGCTCGATGACCACCACCGAATTTCCCTTGGCGACCAGCCGGTGCAACACGTCGAGCAGCAGACGGACATCCTCAAAGTGGAGCCCGGTGGTCGGCTCGTCGAGGATATACAGCGTCCGTCCGGTGTCGCGCTTGGCAAGTTCGGTCGCCAGTTTGACGCGCTGGGCCTCGCCGCCGGAAAGGGTCGTCGCCGCTTGTCCCAGGTGCAGATAGCCCAGACCCACGTCGTTGAGCAGCTCGAGACGCTCGGCGATCCGCCCTTGTGCGCTGAAGAAATCCAGAGCTTCCGTGACCGTGAGTTCAAGTACATCGGCGATGTTGCGGCCCTTGTAGCGCACTTCCAGCGTTTCGCGGTTGTAGCGCTTCCCCTTGCACACTTCGCACGGCACGTACACGTCGGGCAGGAAGTGCATCTCGATCCGCACCAGCCCGTCGCCCTGACATGCTTCGCACCGCCCCCCTTTGACGTTGAAGGAGAAACGCCCCGGACCATAGCCGCGAAGCTTGGCCTCCGGCAATTGCGTGAAGAGCTCGCGGATCGGCGTGAAGAGGCCCGTATAGGTTGCCGGGTTGGAACGTGGCGTGCGGCCAATCGGCGACTGGTCGATGTCGATCACCTTGTCGAGGTGATCGAGGCCGGTGATGCGCGCATGCTCGCCGGGAATGACCTTGGCCCGGTAGAAATGTCGCGCGAGGGCACGGTAGAGAATGTCGGACACCAGGGTCGACTTGCCCGAACCCGAGACACCAGTCACCGCGACAAAGAGTCCCAGCGGGAACGCGACCGTGAGATTGTCGAGATTGTTCTCGCGGGCACCGACCACGGTGATCACGCGCGACGGATCGTACGGCCGCCGCGCGGGGACTTCGATCCGCAACTCGCCGCGCAAGTAGCGCGCGGTGAGCGAGTCGGCGCTGGCAAGAATGTCCGGCAGCGATCCCTCGGCCACCACCTGGCCGCCGAGACGGCCGGCGCGCGGACCCAGGTCGATCACATGATCGGCGCCGCGGATCGTGTCTTCGTCGTGTTCGACCACGATGACCGTGTTGCCCAGATCGCGCAGGCCGCGCAGCGTGTCAAGCAGCCGTGCGTTGTCGCGCTGATGGAGCCCGATGCTCGGCTCATCGAGAATGTAGAGCACGCCCACCAGACGCGAGCCGATCTGCGTGGCGAGCCGGATGCGCTGCGCTTCGCCGCCCGAGAGCGTGCCCGCCGAACGGCCGAGCGTGAGATAGTCGAGCCCCACGTCGCGCAGGAAGGCGAGCCGCTCGATCACTTCCTTGAGAATCGGTCCCGCAATGTCGGGATCGACTGCGCCCGATACCGCGCGCCCCACGGGAATCTTCTCGAAGAACGTGACGGCTTCGTCGACCGGCAGATCGACCACATCGCCAACGCTCCGGCCGGCAATCATCACCGAGAGCGATTCCGGCCGCAGTCGCTTGCCGCCACATGCCGGGCACGGCATCTCGACCATATAGCCTTCGAGGTCGGTGCGCACGGCGTCGCTGCTCGATTCGCGATAGCGCCGCGAGAGGTAGGCAAGGATGCCCTCCCATTCGCCTTCCACTTCGCGCCCGCGACCGCCTTCAGCGGTGTACTTGAACTTGCGGCCCGGGGCACCCTCCAGCAGGGCCTTCCGGGCAACGGCCGGTATGTCGCTCCACCGCGCGTTCAGGTCGAACTTGAAGGCGCGCGCGAGCGTCGGCAGCACGGCCTTGCGCAGATACCCGGTCGGCTCGCCCCACGGCAGCACCACGCCTTCCAGAATCGAAATGCTCGGATCGCCCAGCACCAGATCGGCGTTGGGAATCCGCGCAGTCCCCACACCGTGGCATTCGGGACAGGCACCAAATGGAGAGTTGAACGAGAACTGCCGCGGCTCGAGCTCAGGCAGCGACAGGCCGCAGGTCGGACAGGCGAATCGCTCGGAGAAGAGTGTGCTCTTGGCCCCGGGCTGCCGCACCACTTCGACCACGCCATCGGCGGCGCGCAGCGCGGTCTCGATCGAATCGGCGAGCCGTGAGCGATCCGACGCCCGCACCACGAGGCGGTCGACGACGACGGCGATATCGTGATTCTGCCGACGATTGATTGCCGGCACCGCGGCCAGGTCGACCGTCTCGCCGTCGATGCGCACGCGCACGTAGCCGCGCTTGCGAAGATCCTCGAACAATTCCTTGAATTCGCCCTTGCGGCCACGCACCATCGGCCCCAGGACTTCGATGCGCGTGCCCTCGGGCCAACTGAGAACGGTGTCGGCAATCTGCGTCGCGCTCGACCGCACGATCGGCGTGCCATCGTTGGGACAGAGCGGTGTGCCGGCGCGCGCCCACAACAGGCGCATGTAGTCGTAGATCTCGGTGACGGTTCCCACCGTCGATCGGGGATTCTGTGCGGTCGTCTTCTGTTGAATGGAGATCGCCGGTGACAGCCCCTCGATCGCGTCGACATCCGGCTTTTCCATCAAGCCAAGAAACTGTCGCGCGTACGCCGACAGCGACTCGACGTAACGCCGCTGACCCTCGGCGTAGATCGTGTCGAAGGCAAGCGACGACTTGCCCGATCCGGACAGCCCGGTAATGACCGTCAACGCGTTCCGGGGAATCCGGACGGTCACGTTCTTGAGATTGTGCTCGCGAGCACCGCGGACGACAAGGAACTCTTCAGCCATAGCCCCGAAGAGTAAGGCGTCGCGGGAAGCGCGAGCAACGCTCAGGGAAACCCGGCCCGGCCCTTGCTGGTATCAGGTATGATGAGCCTTGCCCTCTACCGTCCATCCGCTCGCTCCTGGGCCGCCGTGGTGATCCTCGCCAGCTGGGCGGGGAGTCTGGGCTGGCTGGGTGCGCGCGAGCTGGATCGCAACGAATCGGCCACGCTGTCGAGCGAGGCCGCTCTGCGACTGGCGCCGCTCGGCGCCTGGTACGCCGTCTATGCCGGCGCAACCCAGGTGGGGACGGCTTCGATCACGCTCGACACCTTGTCGCCCGGCTACCGGATCGTGCAATCAGAAGCCGTCGAATTGCCCGGGGTGAAAGGCTTGCTCCAAGCGACGTGGCGATCTGAAACGCGGCTCGGGCCGACCTTGGCACTGGAAGAGCTCCACGCGCGGTACAGCCGCCCCGGCCGGCCCATCGACTGGACCGTCTCCGCCGCGGCGGACTCGATCACCGCGCATTCGATGGACGCAGCCGGACGGGCCGGCGGCCGGGCGCGACTGACCCTACCGCCCACCGCGGGAGCGGCCCTGACCTACCGGCTCGCCATGGCCGGCAGCCTGGCACCGGGACGGGCGCGCAAGCTGCTGGTGGTCGACGGCTGGCCGCTGGGTGTGCGCCAGACCGCCATTGCCGTGGGTGATGATTCCACTGCGGTCTATGCCGACAGTTCCCGGATCGATCCGGCCACCGGCAGATGGGTGGCGGTCCGCAATCAGTCGGCGCGCGTGGCGAGCGTCACGGTCGACGGCGTCGACGGACCCTATCGCCTGTGGGTCGACCATCGCGGCGGCGTCGTCGGCATGACCACACTGCTCGGCGTGCGCTGGCTGCGCACCGATTTCGATATTGCGGTCACGCAGTTCCGTCGCGACGCAGTGCACGACACCACTTCCCTCCGGCAGGCGTGGCCGGTGCTGGTACCGTGGGTGTCGCAGGTGACGGCCCGGGACAGCGCGCCCCGGGATCGTGTGTTCATCTTTGCGCACCGCGACAGCACGCCGATCGACACGGCGTTGCTCGCGCGGCTCGCCGGCGGGCGTCAGGTGGTGCACGCGGACACGGTGACGATTCTCACCGACGGCGTGCCCATCGCCGGCCGCGCGCCTGACGTGGCGCCCGATCCGCTCATCCAGTCGGAAGCGGCGGCGATGGTCGCGTTCGCCAGACAGTTCGCGGGCATGGACGCCGAGCCACGGCAGCTGGCCGTGATGATCGCGGCACTGCGACGCGTGGTGACGGTCGACACGAGTGCCACCGCCGCCGAGGACGCGCTCGGCACGCTCGCCGCGCACCGCGGCCGGCCCGACGGCGTAGCCCGGCTCTTTGTGGCCACGGCCCGCGCCATCGGAATGACGGCGCGCTACGTGGTGGGCGTGGTCCCGCACGGCGATACTCTCTGCACGCACGCGTGGGCCGAAGTGTGGGTTCCTGGCGGCCGCGGCTGGCTGCCGGTGGATCCGGTGCGCGGCACCGCCGCGGCATCGACCAGCCTCATCCGCCTCGCGTACGGCGGCTCGAGTTATCCGGAGGACATGCTCCGGCTGGTGGCCAACGCGCGGTTGACGGAACTCAACACCCGGGGCAATCCATGATCTCCTTGCGCGGCGTGGCCAAACGCTACGGCCACTTTGAAGCGGTCAAACGGATTGATCTGGAGATCCGTCCCGGCGAGCTCTTTGGCTTTCTCGGACCGAATGGCGCGGGCAAGACGACCACCATGCGGATGATCGCCGGCATTCTTGCGCCGTCCGCCGGTCAGATCGAGATCGGCGGCATTGACATTGTCCGCCGCCCAATGCTCGCCAAGGCCAAGCTCGGCTTCATTCCCGATCGCCCGTACGTCTATGACAAGCTCACGGGTGCGGAGTTCATGCGCTTCACCGCAGCACTCTATGGGCAAGACGGTCCGCCGGTCGAAAAGCGCATCGACGAGCTGCTGTCTCTTTTCGAACTGGCGGACTGGAAGCACGAGCTCACGGGCTCCTACAGCCACGGCATGCGGCAGAAGCTGATCATCGCGAGCGCCCTCGTCCACCGTCCCGAGGTGATCGTGGTCGACGAGCCGATGGTCGGGCTCGATCCCAAGAGCACCCGCCTGCTCAAGATGATCTTCCGGCGTTTTGTCGAACGCGGCGGGACGGTGCTGATGAGCACGCACACGCTCGAGATGGTCGAAGGACTCTGCGACCGGATCGGCATCATCCGGCACGGCGAGATGATCGCCTGCGGGACGCTGGACGAGCTGCGCTCCCAGACGAATTCCGGTCACGCCGGGCTGGAGGAGATGTTCCTCCGTCTCACCGGCGGCCACATCGAACACGACCTCGACGCAATCCTTGGCTAAGCCCGGAGCGTTCATTCCGCCGCAGCCCACGCTGCTGGCGCTGACCTCGCCCAAATGGCTGAGCCTGCGGGCCCGGCTGGGGCGCAGCGCCGAGCCGCGAGCCGGGCGGGCCGTTCTCCTCGCGGCTGCGGCACTGGCGTTCTTCTCGCTCGCGTTCTTCATCGCCTGGCGCGTGGTGTCGTACTTCAAGGGCGTGCCGGAAATCGGACCGCTGCTGGCCGGCAAGCTGCTGCAGATGGCACTTCTTGCGTTCAGCGCCATCCTGCTCCTCTCCAATCTCGTGGCCTCGCTTTCGACGTTCTTTCTTGCGCGCGATCTCGACATGCTCGTCGCGTCGCCGGTGGAATGGGGCCGCTTCTACTGCGCCAAGCTCGCCGAGACGATGGTGCATTCGTCGTGGATGGTAGGATTGCTTGCCGTGCCGCTGCTGGCGGCGTACGGCATCGCGTGGAACGGCGGGATTCTGTTTCCCATCATCGCCGTGGCGGCGATCGTACCGCTGCTGATCATCAGTGCGGTCGTGGGCAGCGCGATCACCGTGGTACTTGTCATCATCTTCCCGGCCCGACGCACGCGTGATATTCTCGGCCTGGTGATGGTCGCAGCGGCCGCCGGGCTGCTGGTGATTCTCCGCATTCTCCGGCCCGAGCAGCTCGCGCGCCCCGAAGGCTTCCAGTCACTGGTCGATTTCATCGCGGTGCTGCGCGCCCCATCGCACCCGCTGCTGCCGAGCGAGTGGGCCGGTGCAATGCTGATGAACTGGCTCACACGCACCGCCGATCCGCTGCCGATCGCGCTGCTCTGGACGACGGCGGGCGCGGCGGTCGTGATCGGCGCCTCGCTGCACCGCCGCTTCTACGCCGCGGGATTCTCGCGGGCACAGGAGGGCGCCGAAGAATTCGTGCATGCCATGCGGTGGAATCCCGTGGCCCGCTGGTTCCTCGGGCGGATGCCGCCCATGCGCCGCGAGTTCATCCTCAAGGATCTCCGGATCTTCTTCCGCGACTCGACCCAATGGAGCCAGTTGATTCTGATCGGCGCGCTGGTGCTCGTGATCATCTTCAACGTGCAGAAGCTGCCGCTCTTTACCGGCGAGCGCGTGCCGGTGCTGCTGGTGACGCTGATCGTGTTCCTCTTTCAGGGCCTCACGGGATTCGTGATCGCCGGCGTGGCGGCGCGCTTTGTCTTCCCGTCGGTCTCGCTGGAAGGGCGGCAGCTCTGGTTGCTCCGCTCCTCGCCGCTCGATCCCAGAACGATGCTGCGCAGCAAGTATCTCGTGGGCATCGTCCCGCTCGTCGTGCTCGCGGTCGGATTGACGATCACCACGAACGTGCTGCTGCACGCCACCGGCTTCATGATGGCCGTCAGCGTGGTCACCGTGCTCGGCTATACGCTGGCGATCGGCGGCATGGCGTTGGGAATGGGGACGCTCTTTCCGCAATTCGATACCGAGAATGCCGCGCAGATTCCAACATCGTTTGGCGGGCTGGTCTTCATGCTGCTGGCCGTCGCCCTGCTCGCGATGGTGATCGTGCTGGAAGCGGTGCCGGTGAACGAGGAGCTACGCGCACGACAGGTGGGCGAGCCATTCACGCCGCATGCGTTCGGCATCGCCTGCTTTGTCGTCGCCGCACTGCTCTGCCTCGCGGCGGGCCTCATCCCGCTCCATCGTGCCGCCAGGCGACTCGAGTCGCTCGAGGTCTAGCGCGCGAAGTCGATCACCGGCGCGCAACGTCGCACCCTCCTCCTTCCACTGACGGCGACACTATCGAACCGCGACCTGGCACATCCGCCGGGTCGCGGTCGCGTTTCCGTTCCAGGAGGTGTGCGATGGTGCGTCGTCTTCCGTTCCTTGCTCTCTTGCTCCTTGCCGGCGCGGCGTGCGCCGATCATGGCAGCCCTACCCTGACGGCACCGGCCGCCCCCGCGGCGGCGGTGAGCCAGGTCACGCCCGCGCGCGAACGCCTGGCCATGCAACTGGCGCGGGCGCTCAAGGATCCGACGGTGCGCGCGGCGGTCAAGCGCCGGCTCGACGCGTCCAACGCGCCGGAGGGCAAGCTCCAGTTTCAGGCGCTGGCGCAATCACAGGATCGGTATCTGCTCGCGGCACTGGCGCGGAGCGGTGCGACCACGGTGGCCGATCTCCTCACGGACATGGATCAGGCCCGCGGACTTGAACTCTACCTGCCGGTGCCAGCGCAACGCGCGGCATGGACCGGCGACGAGCACTATCTCGTTGCCACGATCGGCAACGATCACGAAGCGCCGATCGCGTTCACTCCCGATGGCGTGCGCCTGGTGCTCGATTCCCGGACGCCGCCCGCCATACCGGTCCTCGCGCTGGTGCCGCAGGAAACCGATTTCACCGGCGGCCATCCTGCAATGACGATGCAGTGCGTCGACGATTGCGGCTCGCAGGGCTCCGGCGACGATGGCACTTCGGGTGGGACCACCAGCACGAGCACCGGCGGCGCGGCGGGCAGCGCGCCCGTGGTGCCGGGCCTGTACCTGGTGCAGAGTCACTTCAACGACACCTACGAGAGCTGGCTCAAGGGCTCGCCGGAGTTCGAGTACCATGTCTACGGCGTGGACAGCTCGGGATCGTCGGTGCAGCTGGCGTGCACCGGCGAAACGCAGAAGGGCGCCTACTACTGGGATCAGAACAATCTCGACTGGACCGGCAGCGCCATGCTGCTCTCCGACGCCGACTACAACATCTATCAGTCCAAGCATCCGGGCGCACCGATTCGCATTGTGGCATGGGAAGACGACAACCAGTCCTGTGTCGATCATGCCGACTCGACCAGCATCGCCACCATCCTCAAGGATGTCGACGCCACCTACAAGGCGGTCACCAGCGGCAAAGTCGAGCCCTGGTATGCGCGCGGCATCGAGGCCGCACCGTCGATCTTCTCGCTGATTACCGCGGCCTGGAACCTGATCCTCACCAACGACGACTTCATTGGCAACGCGGTGGCGACATCAGTGGCGGGCGCCGCACCGAATGGTGCCAACTGGGTGCTCAAGTCCGATGGAGCGGCGACGACGGGATGGTTTACGACCGCGCATCGACCCTGAACAGCCAAGCTGGTGCGGTCAGGCGCCGATCGCTGCGCCGCACCCGCTGCAGAACCGCGCCTCGGGCAGGACGGCAGATCCGCAGGCGGCACACGCGCCGTCCGCTGTGGTGGTGCCAAGACCGCAGGTCGTGCAGAAGAGCGCATCGGATTCGGGGCACTCGCCGTGGACGGCACAGCGGCGCGGCCCTGCATCCGGCGCGGTGAGCGTGGTGCCGGTGGCAACCGCGGGGACGCCGGGAGACTGGTCGAGTGCTGCGAGCGCCACCGTGGTGTATCGCGCGTGGAGGGCGGCGTAGTCGCTGTCGGAGAGCTTGCCGGTGGCGCGGTCGAACTCGATTTCCTTCAGCGCGAGCAGCGCCTGGCCGCGCGGCGTTTCTTCAGGATCGAGCAGATCGGCGTGCGCCGGCGTGGCCTTCAGCGGCACCAGCAGTGGCTGCGCGATGAGCCAGAGGAGCAGCGCGCCGACCGCCACGGCCGCCACGAGTTCCACCAGATTCATGAATCGACTTCGTCGAGCGCGCGCTGCAGCTCCGCCAGCTGTGCTTCGCCGGGAGGAATGGACGCCGACGCCGCTGCGGCCGTGGCGACTTGCGTCTTCCGCCGGCCGACCCACGCCACCAGCAACAATCCGCCTGCCGTGATCGCAAGTCCGGGCACGAGATAACCGGCCAGATTGAATCCCCGCGCCGGCGGAGCCATGAGCACCGATTCGCCATAGCGTGACACGAATGCCTGCACGATCTGCTCAGGCTGCTGGCCCTGCTTGACCATGGCGATGACATCCTGGTGCATCGCGGGCGAATAGGTGCAGGTGAAATCCGTCGTGCGACAGGTGAACACGTCGAGCGTGCAACCGCAGGTGCAACGCAGACGGCGCTCGATGGCGATGATACCGGGGTCATTGTCGTACGGACTGAGCGGCGCCGCGGTACGCCCGGCAAGATCGGGATTGTCGAGCGGATCCGCGCCGGCATGGGTGGTGTCGATCGCGTGCGCGGGCGCCTGCGATGGTACTTGCCGCATTCCGGGCATCGCGTGGCCGGCCATGCCACGGAGCATGGCGCGACGCGACAGCATCAGTCCGTCACTCCCGCGAGCGACGCCGCGTAACCCGCCTGCGGCAGGCTCCGCTTGCGCGCCGTGCGGATCTGCGGACCGCCCGGCCACATCGTGATCAGGCCGCCGAGCGCCAGAATGCCGCCGCCGATCCAGAACCACGCCACCAGCGGATTGATCATCACCTTGTAGCGCGCGCGCTCCGTACCGTCCGGCGAGCCGACGTACACGAGATACAGATCCTCGCGCAGATCGCTGGAATAGCCGACTTCCGTGGAGGGCTCGAACGTGGGAGCGCCGAGCGAGTTCATGTACTGGCGCTTTTCCGATGTGAGCTTGCCGACCACCTTGCCGCTCCGCCGCACTTCGACCGTGGCGGCGGAGACCTGCCGGTTGAGCGCGTTGTATTGCGAGACGCCCAGGTGGGTGAAGGTGTACGGATAACCAAAGGGCGAGCGGAGCGTGGCCGATTCTCCCGGCAGCAGCACCACCTCGCGCTCGACCTTGAACGCGAGTCCGGTGAACGCGACAAAGTAGCAGAGCACGCCGACATGCACGATGTAGCCGCCGTAGCGCCGGCGATTACGGGAGACCAGGCGGCCCAGCGCGATCGGCAACGACTCCGCGTGCATCACCATCCGTGCCCGCACGCCGCGCTGGAACTCCTGGACGACCGTTACCAGCACGAAGCCTGCGAGCCCAAGCGCGATGAGCGCGTGGTACTCTCGCAACCCGCACGCCATGAGGATCACCATCGCGGCCACGCCGCCCATGACCGGCGCGATGAACTGCCGCCGCAGGTTGGCGATGGACGCCTTGCGCCAGGCGATCAGCGGGCCGATGCCGGTGAGCAGCAGCAGAAACAGGCCCAGCGGAATGTTGACGCGATTGAAGAACGCCGGCCCGACCGTAATCTTGGTGCCGCGCACCGCTTCGGAGAGAATCGGGAACAGCGTGCCCCAGAGCACCGAGAACGCGATCCCCACCAGCGCGAGGTTGTTGAAGAGGAACGCCGATTCCCGGCTCACCAGCGATTCAAGCTCCACGTCGGCATGCAGGAGCGGCCACCGCGTATACAGCAGTGTGAACGCGAGCACGCCCGCGCCCAGCAGCAGCGCCAGGAAGAAGTAGCCGATATCCGACTGGGTGAATGAATGGACCGACGCGATGGCGCCCGAACGCGTGATGAACGTCCCGAAGATGGACAACAGGAACGTGGCAATGACGAGACTCACATTCCAGCGCTTGAGCATGCCGCGCTTTTCCTGAATCATGACCGAGTGCAGGAATGCCGTGAGCGTGAGCCACGGCAGCAGCGATGCGTTCTCCACAGGATCCCAGGCCCAGACGCCGCCCCAGCCGAGCTCCACGTACGCCCACCACATGCCGATGGTGATGCCGATCGACAGGAACAGCCACGACGCGAGCGCCCACTTGCGCATGGCGATGATCCAGCCCGCATCGAGCTGGCGCGCGAGCAGCGCCGCAATGGCAAAGGCGAACGGGATGGTGATGCTGATGTAGCCGAGATAGAGCATCGGCGGGTGCATCACCATGCCGGGATTCTGTAATTGTGGATTGAGGCCGTTGCCGTCCGCGGGCGTGAAGGTAAAGCGCTCGAACGGATTGGCGTGCTCGCCAAAGAGCATCACACCCACGAAGAAGGCCACGACGATGCTCGTCACACCGGCCACATACGGCAACAGTTGCCGGTGCCGCGACGACGTCAGCGCCTGCGCGAGTGCCCCGAAGATGGCGAGAACCACCGCCCAGAACAGCAACGATCCGCGCTGCCCCGCCCAGAAGGCGGAGATGAGGTAGTACTCCGGCAGATTCCGCGAGGTGTAATCGGCGACATACTGGATGTTGAAGTCGTGAGTGAAGATCCCCTTCCAGAGCGCCGCCGCGGCCACGAGGAGCGCCAGGCAGAGCGCATACGCCGCCTGCGTGACGGCACGCGCCAGCGCGGGGCGTTCCTGCCAGCGGCCGGCAAAGGCGAGCCCGGCGCACCAGCAGCCGAGCAGCAGCGCGGCCCAGAGCGCAAAGTTGCCGAGGAATGTCATGGGAGGTCGATCAAGTCCGGTTCGACGGATCTTTCACGGCAGCCTCGTAGCGTGATCCGCACTTCGCGATCACCTCCGTGGCGTGGAAGACACCGTCGCGGCCGAGCTTGCCCGGCACCACGACGTCGATGTCGTTGGCATCGGTGAAGGTATCGGGCACCAGACCCACATACGTCACCGGGAAGCTCGTGACGCCGTCGCTCACGCGAAAATCGACCCGCTCGGCCGCAGGGTCGCGGTGAATCGATCCCGGCACCACCTTGGCGCTCACCTTGAGACCGATGTCATAGAACGACGGATCGGCGCGTGTGTGCGCAATGAGTTGTGTCGGTGTGAGGAAATACGTTCCGGTCTGGCTGATGCCTTCGTAGATCATCACACCGACCGCGCCGACAATGATGCTGGCGCCGATGGCGAATTTGAGGCCGGGCTTCATGGCGCAAATATAGCGCGGAAGCGCGCGCGCAGCACGGTCTCACTCCGGCGCAGCCGCCTCGGCCCAGGCCAGCGCCGCACCGATCGCGCGACGCCATTCGGCCCGCCGCACGGCGCGATCGGCCCGGGGTTCCGGCGTGAAATGAGTCGCAGCGCCGAGCTCGGCGGCGGGAGGGAATTCCGTATCAATCCCGAGGGCCGCAAGACGCGCTGCACCGTACGCGGTGAGCTCGATCGCTGGCGGCCGGATGACTGGCACCATCACGATGTCCGCGAGCGTCTGCATCAGCCAATCGTTCGCCGCAGCACCGCCATCGACGCGCAACTCGGTGACGCTGCCCATCGCCGCGACGAGATCGGCGGTGGCGTGCGCCATCGACTCGAGCGTGGCGCGCACCAGATGCGCGCGCGTCGTGCCGCGCGTGAGACCGGTGATCGTGCCGCGCGCCGCCGCATTCCAGTACGGCGCGCCCAGGCCGGTGAACGCGGGCACCACCACGACGCCGCCGTTGTCGGGCACGGTCGCGGCAAGGGCCGCCGTCTCGCTGGCGTGCGCGATGATCCCCAGTCCGTCGCGCAACCACTGCACGGCGGCACCGGCAATGAAGACACTTCCCTCGACCGCCCAGCCAAGACCACCGTCGGCGCTCGCCGCCACCGTCGCGAGCATGCCTGGCGCGGGCACGGGCGGCTCGATATCGCTCGCATAGCGCAAGAGGAATGCACCGGTGCCAAAGGTGATCTTGGCCGAACCCGGCGTGACGCAGCCGTGGCCAAAGAGCGCCGCCTGCTGGTCGCCCGCGAGCCCCGCAATGGGAATCCCGTAGCCGAACCACTTGGCATCGGCCACACCGACAACGCCCGCGGACGGCACGATCGCCGGCAGGAGTGCGAGCGGCACGCCAAATGTGTCGAGCAGCTCCGCATCCCAGCTGGCGCTGTGAATGTCCGCCAGCAGCGTGCGGGAGGCGTTGGTGCGGTCCGTGACGTGGGCAGCACCATCCGTGAGCTTTGCCACGAGCCACGATTCCACCGTGCCGGTGGCGAGGGTGCCATCGTCGGCCTCGGCGCGCAGCGTCGGGTCGCGCAGCATCCACTCGAGTTTGGTCGCCGAGAAATAGGGATCGAGGAGAAGCCCGGTGCGGTTACGAATCGCAGCTTCGCGTCCGGCACGCCGCAACGCGTCGCAGCGCGCGGCGGTGCGGCGGTCCTGCCACACGATGGCGCGCCCCACCGGCTCGAGGATGCGACGGCGCCACAGCACCACCGTCTCGCGCTGATTGGTGATGCCGATGGCCGCCACGCGTACGCCAGCCACGGCGAGCGCGTCGCGACCCGCAGCAACGGTGGCGCGCACGAGTTCGTCGGCGTCGTGCTCCACCAGCCCCGGCGCGGGAAAGTGCTGAGTGATTTCGCGATAGCCACGTCCCAGCACGCGGCCGTCTTCGGCCACCACGAGGGCGGTCGAACCGGTGGTGCCTTGATCGAGTGCGAGAATGGCCGGCATGCTCAAAGGTACGCTATCTTTGAGGATGCCTTTTTCGACTCTGCTTTTCGAGGTCGCGGACGATGGCGTGGCGGTCGTCACGGTCAATCGCCCCGACAAGCTCAACGCGCTCAACGCCGCCGTCCTCGCCGATCTGGCGGAAGCGGCGCGCCAGATTGCGACCGACAACGCGATTCGCGGCGTGGTCCTCACGGGCGCGGGGCCCAAGGCGTTTGTCGCCGGTGCCGACATCACCGAAATCGCCGAGATGGATGCGGCGCGCGCCGGCGAATTCGGCGAGCGCGGGTCGCGCGTCTTCCGCGATTGGGAATTGCTGCACAAGCCCGTGGTCGGTGCCATCAACGGCTTTGCCCTTGGCGGCGGCTGCGAGCTCGCGATGGCGTGCCACATGCGCCTCGCCGCGCCCAACGCCAGATTCGGCCAGCCCGAAATCAAGCTCGGCATCATCCCGGGTTACGGCGGCACCGTGCGACTGCCGCGCCTCGTCGGCCGCGGCCGGGCATTGGAGCTCCTGCTCACCGGCGGCATGATCGACGCCGAGGAAGCCGCGCGCATTGGGCTCGTCAATCGTGTCGTGGCAGCCGATGCGCTGCTCGAACAGGCGCAGACACTCGTGCGGACGATCGCGCAACAGAGCTCGCAGGCGGTCGCACTCTGTCTCGCAGCGGTCGATGCAACGGCGGATCTTCCGCTCGACGAAGCCCTGGCGCGCGAAGCCGTCTATTTCGGACGCGCCTGCGCGAGCGACGACCGGCTCGAAGGCACGCGCGCCTTTCTCGAGCGTCGGCCACCGGTCTTCCGCGGCCACTAGTCTCATGCACGCGGCTGCGCTCGTGGTGCGGAGCTTCCGCAACCTGGCGGACGCCGAACTCGAGCTGCCGCCCGACGGGATGGCGCTGATCGGCGACAACGGACAGGGCAAGACCAACGTGCTCGAAGCGCTGGCCTATCCGGTGCTCTTCCGCTCGCTGCGTGGCGCGGCTGATCGCGAAATCGGTCGCATCGGCGGGCCAGGATTTCACGTCGCGCTGACGACGGGCGCTGGTGCTGCCGTCGCGACCACCTTTACCGCGGCCGCCGCGCGCAAACGGATCACGGTCAACGGCGAGGAACGTCGCACCGTCGCAAGTGCACTGGGAGAGTGGTTGGCGGTGGCGTTTCTGCCGACCGATCTTGCGCTGGTCCGCGGCGGCGCGGCCGAGCGGCGACGCTGGCTCGATCGGATGCTGTCGCTGGCAGACCATGCCTATCTTGCGGCGCTGCTGCGCTACCGGGCGGCGCTCGCGCAGCGCAACGCGGCGTTGCGCGCCGGCGGTGGTGCCGCGGTAGAGGCGTTCAATGTGCCGCTCGCGCATGCCGGCGCGCTGGTGGTGGCGCGGCGACTCGCGTGGGCGGCCTGGGCCGCCGAGCCGTGGCGGAGCGAACTCGAGCAGCTCGGTGAGAGTGCCATGGTGGCGCTGCGATACCGCGGCGATGTGGCGTTGGCCGATGCGGCGGAATGGCCCGCGCGCCTGGCGGCATCCGCCGGCCGCGATACGGCGCGCGGACAGACGCATGTCGGGCCGCACCGCGACGACCTGGTGCTGTCGCTCGGCGGCCATGCGCTCCGCGATTACGGTTCGACCGGCCAGCAGCGCTCGGCGGCGATCGCGCTCCGCCTGCTCGAACTCGATACGCTGGCCCGCGCTCGGGAAGCGGACCCCGCGCTGCTCGTCGACGATGTGTTTGCGGAGCTCGATCGCGAACGGCGCAACCGGCTCGCGGCGCGGCTGCTGCAGGGGACGGGACAGCGCGTGATCACGGCACCGCACGGCGAGGAACTTCCCGCCATCCTCGATTTGCCGCGGTGGTCGGTGGTCGATGGTGCGGTCCATCCCGCGGTGCGGGAGGCGGCGTGAGCGACACCAAGCCGCGCTCGCTCGCCGATGCGCTCGAAGCCTGGGTCAGTTCCAGCGGCATGGCACGGCGCTTTGATCTGGCGGCGGCCGTGTCCGACTGGTCGGAGATCGTCGGGCCGCAGATCGCGGCCGTCACACGCGCGGTGTCGGTCACACCGGAGGGCACGCTGCTGGTGCGCGTCGCGACGCACGCATGGGCGACAGAACTCGGTTTGATGACGCCGAGGATCCTGACGCGAGTGAATGGATCGCGCCGCGGGCGGATCCAGCATATTCGATGGATGGTCGGGCCGCTCGATCGGCCCTGAACGCTTCTCGTTGCGAGGACGCATGGCAAAAGACATCACAACCACACCGGCCGAGGACGAATACGGCGCCCAGAGCATCACCGTGCTCAAGGGCCTCGAAGCGGTCCGCAAGCGCCCGGCGATGTACATCGGTTCGACCGGCGAGAACGGCCTGCATCATCTCGTCTACGAAGTGGTCGACAACTCGATCGATGAAGCGCTCGCCGGCTTCTGCGACCGCATCGACGTCACGATTCACAAGGACAACTCGATCACCGAGACCGACAACGGTCGCGGGATTCCCGTTGACATCCATCCGATCGAAAAGATGCCCGGCGTCGAAGTCGCCCTCACCGTGCTCCATGCCGGCGGCAAGTTCGATCGCAATTCCTACAAGGTGTCGGGCGGCCTCCACGGCGTCGGCGTGTCGGTGGTCAACGCGCTGTCGGAACGCCTGGTCGTCACGGTCGACCGCAGCGGGGCCCGCCACCAGATCGCGTTCGTGCGCGGCCAGACCACCCAGAAACTCACAGTCATCGGCATGGCGTCAGGCACCGGCACCACGGTGATGTTCAAGCCCGACCCGGAGATCTTCTCCGTCCTCGAGTTCTCCTGGAATACGCTCGCCGACCGGCTCCGCCAGCTGGCGTTCCTCAATGGCGGCCTCCGCATTTCGCTCACCGACGAGCGCGGCGACGAGCCCCGCACCGAGACCTTCTACTACAAGGGCGGCCTGGTCGAGTTCGTCACATGGCTCAACCGCAACAAGAAGGTGCTCCACCCCAAGCCGATCCATTTCAGCGCCACCCGCGACGACGTCGATGTCGATATCGCGCTGCAGTACGAAGACGGCTACAACGAGAACACCTTCACCTTTGTGAACAACATCAACACGCACGAAGGCGGCACGCACCTGACCGGCCTCCGCTCCGCCCTCACGCGCACCATCAACGACGCCGCGCGCAAGGCGAACGCGCTCAAGAAGGCCGACTTTACGCTGAGCGGCGATGACGCGCGCGAAGGACTGACGTGCGTGATTCACGTCAAGGTGCGCGAGCCACAGTTCGAGGGGCAGACCAAGACCAAGCTCGGCAACGGCGAGGTCGAGGGCATCGTGCGCGCGGTGGTGAACGAGCACCTCGGCAACTTCCTCGACGAGAACCCGGGCGTGGGGCGCGCGATCATCGAGAAGGCCGTCAGCGCCGCACTCGCGCGGGAAGCCGCGCGCAAGGCGCGCGACCTGGTGCGCAAGAAGTCGGGCCTCGAGAACGCCGTGCTTCCGGGCAAACTCGCCGACTGCTCGCTGGAAGATCCGGCACTCTGTGAGATCTATCTGGTGGAAGGTGATTCCGCCGGCGGCTCTGCCAAGCAGGGCCGCGATCGCTCGTTCCAGGCGATTCTCCCGCTGCGCGGCAAGATCCTCAATGTCGAGCGCGCGCGTATCGACAAGATTCTTGGCAATGAGGAAATCCGCTCGATCATCACGGCGATCGGTGCCGGCGTGCGCGAGGACTTCAATCTCGCCGAAGCGCGCTATCACAAGATCATCCTGATGACCGACGCCGACGTCGACGGCGCCCATATCCGCACCCTGCTGCTCACCTTCTTCTTCCGGCAGATGCCCGAGCTGATCGAGGCGGGCTACATCTACATCGCGCAGCCGCCGCTCTATCGCGTGGCACGCGGCAAGGAAGAGTATTACGCCTACACGGAAGAGGAGCGGAGCGCGTTCGCCGCGCGGCTGGCGGAAGGCAACCGGGGAACCGTGGGCATCCAGCGCTACAAGGGCCTGGGCGAGATGAACCCCGAGCAGCTGTGGAAGACGACGATGGATCCGACGACCCGCACCATTCTGCGCGTCACGCTGGAAGATGCGGTGGAAGCGTCCAAACTCTTTGATGAACTGATGGGCGACGATGTCGAGCCGCGTCGGCTCTTCATCGAAGCGAATGCCGCGTACGTCTCGGTGCTCGACGTCTAGCGCGTCACGTCAGAGCACACCCGGGATCGGCGAATGGCCCGATCCCGGACCCCAATCTTCATCGTCATCATCGACCGCGTCGGCCGCGGCCTTGGCGTCGGGATCGTCCTTGACCGCACGTTCTGCGGCTTCCAGTTCGTCGAGGTCGACCGGCGTGTCGACATCATCCTCAGACGCCGGCACATCGCGGCGCTTGCCCACCCCGAGCAGCCAGATCAGCAATGCTCCGAGCGCGATCAGCCCGATCCATGTCGTCATCGTTCCGCCCCTTCCCATGAAGTCGCTCCATCGCGCGTCACACGCCAGGCAATCAGCGGCAGCGGTTCGGGAGCGTTGTCCCCGATAGTGATCGCCTGTTGTACGCCGAGCATCGCGGCGGTTCCCGTCTCGCGACTGCGCGCATGTACGGTGGCAATCACGTCGCCTTTGCTCACGCGCTGACCCGGCTTGACCGGCACCATCAGACCGACATCGGGCAGCACCGCGTCGGTCACCTCGCGACGTCCGCCGCCGAGCCCGATGATGAGCCTGCCCAGCGCGCGCGGTTCGACGCGCGTGACCACACCGCTCCGATCCGCCAGCACGTCGAGCTGTAACGGCGCCCGCGGCAGGAGGGCCGGGTCCGCGATCACGGCGGGGTCGCCGCCCTGTGCCATCACCATCCGCTGAAACCGCGCGAAAGCCGCGCCGGACGTGATGGTCTGCTCGAGGCGTCGCCGCGCCGCCGGGCGGTCGGCCTCGCGCCCGGCGAGGAGCAGCATTTCGCAGCCGAGCGCAAAGGTCACTTCCATCAGGTCCGCCGGTCCGTCGCCCCGAAGCCCCGCAATCGCCTCGGCCACTTCGAGCGCATTCCCCGCGGCGACGCCGAGCGGGCGATCCATGGCGGTGAGCAACGCGACCGTGGGACAGCCACGCGCTTCGCCCAGGCCGATCATGGTGCGCGCGAGTTCGAGCGCGCGATCCACCTCGGGCAGGAACGCACCGGAGCCAATCTTCACATCGAGGACGAGGCCCGTCAGTCCTTCGGCGAGCTTCTTGGACATGATGCTGGCGCTGATGAGCGGTATCGATTCGACCGTGGCCGTCACGTCGCGCAGCGCATAGAGCCGCCGATCCGCCGGCGCGATTTCGGCCGTCTGTCCGATCATTGCCGCGCCGATGGTGCGCACCTGCGCCTCGGTGGCGCGCAGCGAGAGGCCAGTGGTAAAGCCCGGAATGGCTTCGAGCTTGTCGAGGGTGCCACCGGTGTGACCCAGGCCACGCCCCGACATCATCGGCACGAGCACATCGCAGGCAGCCAGCATCGGCGCGAGCAGCAGCGAGGTCTTGTCGCCGACACCGCCGGTGGAGTGCTTGTCGATGCGGGGGCGCGTTTCGTCGTCAAAGCGCAGGCGATCGCCGGAGAGCAGCATGGCGTCGGTCAGCGCGGACAGCTCGTCGGTGGTGAGGCCGCGGAAGAAGATCGCCATCGCGAGCGCGGCGATCTGATAGTCGGGGACGTTCCCCGCGGTGTACTCGCCGATCAGCGTGCGCCACTCGTCACCGGTGAGTGCGCCGCCATCTCGCTTGCGTTCAATCAGGCGCGGAACGACCATTCATCCTCGAGCCTCGCGGCCCCGCTATTGTCCGGAAGGATGCTGCTCTCTTGGGTACACGCCGCACCACCGTCCTCTGCACCACGGCACTGGTTCTGCTTGCCGGTCCGCTCGGCGCCCAGTCCGCCACGGCGGACCAGGAAGTGGCCGAAGGCGTCGCCGCGACCAAGGTGCATGACTCCGACGCGGCGCGGCGCCACTTCGAGGCCGCGCTCCGCCTCGATTCCCTCGACTACGACGCGCTCTGGCGCCTGGGTGCCGCGCTCATCGACATCGGCAAGCGGACGCCGGACAATATCAAGAACCCGGAGCGCGATTCGCTGTACGCGCACGCCGAAACCTATGCCCGTCGGGCCGTCGCCGCGAAGCCCGACGGTGCAGATGGCCACTTCATGCTGGCCTATGCCCTGGCGCGGACGGTCCTGACCAAGGGCATTCACGAGAAGATCCACGCCGCGACCGAGATCCGGTACGAAGCGATCCGCGCCCTCGAACTCAACCCGCACCATGACGGCGCCTATCACATCCTCGGCCGCTGGAACGCGGAGATCGAGCGACTGTCGAGCTTTGACCGCTTTCTCGCGCGCACCTTTCTCGGCGCGTCGATCCTCAATCAGGCATCGTGGGACGAAGCGGAACGCAACCTCCGGCTGGCCGTGCAGTATGCGCCCGCCAACATCTACCATCACTTTGATCTCGCGCAGGTGCTTGTCGACCGTGACAAGTGGGCGGAAGCCAAAGAACAGCTCGACCTGATCGCCACGCTGCCGGCCAACACGCCAGGCGATGCGAACTACAAGGCCCAGGCCGCCAAACTCGATTTGCGGGTGAAAGAGAAACTGCACTCGTGAGTCCGACGGCTCCCCGCGACGAAGCCGCCGCGCTGCGGGCGGACCTCGCCGAAGCCAATCGCGCGTACTACGAACGCGATGCGCCGGTCCTCTCCGACGCCGACTACGACCGCAAGTTCCGCCGGCTGCAGGCGCTCGAAGCCGCACATCCCGAACTCGCTGCGGCGGATTCGCCCACGCGCCGGGTGGGTGGTGCTCCGGCAACGCACCTGCCCCGGCACGCGCATCTCCGGCCGATGCTGTCGCTCGCGAATGCCTTCTCCGACGAGGAACTCGCCGCATGGGAAGAGCGCAACGCGCGGATCGACGCGGCGGTGCGCACGGCGGGCTACAACGTGGAAGTGAAGATCGACGGCACAGCGGTCTGCCTCACCTATCGCGATGGCGCGCTGGTCATGGGCGCGACGCGCGGCAATGGCGCGGTGGGCGAGAACGTGACCGCGAACCTGCGCACCATCGACGACATCCCGCTCACACTCAAGGGCAGCACGTGGCCCGCGCTGATGGAGATTCGCGGCGAGGTCTACTTCCCGCGCGAAGCATTCCGCAAGCTCAATGCTCGCCGCGAGCAGGAGGGCGAAGAACCGTTCGCCAACCCGCGCAATGCCGCGGCGGGAGCGCTCCGCCAGCTCGATCCCGCCACCACGCGCAGCCGCCGCCTTCGCTTCTTTGCCTTTCAGATCGAACCGATCGAAGGCGCGCTCGGCGTCACCACGCAGCACGCGATTCTCGACACGCTCGAGCGCTGGGGATTTGTCGTCGAGCCACATCACACCCGGTGCAAGGATCTGGCAGCGGTGCAGGCCAGGGTGGCGGAGCTGGAGGCGGAGCTGGGCCACCTGCCATTCGGTGCGGATGGCGTGGTGGTCAAGGTCGATCGCCGCGACCTGCAGGACGAGCTCGGTGTGGTCGGCGAGCGCGATCCGCGATGGGCGATCGCGCGCAAGTTCGCGCCCGAAGTGGCAATGACGCGGCTCCGCGAGATCCGGGTGAATGTCGGACGCACGGGCGCACTCGCACCATACGCCGTGCTCGAGCCAGTGGAACTGGCGGGTGTCACGATCACCACCGCCACGCTCCACAACGACGACCTCATCGCGCAGAAGGACATCCGTGTTGGTGATCTGGTGGAAGTCATTCGCGCCGGCGAGGTCATTCCGCAGGTGGTCGGGCCGGTCGCGGAAAAGCGCGACGGCCGTGAGCAGATCTTTGTGCCGCCGCAACATTGCCCGATCTGCGGCACGGAGGCGGTGCGCTATCCCGACGAGGTGATGCGCTACTGTCCCAATGTGCTCTGCCCGGGCCGGACGTTCGAAGGGATTGTCCACTTTGCGTCCCGCGATGCGATGGACATTCGCGGTCTCGGCGGCGAACGTGTGCGGGTGCTGATGGACGCGGGATTGGTGCGCGATGTCGCCGATCTCTACGGACTCGAGGTGGAACAGCTGGTGGAGCTCGACCGCTTCGCGACGCAGTCGGCATCGCAGCTGGTGGCCGCGATCGACGCGTCGCGCGCGCAACCGGTTTCGGCGCTGCTCTTTGGTCTGGGAATCCGGCACGTCGGCAGGACGGTGGCCCAGGTGCTCGCGCGCGCGTTCGGCAGCCTCACCGCGCTCCGTGCTGCGGGCGAAGCCGAAATCGGAGCGGTCGACGGCGTGGGACCGGTCATTGCGCAGGCCGTGCGGGACTGGACGACCGACGCGCGCACGGCAACGCTCGTCGACCGGCTCGTAACAGCCGGCCTCAACACGGTCGAACCGCTGGCACCCTCGGGCGACGGACCCTTCGCGGGCAAGATCTATGTGCTCACCGGGTCGTTGCCGACACTGACCCGCGGTGACGCTGCCGGGCGGATCGAGCAGGCGGGCGGGACGGTCGCCTCGTCGGTCACCAAAAAGACCACGACGGTAGTGGCCGGCGCCGACGCCGGCAGCAAGCTCGACAAGGCTCGCCAGCTTGGTCTGGAAATCATCGACGAGGCGGAACTCTTGCGGCGCCTCGCCCCTCTCCCGTAGGTTCGCCGCCAATGCTCGAGTTCGCGATCTCCCCGGAATCGATCCGTCGCTTGCGCCGGCGCCTGCAGAGCGCCGGCCCGGGTGTGGCGGCGGATGTGCTGCAGGATGCAGGCTTTGCCACCGGTGAGGCGCTCTTCGATCGCTGGCGCAATCGCGTGGCCGAGCGTACCGGACTCGATGACGCCACTGGCCTCGACGCGCGCTGGTTCGGGCCGTTCCTCGATGAACTCTGTGTCGATCTGGGCTGGGGCTCGATCACGGTCACCGCGGTGGGCGAGCAGGCGCTGCTGCTCGAAGCGGGTGATTGGGCCGAATCAGAACCGGGGACGAGCGAGCATCCCGCGTGTCACTTTTCGTGCGGCTGCTTTGCCGCCTTCCTCACCGCGCAGGCCGGTGCTCCGCTGGCCGTGCTCGAAGTGGAATGCCGCTCGCGCAACGACGACGCGTGCCGCTTTCTCGCGGGCTCGGCCGAGACGCTTGCCGCGGTCTATGACCTTCTCGCCGCCGGCGGATCGTGGCGCGAAGCCTTTCCGGTCGAAGAACTACCGGTCTGACGCGACACCAGTTCACCGTCGGCCACCACCTCGCGATCCCACGGAAGCACAATTGTCTTGTCGGTGTGAAAGGCAAAGAAGTCCGGCACCCAGCGTCCGGTCTGGAATGAGACCGCGGTGCGCACCGCCGCCGGCCTCACGCCGTTCACCGCATGCAGCGCGAGCTTGAGGGTGTCGCCGCTGTCGCACGTTTCGTCCACCAGCAGCACGCGGCGTCCAGCGAGCGACGCCGGCGGTCCGCTCACCAGTTCAGGGTCCGCGCCTTCTGTTGGCCGCGCAATGACAATCGTGACGAGTTCGCGCTCCAGAATGGTGGCGATGATCGCCGCCGGTATCACGCCGGCCTTGGCGATGCCGACGATGATCTCCGGGTCGTACGCCCGGGCCACATGCACCGCGAGTGCGCGGCAGAGCTCGCCAAGGAACGGCCAGTCCACCTCCAGGATCTCGCGGGGGACTTCAGGACGGCGGCGTGGCATCCGGACCTCCGATCGCGTTGCTCGGACAGCATTCGAGGCCTAACTTACCGTAGATGACCGGCGCTCGCGACATTCTCTCCGCATGAGCTGGTGGACGCGGATCCTCACTGGCGAAGACGAGGCGGTCAAGCCAAAACGGCTCGACTACCTCAATGAAGGGCTCGCCCTGGAGCGTCAGGGCGACTACGAAGGCGCTGTCACGTCCTACCATCTTGCCCTGCGCGATCAGCCCAACAACGTGAAGGTGTTGCAGTACATCGCGATTGCTCTCTCGCGCACGGGCCGGCGCGAAGAGGCCATCCGGCACTATCGCAAGGCACTCGAGATCGCCCCCGATCTGGCCGGCGCGCATTATGGCCTGGGCTTTCTGCTGCTCAAGCGCGGCGACACGCTTCGCGCCGGCGAGCACCTGCGGACCTTTCTCTCGACCCCGCCGCGCGATCCCGAAATGGCACAATGGGTGGATTTCGCGCGCCAGGCGCTCGCGCGGATCGATGGCGAGCGCGCCTCGCTTGGCACCCCGGTCGCGGACGGAGAACCAGCGTGAAAGGTGCAACGCTGGCCGGCTTTCTGCTGTTCGCGGCGGCGTGCAGCAAACTGCCGAGCGTCGACAACGGGATCGTCGCGATTCAGGTGACGAGTCCGGTGTTCGACACACTGCGCCGCTCGGATTCGCTGCGGCTCATGGCCCAGGCCGTCAACAGCGACGGCAGTGCGGTGGCCGGCGCCGCGATCGTGTGGGCCACGGCCGATACCCTGCTCGCCACCGTCGACGCGGATGGCCTGGTGCACTCGCTTTCGGATACTGGTGTGGCGCGCCTTCAGGCCTCCATCGGCACCCTCCGTTCGGATCTGATCTTCGTGACACTCCGAGCCGACAGCGATACCACCGCGACCCTCGGCACCCGCATCATCCCGTGACGCCGCCGGCCACGCTCAACCAGCTCTTTCTTGACGCCGCGCCCCATTACGCGGGCCGGCCGGCGGTGCTTCGCCACAAGCACGATGGCCGCTGGATCGATATCCCGTACGATGCGCTCAAGACCCGCGTGGCCAATTGTTGCGCCGGGCTCCGCGAGCTGGGACTCGCACGCGGGGATCGCGTGGGTCTGCTGTCCGAAAACCGCCCCGAGTGGGCGGTGGCGGACTACGCCTGCCTCGCGGCCGGCCTCGTCGACGTGCCGATCTACGCCACGCTGCCCGCCAGCCAGGTGGCGTGGATCCTGCGCGACGCCGGTGCGACGGCCATCTTTGTGGCAACGCAGGAGTTTCTCGATCGCATTCGCGAAGTGCGAAGCGAACTCCCGGCGCTGCGGCACATCATTGTCTTCGACGATCTCCCCGCGGCGGACGACGTGATTTCGATGCACGCGCTCGAAGCGAACGGCAGTGCCGCGATGAGCCGCTATCCGACCTGGGAAGCCCAAGCGCGGGCCGTGACGGCCGATGAGCTCGCCACGCTGATCTACACGTCGGGCACCACCGGCGAACCCAAGGGCGTGATGCTCAGCCATGGCAACATCACCAGCAACGTGATTGCCGCCCTGCAGTGCTTTGATTTTGGGGCCACGGACTCGTGCCTGTCGTTCCTGCCGCTCTGCCATGCGTTTGAACGGATGGTCGGACATTACACCATGCTGCACGCCGGCGCGGTGATCAACTACGCCACCAATTTCGATACCGTCGCCGCCGAAATGATGGAGGTGCGCCCCACGCTCCTCGCATCGGTGCCGCGCCTCTATGAAAAAATCCACGCGCGAGCGGTGGACATGGCGCACCAGGCCGGCGGCTTCAGGCACGCCATCTTCGAGTGGGCTGTGGCGGTGGGCGACCGGCGTCTCGAATACGTGCTGGTGCACCAGCCGGTGCCTGGCGCACTCGCGCTGCAGTACCGCATCGCGGATGCGCTCGTCTTTGCCAGACTCCGCCAGCGCACGGGCGGCCGGATTCGATTCCTCATCTCCGGCGGCGCACCGCTCGCCGTGGAAGTCTGCCGGTTTCTCATCGCCGCAGGATTGCCCGTGTTCGAAGGCTACGGCCTCACGGAGACATCCCCGGTGGTGAGTGCGAACACCTTCGCGATGCTCAAGCCCGGCACGGTGGGACGCCCCATTCCTGGTGTGGAAGTGCGCGTCGCCGACGATGGCGAGATTCTGGTCCGCGGCCCGAACGTGATGCAGGGCTACTTCCATCAGCCCGAGGCAACGGCCCAGGTCATCGACGCCGATCACTGGTTTCACACCGGCGATATCGGCGAAATCGACAGCGATGGCTGCCTGCGCATCACCGATCGCAAGAAGGACCTGATCAAGACATCCGGCGGCAAGTACGTGGCGCCGCAGATGGTCGAAGGACTGCTGCGCACTAACAAGTTCTTTGCCAATGCCGTGATGCTGGGCGACAAGCACAACTATCCGATCATGCTGCTTGTGCCGGACTTCTCGCGCCTCGAACCCTGGCTCAGCGAACAGCAGATCGCCGAACGCGACCCCGCCGCCCTCGTCAAGCTGCCGGCCGTCACGGAGAAACTCGAGCGTGAGGCGCGCAAGAGCTTCCGCGACCTCGCGCAGTTCGAAACACCAAAGCGGTTTCTGCTGCTGCCCCAGGATTTCACCATCGCGTCCGGCGAACTGACCCCAACACTCAAGGTCAAACGGCGGGTGGTCG
The DNA here is from genome assembly GCA_036267775.1 of Gemmatimonadales bacterium. Classification (GTDB taxonomy): domain Bacteria; phylum Gemmatimonadota; class Gemmatimonadetes; order Gemmatimonadales; family GWC2-71-9; genus Palsa-1233. The sequence continues at coordinate 27,577 of DATAVM010000028.1, forward strand.
AAGAGCGCTATCGCGCGCAGATCGACGCGCTGTATGCCGACGCGAGGCATGAGACCTGAGGCAAAGAATCGCCCCATGCCAAGGCGCTGCTGACCGATCGCCGGAGCCGGGACGGTTGTGGCGAGCAGCCAGCATCTGTCGGATTACCGCAACGTGAGAGGATGGCCGTGCCACGAGCCAGCCCTGTCAGTTCGGCAGCGGCAGCGATGTAAGTCATTGCATCGCAACGCGATAACTTATCTTGTGACGTCAGGCAACAGTTGTGGCATGTGCGCTGCTTCTTAAGGGGCTGACCCCTACGGAGCAGGTCCATGCGCCTCATGACCCTTGTCGGACTCATCACAATCGCCCTTCCGGCCGCTGCCACAGCGCAGTTTGTCGGCACTGGCAGCACCGCGATCGGCACGCAGGATCCCAACTGGACGGTGTCCTGGACCTCAGGCCCGTACGGCCCGGGCGGTAGCTCGACCGGCTTCTACGACGCGTGGGTCGTTCCCGACGTGAGCGGGGTATGGCAGCCGGATGGCAGCGGCACGGACTGGATCAGCGCCTGGCAGACAGCATCGGCGCCGGGCGGCGGTGGCGACTACAACGAGACCACCGGCGCGGACGAGGAGTACATCTACACCTTCACCTACACCTTCAACAGCCTGTCGTCCGGCAGCCTCCTGTTCGACGCGGGCTGGGACAACATCTTCCAGTCCTTCACCATCAACGGCACGAGCTACGCACCCTCTGCGCTGCTCACGTCGACCACCGACGCGGATGTCGACAATCACTTCGGCTTCTGCCGCGATGGCGACGGCATGCTCAACTCCAACAGCTATCCGAATTGCACCGCGACGTTCTCCGCGCCGGGAATGGTGGCCGGCAGCAATACGATTCAGGTCGTGCTGCTGGGGGATGGAACAACGGACGGTCTGTGGCTCAACGCCGCCCAGCTGCCGCCCGCCGTGGGGCCGGAACCTTCGACGATGACGCTGACCGCACTCGGACTGGTGGCGATGCTTGGCGCCGGCGCACGTCGGCGTCGGAAGGCGTCCCGCTAGCCGGCCTTCACAACCCAGAGGCCCGAAGCGCTGCCGAGCAACTCGCCGCGATCCGCGGCGGGAGGCGCGCCAAAGCCGGCGGCACGAAGTCCCGGCAGCACGCTGGCAATCGCGGCGTCGCGCCAGGCGTCGGCATCGGCGCCGAGGAGCACGCCGCGCAACGCGTGGGTCTTGATGGGCCAGCGCCCGCTGAGGAGCACGCTCACCGCGGGGTCGCTCTTGAAGCCCTCGGGTGGATTGATCGCGACGATTCCCACGCCAGGCAGCAGCTCCGCGAGTTCGCGCGCGAGCGCACCGGCAGCCCCAGCAAGCGCAATCCACCCACCGGGCCCGCTCAGTCCCAGCAGCGCGTGTGCGCCCGCGGCGTCGACTGCCGGCGCGGCCGTCGCTCGCCAGCCACCACCAAAATCCGGAATGCCATTCGACCACTGCGTCGTCCATTGGCAGATGGGACAGCTGAGCGCGCCAGCGACGACATCGCGTCCCGCCATGCGATCGGGAAGGAGTACAAGAAATGCCTCGGGATGTTCCTCGGGGCAGCGCAGATGATCGGTGAGTTCGATGAACATGCAGTGCGCGCCAGCGCGCTCAGGCAGGGCCCAGCCGCAGATTGCTCACCTGGACGCGCGGTGGCGTGCGCACCACGTAGAGCACGGCGTCGGCCACGTCGGCGGGATGCAGCATGTCCGCGCGTGCGGTGAATCCCTCGCGACCGTCGGGATGGACGGCGTCCCACATGGCGGTGTCGGTTGGTCCCGGCGAGATGAGCGTGCAGCGCACACCGGTGCCGCGGAATTCCTCCGTGAGTACGCTGTGCAGACCGTGCACGGCATGTTTGGAAGCGGCATAGGCCGCGTTGCCGGGAAACCCGTGCGCGTCGGCCACGCTGCCGATCAGGATGTGCAGGCCATGACCGCGTGCGCGCATCGCCGGCAGAACGTGCCGGGCGATTGCCAGGGGTGCTTCGACATTGATGGCGAGTTCTTCGCGGAGGGCGGCATCCGTGGTCTCTGCGATCGGCGCGATCAGAAAAACACCGGCACTGCTCACCACGATGTCGGGCGTGCCACAATCGACCGTGATGCGCGCGAGTGCCGCTTCGCGATCGCGCGGGTCAGCCAGGTCGACGCGCACATCGATCGCGCCCGTGAGCGGCGCCATGGCGGAGCGCGCCAGCCGCACCACCCGAACGCCCTCACCGGCAAGCCGCTCGGCGATCGCGGCCCCAATGCCCCGCGAAGCGCCGGTGACGAGCGCGGTGCGGCCGGCCAGCGGCGTGCTGCTGTCAGCGGCCATCGTATTCGACGTAGTTGCGAGGCGTTTCCCACAGGCGCACCCGGCTCAGCGTGCCGGCCGGCAGCCGCGGCGCAATCTGTTCCCAGATGTAGATCGCGATGTTCTCCGCCGACGGCAGGTGGCTCGCGAACCAGGGCACATCGAGATTGAGATTGCGATGATCGAGTACCGATGCCACATGCTCGTCAAAGAGCCGCTTGATCACACCAATATCGACCACGTAGCCGGTGTCGGGATCGATCTCGCCCGCGACGCTCAGCTCGACTTCGTAGTTGTGGCCGTGATAGTTGGGAAGATTGCAGAGGCCGAAGGTCGCGCGGTTCCACTCGGCGGAGCGCGCCGGATTGTCGAGCCGGTGTGCGGCGTTGAAGTGGACGTGGCGGACAACGGTGGCACGCGGCATGGGAATCCGAACGATGGCGGGAAGGGGTTTTTGAAGCCCGAGAGAAATGCTTGGCACCCTCACCTCGTCTTCCGCCTTCCCCCGGGGGGCATGGCGTCGGACACGGAATGTGGGCCCGTACTCGAACCTGTTGGCTCAATAACGTAAGTCTCCCCGCCACCATCCGGTCCGGGCTATAATATGCCGCTCGCCTGCACGCGTCAACGAGGGAGTACCGTGATTGAATTCATCGCTGGTCTGCTGCTCATCGCCGTGTGGGGGATCCTGTTCTTTGTGGCCCGCCCCGCCACGGGCTGGATCCACCTGGCACTCGGCCTGGGCGTGGTGCTGGTCGTGCGCGGTATCGCAGTCTCGCGCTGGGGAACACCGCCGGCGCGCTGAAGGCTACTGCCGGCAGGTCGCATTGGAATCGGGACGCGGGCCGTCGAGAACGAGGCGGTGCGGCAAGTCGGCGAGCGCCCGCACAAAGTCCCGCAGGTAGTTGCCGATCTTGGCCATGCGGTCGTAGTCCAGATACTGCGGCTCGTCGGTCACCATGTGATAGTCCCGATGCCACGGTTCCGCGCTGAAGAATGCGACGGGAATCCCGTAGCGCGCGTACATGTAGTGATCGTTGCGGCAATACGCGTTGGTCGAGTCGCCCGCGCGGTCAAAGTCGTAGTCAAACTTGAACTGATAGCCTGCACTGCGGTTCACCTGCTCAGCCAGATTGCCGAGTTCGGTGGAGCGGCGGCGCGCGCCGACCACCACCAACGCGTCGTTGCCGCCGGGAGGCGCGTCATCGGGACCGCCCCGCCCCATCAGGTCGAGCGAGATCTGCGCGACGATCGAATCGCGCGGCACGGTGGAATGATCCGAGAAGTACTCGGAACCGTAGAGCCCCTTTTCTTCCGCGGTGTGCCAGACAAACAGCAACGATCGCGCGGGTCGCACCCCGGACCGGGAAAACGCTTCGGCGAGTTCGAGTGCGAGCACGGTACCGCTGGCGTCGTCGTCCGCGCCGTTGTTGATGGAATCCGGTCGCGCGCCGTGCACCCGACGCAGCGAGTCGAGTAACGCGTCGATCCGCGACCATTGCGCCTGCGTCACCGATCGTGGCTGAGCGTCGTCGACGCCGCGCGGCCGGAGCACCCCGTTGAACGCGCGCACCGAATCGTGATCGAGCGGGCGCGCGGCCATTCCGATGTGATCGGCGTGCGCACCGATCGCGATGTATTCGTGACGCAGCACCGGATCGCTGCCGGGCAGAATGGCGATGACGTTCTGCGCCGGCGTTTCCGTGGGAGCGTCGACGAATCCGACATTGCCGCTGAGCGGCGTGCCGGCCGCGCCGACGGCGAGGCGCTCCGGCGTGACGCCAAAGATCCGCTCCGCCGCGGTGGTCGACAGCGTGAACGCCGTGCGCTGCGGCCAGGGTCGTGTAGTGTCGTCGTAGACATCGCGGGCCTGGCGATAGAACGCCGGCAGCGAACCATTGGGCTCGACCACGGCGACGGCGCGTGCGGTACTGTATTGCTGCAGGTTGTCACGCAGCCAGAAGTTCACGATCGAACGGCCGTTGGAGTCCACCGGTGCCAGGAAGACCACAACTTTGCCGCGGGCGGCGGCAGGATCGAGCATGCCGCCCGTTCCAATCCGACCGCCCCACACAGTGGGCACGTCCCGCCCCATGAATGAGCCGCCAAAGTTCTGTCCGCCGAGAAATGGCTGGATGCCAAGCCGGGGGATGAGCTCGTAGTCCGCCACCGGCGAGAGCACGGCTTTGCCGGCAGTGAGCGTGGCCCGTGGATCGGGGCGGCGCGAAACGAGCGGAATCGTCTGGAAGTAGGTCCCGTGATCGCCACCGGGAACAAGCCCCAGCTGCCGGAGTTCGCTGGCGATATAGGCATTGGCTCTGGTAGCACCGCGATGTCCCGCTTCGCGGCCCTCCATCGAATCGTCGGCGAGGACGTACACGCGGGTCATGAGGTCCGCAACATCGATGGCGGCGGTCGTTGGCTCGGGGCGGTGCTTGAGCGGCAAGTCCGCATGCGCCGGGACCGTGGCACCCCGCGGACCCGGCGGAGCGCCTTGCGCTCGCGCGTACGCCAGCGGCACCATGGTTCCTGTCAACGCAACCGCCAGCGCCATCCGCAAGACCATTGGTCCTCCGCCGCCGGGCCCTGTGCCGTGACGAGTGATCGCGGCACGAATGCAGATCATACGGACGGGACTCGCATTTGGTTCTGACATGCGGCGCAGCTGTCCGCTCGTGAAACGTTCGCGGTGGCGCCGCTAGATCTCCCAATTCGACAGAAGGATTCCTCGCCGCTCGCGTTCGTTGCGGCCGGCGAGCGTCATGCGGAGATCGGTCCAGTGGACCCGGAAGCCCTCGCGCACGAGCGCAGCGTAAAGATCGGAGTACGCGGTCTGGCAACGGACAGAAAGCCGCGGCATGGCGTGGCGCACGGCTTCATCTTCCGCCGCGGCAAGCGCCGTCAGCGTCGCCGCTTCGTCGCGCGCGACGAGTTTGAGCACCCGCAACTCTTCCTTGGCGCGCCCATGCGCCAGCGGCGCGTGATGCCACAGGACGAACGCGCGCAACGCACGATCGTCGCCGTGCACCAGGCTCGCGTCGCCAAGGCCCTGATCGAGCGTGAGTTCGAGCTCGCGGGTGAAATCGGCGCCCGGCACCACCTCGCCCGCCAACTGCGCGCACGCGCGGATTGCGGCAGCGCGTTCCTCGCCGCTGAGCGTCCCGACGCGGACCGCATTGGCGTTGCGGCGGCTCACGTCCCGCTGCAGCGTGACGGTGAGATGTCCGGGCACAAAACCGAGGCGGGAATAGAAACCAATGTTGTCGATGGTGCGCGGCATCGTCTCGAGACCGATCACCTGCACGCCCTGCGCCTCGAGCCAGGCCACACCCTCGAGCACGATGGTGCGCCCCAGTCCGTGTCCCTGGCGGTCCGTGCGCACCGCGAGCGGCCCCATCCAGCCTTCGGTGCCGGAACGGTGAGCCATGTTGAACGCGATGAGATCGCCGCGGCCGTCGCGCCAGATCATGGCGCCCTCGCCCGCGTTGTCGAGCGCGAATTGCCAGACGGCGGCATTGAGAAACGGGACGCGCACCCCGGAGAGCCCGTCGCGCCGATAGCGCTCCGTAAAGGCGTCGGAGAAGACGTGATTGAGCGCGTCGATGTCGCGGCGGGTGGCCCGTTCCGGGCCCACCACCGTGCGGTCAGGCCGCCACATCTGCCGGCTCAGGGGTCTCGTCACGGACCGTGCTCACTCCCGTCTCGTTGTCGTAACCCACGCGCAGCACGCGGTCGAACGCATGCTGCATTCCTTCGACGTGCGTGATGAGAATAACCTGTGGGAAGCGATCGGCGAGCGCGCGCAGCAGTTCCAGGACGGCACCCCGGCGCTCCTCATCGAGCGAGCCGAAGATCTCATCCAGGATGAGCACCGAGAGCGGCTGTCCGGCGCGCTCGGCGATCATCTGCGAGATGGCGAGCCGGAGCGCCAGGTTCACCACGTCCTCTTCGCCGCCGGAGATCACCGGCTTGGCTTCGCCGTCTTCCACGAGCACCGGCACGTAACCCTCGTTGAGATCCAGATCGTCGTACCGCCCCGATGTAAGGTCCTGCAGCAGCCGTGACGCGTGCTCGGCCAGCTCGGGGCGCATCTTCAGATTGAGATCGGTCCGCAGTGCGCTGAACGCGCTGTCGAGCTCCTCGAGCACACCAATCCGCGCTCCAAGGTGACGCGCAATCTCCGCCTTGGCCGCACGGTCGGCCTGGCGCGCAAGCGCGGACTCGCGCAGACGTTCGACGCCTTCGAGCGCCGCCGCTGCGCGGGCGACCGCAACCCGTGCGGTCTGCAGCGTGGTCTCGGCTTCGCGGACGCTGATCTCGGTGCCCGCGAACGCGGCCGCATCCCACTCCAGCGCTGCAATCCGCTGATCGAGCGCCCCCAGTTCAGCTTCGGTCGCGGAGGCACGCTGCTCGGCCAGCGCCGCTTCGGCGACGAGCGCCTGAGCGCGCTGCGCCAACCCGGTGAGCTGATCGTGCTCGCGGCGGAGCGGCTCGAGTTCCGCGAGCCGGGTGCGCGCCTGCTCGTGGCGGGCGGCATCGTATTGGGCCGCGGGCCCGGCGAGCTCCTCTTCGAGACGCCGCAGCTCGGCGGCGAGGGCCGTGCGCTCTGACTCGAGCACCTGCCGCTGCGCGCGTTGTGCCCGCATCTGTCCGAGTGCCTCAGTCAGCCGCCGGCCTTCCTGTTCCAGTCGCTCGCGTTCGCGGTCAAGCTCCGCGACATCGGCGGGACGGCCGCCAAGCTGCTCCACGCGCTGCCGGAAATAGTTGCCGTCGGTAGTGACCTCCTCCATCTGCCGCCCCAGCAACTCGACGAGCGACAGGTACTCCTTGCCCAGCGGCCGGCCGCAGGTGGGACAGATTCCTTCGGGACCCTGTTGTTCGAGCTTGGCGCGCTGCTCCTGCAGTTCCCGGTAGCGCTCCCGCAGCCCTTCGAGACGTGTCCGCGCTTCCTGCACGTCCTGCGTCCAGCGGGTCCGTCGATCGGCCAGCTCCCGATCGACCGCTTCGCGCGCGCCGAGCGCGATGGTATGCTCAGCTTCGAGTGCGGTCACTCGTTCGCGATCGGCGAGGACCAGCAGTTGCGGCTCGATCTCCGCCGCACGCCGCAGCGCGAGATCCCGCCGCGCGGCACTGCGGCTGCGGGCGGTATAGGCCGTGGCCGCGCGGTCGAGCACTTCACGCTCGGCGTTGAGCGCATTCCACTCCGCCATGGCGGTGCCGATTGCCGTCAGGCGTTCGCGTGCGCGCAACGCCAGCGCGAGTTCACGATCAAGCGCCTGAAAGCCCACGCGCGCCGCCGCAACCCTGGCCTCGACCACCCGCCGTTCACCGTCGAGCGCTTGCCAGGCAGTGCGCCGCTCCTGCGCCGCCACCCAGAACGGATGCAGCACCGCCAATCGTTCCGCGCCCAGACGCTCGGCCGTGTGCGCCGCGTTCAGCTCGGCGCGGGCACCCTCCACGGCCGCGGTCGTGGTCGCGAGTTCCGCTTCGAGTGCGCCCGGGTCGACCAGACCCTGTTCGAGTCCAGCCAGCTCCGAGCGCAGGGCGGAACGCTGCTCGCGCAGGAGATCCTGAGCATCGCGCAATTTGTCGTAGCCGAGAAGGCGTGAGAGAAACTGGCCGCGCTCGGTCGGGCCCATCGCGGCCATGACCGCCAGTTCCTTCTGGCCGGTGAAGTACGTGTTGAAAAACGCATCGCGCGTCATGCGGAAGAGCGCGGTCACACGATCGGTCACCGCACCGGTACTGTTGGCGATGACAATGCCGTCCTGCAGCAGCTCGGCGGCGGTGAGACTGCGCACGATGCGATACTCGTGCGGACCGAACTGGAAGGTGAGCTCCACTTCCATCCGCTCGCGCGCTTCGGCCCGGCGGCGGCGCAGCGTCTCACGGGTGCCGCGCGTGGCCGAGACGCCGTAGAGCGCATAGGCGACCGCTTCGAGCAGTGTCGACTTGCCGGCGCCATTGGGGCCCACGATGCCGATGAGGCCCGGCCCAAGGCTCAGATCGGTGTTCCGATGCTGGCGAAAGTTGAGCAACTTGAGACGAAGGAGCTGCATCTCAGCCGCCGTCCGCGGTGTCTTCCACTGCGGCGAGCAACTCCAGCCCCTGTGCGACAAAGGCCGCGCGATCGAGACCGGCGGGGAGTGCCCGTTCGCGGAGAAAGCCGGCGAGAAGATCGGGCAATGTGAAGCGATGGCCCGGCGCCCCGGACGATGGCGGCCCCGCGTGCTGTTCCGGGCGGCGCAGGTCGAGTTGAAAGTTGAGCGCGAGCGCTTTCCACGCCCGGAGCGGCGCGTGATCGATCTCGCGCGCCACCGGACGCTCAACCTGCCGCACCACCTGACGCACCACGGCGCCGGCGATGCCGCCAGGAACACCCGCGACCGCGTCGCCGAGCAACCGATCGAGCTCGGGCGCCGCAAGATTGGCGGCGTCGAGCCAGGGCAAGTCGAGAAAGCGCCGCGGCGCCTCGATCGCGTGGCGCGTGACGCGTTGCGCGCTCAGGTCGGCGAGCAGCCACCCCTTGCCGTGCTGATGGCGGCTCCGCTCTTCGCGCAACTCGCCCCAGGGATTGGAGCTGACGTATTCGAGCGCACCGGCGTACCAGACGCGCTCGCGCACCTGATGCTGCACATGGTAGTGGCCGAGGGCGACGTAACTCCATGCGCCACGCCCCAGATCCTCGTCGCTCAGCAGAGCGCCCCCCGCCTCTGCCAGCGTGCGGTCCTCGCCAAAAAGGCCGGGCGTCTCGCCGTGAATCAGGAGGACCTGATGCCGTTCGGGCCCGGCGGGCTCCAACGCCGGCCGCGGCACGGCAAAGAGCGCCTGATGCGGCACGGCCAGCACGCTCAGATCGAGCGCGGGAAAGGAAAAGCGCCGCGGTACCTCGGCGGCGACGTGAACGCCAATCTCCGCCAGCAGTCCAAAGATCGAGACCGTGTCGCTCGAGCGCGGCGTGTCGTGATTGCCCGCGATGACGACCACCGGTACCGTCGGCAGCGCGCGCTGCAAGCGACTGAATTCGCGTACCGCGTGCAGGATCGCCGAATTGCTCGGTCGCACCGCGTGGAAGAGATCGCCCGCGATGACGACCGCATCGGGGCGCTCGGCGATCACGCTGTCAATCGCGCGCGTGAACGCCGTGGCGACGTCGACTTCGCGCTGATTGCGGCCGCGCTCAGTGAGGCGGGAGAACTGCCGGAAGCCAAGATGCGGATCGGCCAGATGGGCGAGGCGCATGGGTCAGTAGGGCAGGAAGGGATCGGCGTCGTCGCGCGGGAGTGATCCCACGCCGCGCGGCGGTGCCACCGGCCGTGCCGCGATGTTCCGGCGCAGACAGCCGCGGAAGAAGCCGAGCGCATCGTCGGGCCGCTGCTGCAACGTGGCGGAGACGGCGCGGCGGACTTCGTCTTCCGGTCGCCCATCGATTGCGTCGCGCACCGCACCGGCGGCGATCTGCGGCTCGACCGAGCGCAGACGCTGCACCACGGCATCGGCAAAGGGAAGATCGGGCGCCGGCGGAAAACGCTCCACGCCCTCGCGTCCGGACAGCGCGGCGGGTCTGGGAAAGCGCACAAAGACCGGCTGCGTGAAGTGCGGGTGACGCACCATCAATTCGCCCTTGGGAAGCGTCGCGAGCTTGGCGCGCACCGCAGCCGACAATGTGGCGTATCCCGGCAGCGCGAGCTCGTCACTGTCCATGCGCCCGTACATCGTGGTGCCGGCGTTCCCGGTCACGCGGCGCAGTACCTGCGAGCGAAATTGCTGCGCCGACACGAGCACGAGGCCGAGATAGCGGCCGCGCTCGGACAGGTCGAGCAGCATGCGCTTGACGTACGTATCCGGTCCGTCGACCGCGGCGTACTTGTTGAGTTCATCGACAAAGACGATGACATGATCGACACCCAGATCGCGCCGTTCGAGATGTTCGGTGAGCCGTGCGATCACGCGCGCGAAGACAAGATCCTGCGCCAGCGGATCGACGCCGGCAAGGTCGAGCACCGTCACCGAGCGGTCGCGGAACGCGCCCCACGGCAGATCGCTCGCCACGCCGTCGTCCGTCACCAGTCCCTTGGAGCGTGTCGCGACATTGCCGAGCCGGTTGCGCACCTTGCGGATCGTGGCCACATGATGCGTGCGCCAGATCTCGCCGGCACGGGAGTTCTCCAGATGATCGAAGATCGCGCGGAAGAAGGCGTCGAGATCGGCGAACGTCCGGACCTCGAACGGTTCTGGCCGGAGCTCCTCGGCCTGATAGCGCTTGCCCACCACGCGATCGGCAAGAAAATCGAGCAACGCGTCGGCCTTGGCATCGATGTCGTCGCGATTGAGCAGCACTTCCGCAAAGTCGAGCACTTCCGGCAGGCCCCACACCAGCGGTGACACCTGGGCCGCGAGTGCGGGATGCGTGCGCAACGTGTTGAGATTCACCCCATCGGCCTTGTAGGGCGCAAAGACGGAGAAGTCGCTGAATGGTGTAGCGGCCAGCCCCAGTCGCTGCCAGATCGCCAGATCCTCGGCGCCAAGCGTTGCGGGCTGATCGAGAAAACAGAGATCGGGACCTTTGACGTTGAAGCAGAGTGCCGCAACACTGCCCTTGCTCGCGGGAAACGACTGGAAAATGCTGGCGAGGAGAAACGTCACCGCACTCGTCTTGGTCGCCAGCCCCGAGACGCCGGTGATGTTGAGATGCGCCGCCTCGGGCCCCAGCAAGAAATCGGCGTCGAGCAGCACCGGCGCCAGCAGGCCGCCGGCCGCGTAGAGGCCAACCGGAATGCCGGTCGAGTTCTCGGTGGCCGTGTATGCGTCCATGCGGAGGGCGATGCGCACGTCGGCATCGGTGGCGGCTTCGACATCGCCAAACGGCACCGGCTGCATTGGCTCTTCGGGAAGCTGGCGCA
>DATAVM010000029.1:0-4543 GCA_036267775.1 Gemmatimonadales bacterium
GGGGTCAATTGCAATCCATGGCTGGCGCTCTGCGGACAAGATATTGTCGTGGTGAAGGTCTCCATGCAGGAGTACTCGCGATTCGGGGTCGATTGACGAAACGTCAATTAAAGTACGCTAAGCCCGCGACACGGGTCGCAAGGGCCGGAATCCTCCGTGCTCCACCCGCTTATTCTGCCGCCAGGTGTAATCACCCGTCAGATTGATATGGTTCCAGTGAATCGGCGCGACGTGCGGGAGCAACCCCTCGTCGATGACTTGACCGTGCTGGCGTAACGCCGCGACCGCGCGCTCCAGATAGACCGTGTTCCACAGGATGATCGCCGCGATGACGAGATTGAGGCCACTGGCCCGAAAGCGTTGCTGGTCGTAGGTGCGATCGCGGATTTCCCCGAGCCGGTTGAAGCAGACCGCCCGTGCCAGGGTATTCTTCGCTTCTCCCTTATTCAGCCCGGCGGTGACCTGCTGCCGCAATGCGGGATCGCGCACCCAATCGAGCGTGAACAAGGTGCGCTCGATGCGTCCCAGTTCGCGCAGCGCCAAGGCGAGGCTGTTCTGCCTCGGGTAGCTGGCAAGTTTGCGCAGCATCAGCGAGGCGGTCACCGAGCCCTGCGCAATCGAGGTGACCAAGCGCTGGATTTCTGGCCACTGGGCGAGGATCAGCTTCGTGTTGATCGTGCCGCCGATCACGCCGGTGAGCGCGGGATAGTGCCGGGGGTGCTCGGGCACATAGAGCCGTTTGTCCGTGAGGTCGCGGATGCGCGGGGCGAAGCGGAAGCCGAGCGCGTGGCACAGGGCGAAGACATGGTCGGTGAAGCCGTGGGTGTCGGTGGAGTGTTCCTCGATGCGCAAGTCCGACTCATGGTAGAGCAGTCCATCGAGCACATGCGTCGCGTCCCGCACGGTGGCGGTGATCACCTTGGTGTGGAAGGGTGCGTACTGATCGGAGATATGCGTATAGAACGTCACGCCGGGCTCGGTGCCGTAGCGCAGATTGACCCGCCCCGCGTGCTCGCCGTGGCCACCGACTTTGAAGTGCTGACCGTCCGAGGACGACGTGTTCCCGGCGCCCCAGTAGGCGGCGAAGGGCGTACGATGCTGCCGGTTGACCAGTTCCGCCAATCCCTTCGCGTAGGTCTCATCACGGATGTGCCATGCGCGCAGCGTGTCCAGCTTGGCGAGCGTCGAGCCCGGGCAGGCCTCGGCCATCTTCGTCAGTCCGAGGTTGATTGCGTCGGCGAGGATCACGGTGAGGAGCAGCGCCCGATCGCTGGTCGCCGTGCCGGTGCGGAGATGGGTGAAGTGGCGGGTGAAGTCCGTCCACTGATCTACTTCGAGCAGCAGGTCGGTGATCTTGAGGTGCGGCACGATTCCGTAGATGACTTCCTCGAGCCGCTCCGCCTCTTCCGGCACGCTCTTCGTGAGCGGCTTGACTTTGAGCACTTCATCGGCGAGGTCGGTCTCGGGCAGGGCGCCGTCGGTGACCAGCCGGTCGACGTCCCGTAGTTGCGCGGTGAGCAGCGCGAGTCGGTCGCGCAGATAGCGATCGCCATCGGGAGCGATCACCGCGGGGAGTCCACCGGCATCCCGCAGGGCTGCGAAGCGGTCGGGTGGGAGCAAGTAGTCCTCGAAGTCCTTGAACTGCCGTGACCCCGGTACCCAAACATCGCCGGCGCGCAGGGCGTTCTTCAGTTCGGAGAGCGCGCAGAGTTCGTAGAAGCGTCGATCGATACCACCCTCTGGCAGGACATGGGGCTCCCAGCGCGGTTTGACAAAGCTGGTGGGGGCGTCCTTCGGTACCGTGCGCAAGTTGGCGTGATACATCAGTTCAAGCGTGCCGATGCCGTCGAGGATGTGCCGGGCAGCGGGCGCGGCGTGGAAGGCGAACTGTTCGAGCAATCGGGGGGCGTACCGCCGGACTTGCCGGTAGCCATCGGCAATCAGCGGCAGGTAGTCGAACGCGGCAGGCTGTGCCAACTGGGCCGCATCCGTGATGCTCTGGGTGAAGATCTCCCATGGGACAACCGCTTCGATGGCGGCGAACGGATCAGCGCCGCTCTGCCGTGCGTCGATCAGCGCGTTGCCGACGCGTGCGTAGAGCCGCACCTTCTCGTTGATCGCCTTGCCCTGGTTGTGGAAGGCTGCGGTGTGTCTACGCTTCGCATCGCTAAAGAGCTTGCCGATCATCCGGTCGTGCAGCTCGAGGATCTGGTCGATGACGGTGGCCTGGGTGTCGAGCAGCACTGCCACCAGCGTCGCGTAGCGCCGCGTCTCCTCAAGATCGCGCAGATGCTGCGCGCTCATTTGTGCTCCCTCGCGCGCCAGTTGGGTCAGACGGCTCTGATGCACCGCACGCGCAAGGTCGGCAGGCAGGTCAACCGCGCGGATCGCCGCGAGGCGATCGAGGTGCGTCAGAAGATTGCGCGCGGTCGCCTCACCGGGCAGCTGACGTAGCCACGTCAGCAGAATCGTGCGGGGATCGTCGCGCGATGTGAGGAGCAGGTCCAGGCGCTCACGATGGTTGGCATCGAGGTCGTCGGTCAAGCGACGATAGAACAGGCGCGTGCCGCGGGTGAGCGCTTCCGCGCACAAGCGGTCAACCACCCGCGGCAGCGGGACGATGATGCGGTCGGCGCGGAGCATCTCCAGCAATGCCTGCGCGATCACCATCGGGTTGTTGGTTTGGAGCGCGATCTCCGTGAGCGCACCGCGCCGTCGGCGATACTCCGTGGCCGTGAATGGGCGATAGCCGAAGAGGGCCTGGACCTCAAGCGCGTGCTCCCGGCGCGTTTCATCGCGGCGGGCATAGTCGGCCCACGACGTGGGGAACACACCGACCTGGTGGGAGACAAACGCGAGGATGTCCGCAGACGGCTCGGTATCGAGCGTGATCGCCTGGCCGGGGTGGCGAAGGAAGCACAGGTGCAGGGCAAAGCCGAGCCGATTATGCGCGCCGCGCCGCTGGCGAATGATCGCCAGATCCCGCTCATCCAACGTGTAGTGCCGCGCGATCTCCATCGCGGTGACCGGCGGCGCGAACAATGCGGCCAGTTGGGCAGCCGTCAGTACCGATCGGAGCGGCACCGATTACTCTGCCGACCGCAAGTACTGATAGAGCGTTTCGCGGCTGATGCCGAAATCACGCGCCACCTGTGCCTTCTTCTCACCCGCCGCGAGTCGCTGGCGCAGTTCGTCCCGTTGCACGGCGTTGAGCGCTTTCTTCCGCCCGCGATACACCCCGCGCTGCTTGGCCAGGGTGATCCCCTCGCGCTGCCGCTCGCGGATGAGCGCCCGCTCGAACTCAGCGAAGGCCCCCATCACCGAGAGGAGCAGCGTCGCCATCGGCGAGTCCTCGCCGGTGAAGGTCAGTTGCTCCTTGACGAATTCGATCCGCACCCCGCGCCCGGTGAGCGAGCGCACGAGGCGGCGCAGGTCATCGAGGTTGCGCGCCAGACGGTCCATGCTATGCACGACAATGGTGTCGCCGTCACGCGCGAAGCGCAGCAAGGCGTCGAGTTGGGGGCGCGCGACATCCTTCCCCGAGGCATGGTCGGTGAAGATGTGGTCGACGGAAAGCTGTTCGAGTTGGCGGTCCGGGTTCTGGTCGAGCGAACTCACCCGGACGTAGCCGATGCGTTGGCCGGTCATAGATGCTCTCCTGCAACTGTCAGGATAGAGTCTATAAGCTGTTGCCATGGGTGTCAAGAAAGAGAAGAAACAATCCTATGTTGACGCTCGTGAGTGGGGATGGCTGACATCGGGATAGGGTCTACCCTAAATGGACAGACTGCCGCGCAGTCGGCGCCACCGCGCTCGCTGGCGACCAACCCTTAGCGTACTTTGATTGACGTTTCGTCAATCGACCCCATACAGATCAAATCGTCGAGGACGTCACGATTGACGGCGAGTCGATCGAAACGAAACGACGCCGGAGCATCCGTTCGACATCGAAGGCGTGGGATTTGTACCGGCCGGTACCCTGTGGGTTGGTGCGCAGGTACGGCGCGAGGACGGCAGTGTTGCGATCGTACAGGCGATTAGCTTCGCCCACCAGTCACAAGAGATGTACAACCTAACGGTTGCGACCGCTCACACCTTCTTTGTGGGCGACCAGCAGGTGCTAGTGCACAATACGTGCTCGTTACCACCAAGCACAATCGTAGACGAGAGTGGCGTTTCTGTTGAACACTATTATCATAGCGGTGATCACGCACCGCCACATGCGCACGTCACGGGTGGCGGTCCTGAGGTACGCATTGGACAGAATGGGAATCCTCTAGATGGAGAACCAGAGCTGACAAGGCGGCAGCGAAATGTCGTGAACAATAACCTGAAAGCGATCCGAGACGCAATCGGCCAGATCGGTCGATGGTACAGATCAAACAATCCCTAATTGAGAAGAAAAGAGATCATGCATATTTCTGACATTGCCAATCATCTCGCACGACGAAGGAGAGAACGCGGCCTAAAGTTTACTCTTGGGCCACCAGCTGATCAAGAGTTGGTGGCCTTTACCGAGCACCGACTTGGAGTACACTTTCCA
>DATAVM010000030.1:0-7656 GCA_036267775.1 Gemmatimonadales bacterium
GCCAGCGCCCGGTCCCGCACTCCCACCACCATCACCGGCGGTTTGCCCAGTCTGCTGCCAAGCAACGTTGCCGCAGGACCGTCGACCACCACCACTCCAGCCCGTTTGGCCGCGCCGACCACCTTCAGCACGGCCCGTCGCGATGCGTCATTCGCCACCACGACCATCCGGCACTCGCCGCGAGCCAGCAACGCGCTGGTTCCATCGACTCCCGGCACCGCCAGACCACCGCCGACGCCGAGTCCGAGCAGGCGCAGCAGGCGTTCCATCGCCTCAGGCGCTGGGCGCTTCTCCGCCATCGGGCTCTTCTTCCGTCAATTCGGTCACGAACTTGACCAGCTCTTCGGCGGTGGACGGCGTCATTCCCGGCACGCGCGCCACATCTTCCACTTCGAGATCGATCACGTCCTTGAGCGTGGTGTAGCCGGCCTGATCGAGGATCGCCACCAGTTCGGGCGACAGTCCCTCGAGTTGTGCCAGCGGCACTTGCGTTTCAGGCTCTTCTTCCGGCGCGGGCAGCGTGAAGAGCGGTCCCTCGCCGCCGCGCTCCAGCCACTCGCGGCTCGAGTAGAGATCGATCTTCCAGCCGGTCAATTCCGACGCCAGCCGCACATTCTGGCCGTTGCGACCGATCGCGAGCGACAACTGGTCTTCGTCGACGACCGCCTGAATGGTCTTGCTGGCCGCGTCGGAGAACACCTTGGCCACGCGTGCCGGCGCCAATGCCAGCCGCGCAAAGCGCTCGGGATCCGGCGACCACGGCACGATGTCGATGCGCTCGCCGCCCAGCTCGTTGACGACGGCCTGGACGCGTGAGCCCTTGAGGCCGACACAGGCGCCGACCGGATCGATCGCATCATCGCGGGAGATGACGGCGACCTTGGTGCGGCTGCCGACTTCGCGCGCAATGCCACGGACTTCCACGATCCCCTGCTGAATCTCCGGCACCTCGAGCTTGAAGAGCGCGATCACAAAAAGCGGATCGCCGCGCGACAGGATCAGCCGCGGACCCTTGGGGGTCTCTTCCAGCCGCTTGAGCACCGCACGGATGGTGTCGCCCTGGTGGAAATGCTCGCGGTGATTCTGCTCGCGGTACGGTACAATCGCCTCGGCTTCGCGGAAGCGATTGAGCATGATCACGAATTTGCCGCGCTCGACCTGCTGAATTTCGCCCGAGAGCAGCTCGCCGACCTTGTTGGCAAACTCATCACGGATCCGGTTGCGCTCGCCTTCGCGCACCCGCTGGATGATGCGTTGCTTGGCGGCCTGCACGGCCAGCCGGCCGAACGCCTCGAACGGCACCTCTTCTTCGAGCACATCGCCGGGCTGGAAGTCGGGGTCCTCGTAGCGGGCCTCTTCGACGCCGATCTGCGCACTCGGATCCTCCACCAGGTCTACCACCTGCCGGAGCCGGGTGACCGTGAGGGAGCCCTGCAATTCGTCGACGCCCAGCTCGAAGCGGACGTTGGGACCGTATTTCTTCATCAGGGCTGCGTGGATCCCGTCGCGCAACAGATCCATCAGCTCGGAGCGATCGAGCTGCTTGGAATTCGACAGTTCCCGAAACGCAGACACCATGTCGGCGGATGTCGCCATCAGACTACTCCTGCTTTCCTGTTCCCACGGATCGGTCGGTCAACCGAACGATCACGATGATCTCGGAGAGAGCACGGCGAGGGGGGAAACAAAAAATGTCGGGAAAACCCGACACCTCGCCAACAACGCAAGTTGCCCCAGCACTTGATTATACGCGGATTCGGGGGCTTCCGTCAATCCTCGGCGCGGCGCGGCCGAACGTTCAGGGCAGCGCCAAAGGAGTCCTGCCAACGCCCACCGGATAGCCCAGCCATGCGATCATCCGGCCGTCCGCGCCGTGGGAGCGGCGGTGGGAGAAAAAGTGGTCTGCCTCCCGCGCCGTGCAATGATCGCTCACCGTGACTTCACCGATCCCGAGATCGGCCGCCTGCCGGCACAGGGCCGCTCGCAGGTCGACCTGCCACGGTCCCGGACCGCCGAGGGCCTGCCCCAAGGCCGACACTACCTCAGAACCGACTTCATAGCACGGCCCCGATATCGCTACGCCACAATGCATTACGATATCGGATGCATCGCATCCGGTACGTGAGGTCAGCTCCGCGACACCGCGCGCCAGGATCCCGCCAGCGGTTCCTCGCCAACCGGCGTGCAACAGGGCAACAGCGCGGTATTCAGGGGCAGCGAGATAGACGGGCACGCAGTCGGCGACGGTGACCAGCAGCAGGAGGCCGGGCGTCGCGGTGAGGTGCCCGTCGGCGCCTTCGAAGATGTGCCAGCCGCGAGGCGGCCCCTGGTGCCAGAGCAGCTCGGTGCCGTGGACTTGACGCGCCAGGACCGATCCCGAAAAATCGGCAAACGCGGCGTGGAATCGCCGCCACCGCGCCATCGCCTCGCCTACTGGTTGCTGACCTGAAAGCCCCAGGTCGAACGGGGCCGATGGGTCGCTGCCCCGCCCCGTGACGCCCGCCGAGAGCCCAAAGCGCTCCCGCCACGCCGGCACCTCCCAGCGGGGAACGTCCTCGCCCGGCAGGCGGGCCTCGTCAGCGGTCGACACGCTCGATCTGGGCCCCCAATGCCCGCAACCTCGCGTCGATCTGCTCGTAGCCCCGCTCCACCTGCTCCACATTGTAGATGAGGCTCGTCCCATCGGCCGCGAGTGCCGCAATCACCATTGCCATGCCGGCGCGGATGTCCGGCGACGCCATCTGGCTCGCCCGGAGCGGCGCCGGTCCGCTGATCACCGCGCGATGCGGGTCGCAGAGCACGATCCTCGCCCCCATGCCGATCAGCTTGTCGACGAAGAAGAGCCGCGACTCGAACATCTTCTCGTGGATCAGGATCATGCCTTCGCACTGCGTTGCGGCCACGATCGCGATCGACATCACGTCTGCGGGAAACGCCGGCCACGGGCCGTCTTCCAGCTTGGGGACGTGACCGCCGAGATCGGGGCGAATGCGACGTTCCTGGCCGGCATCGACGGTGAGCCGGTCGCCATCGAGGCGGCCGCGGATGCCCAGCCGCTCGAAGCCGAGCAGGGTGCTGCGAAGATCGTCGGCGCGGACGTGCTCAATGGTGATCGAGCCGTTGGTCACCGCCGCGAGCCCCATGAACGAGCCGATTTCAATGTGGTCGGGCCCGATCGCATAGGTCGCGGGCCCGAGCTGCTTGCCGCCGGTGATCACATAGGTGTTGGTGCCGATGCCAGTGATATCGGCGCCCATGGCGACCAGGACGCGCGCGGTGTCCTGCACATGCGGCTCGGACGCGGCGTTCCGCAGCACGGTCTGGCCGCTGGCCGCCACGGCCGCCATCAGCGCGTTCTCGGTCCCGGTGACGCTGGGCTCATCGAGAAAGATGTCGGCGCCCTTGAGCCGCTTGCCCTCGATCTCGTAGCGGTCACCCACATGCACCGAGGCTCCAAGGCGCTCCAGCGCAAGGAAATGGGTGTCCACCCGGCGGCGGCCAATGACGTCTCCCCCGGGTGGTGGAAGGACCACCTTGCCAAAGCGCGCCAGGAGCGGTCCCGCGAGCAGAATCGAGGCACGAATGCTGGTGCAGAGGTCAGGATCGAGCGGTTTGGGGCGAACGCCCCGAGTATCGATGACCACCGTGTTGGCGGCGGTCCATGCGGCGGTGGCACCGAGATCGACCAGCAGCTCCAGCATCGTCTCGACGTCGTTGATCCGGGGGATGTTCTCCAGCGTGACCGGGCCGTCCGCAAGGAGCGACGCGGCGATCACAGGGAGTGCCGCATTCTTGTTGCCGGCGGGGCGGATGGTGCCGTGCAGCGGCCGGCCACCCGTCACTACATAGTGCGGAGGCATCGGGCAAACCTCGCCGTACCAGCGAACGCCCGCAAGCGGGTTGCTGATGGGACGTTACCTTTGACGCGATCCCCAGAACATGGAGTACCAACCGATGGCTGGCTGGGTCGGACCGACAATCGCCGTCTCGCTACTCGTGATCGCCGTCTGCTACGTGAGCGGCATCCTCGCCGTGCTGGCGGCCCTCAAAGCCGCCACCGACCGGGGCGAGGCGATCTCCCGCGAGTTGCAGAACTTCCGCGAGGAACTCGCGCCCACCCTCAAGGCGTTGAATCGATTCAGCGAGAGCGGTACCGAGCTCGCCGGAACGGCGCGCAAGGAACTGGACGAAATCCTCGACACCTCGCGGCGCATCCGGCACGACATCGAGCGCGGTGTTGCCCGGGCCCGCCTCCGGTTGGCGGATTTTGAAGCGGTGGTGGACGTGGTGCAGGAAGAAGTGGAAGAGACTGCGCTCGACGTGACCGCGGCCTTGCATACGGCTCGTACGGGGGCCGGCGTGATCGGACAGTTGCGGCGTCTGATCCTGCGCCGGCGATAAGCGTGACGAAGTATCTGCTGGTGTTTCTGCTGGTGCTGATCGCGGTGATCCTGTTGCCGCATCCGCTGTACGCCTGGACTCCTGGCACGCACGTGGTGCTGGGCGAACGGGTACTGGGCTCGCTCGATCTGCTGCCGGGCTACATCGCCGACCTGCTGCGCGCCTATCCCTACGACTTCCTCTACGGCAGTATCGCGGCCGACACCACGATGGCCAAGAAGTTCGCGCCGGCCGACCGCCACTGTCATGCGTGGCACGTCGGACGCGAAGTCTACGAGCTCGCGCCGACCGACGCGCTGCGCGCGTTTGGTGCGGGCTATCTCGCGCACCTCGCCGCCGACGTGGTGGCCCACAACCACTTTGTGCCGCGCCAGCTCGTGATGACCAGCAGTACACGGTCAATGGGCCACACCTGGTGGGAAACGCGCGCCGAGCTGGTGCTGGGCGAAGCAGTGCCGCGGGCTGCGCGCGACCTGATCCGGCTCGACCACCGGGCGGCGGACGCACATCTCGAGCGGATCCTCTCGCCCACCATCTTCTCCGTGGCCACCAACCGGCGGCTCTTCCGCGCGATGGTGCGACTGACCGATTCACGCCCGTGGCAGATGGGGATGCAGGTCGCGCGCGATCAGAGTCGGTGGGAACTCTCCAGCGATCTCATCGATGCACACCTCGACCGGGCCATGATCAACATTCGCGAGGCGCTCTCGGGCGTGGCATCACCGGTCTATCAGGCCGACCCCAACGGGGAAGCGGCGATTCTCCGCAGCAAGGAAGTGCGCCGCGAAGCGCTCAAGGGGCCGCATCACGGTGATCGGGACTGGATTACCGCCTTTGCCGACGCGCACTTTGGCCTGCCCGCTCCAGCCGATCAGTCGGCGAGTCGTGCAATTCCCGCCACCACGCGATCGACTTCCGACTCGGTGGTGTAGGCCGCCACACCGATCCGCACGAGCCCCTCGTCCGCCATTCCCAGCCGCTCCGCGACCGTCGTCGCGTAGAAATCCCCGTGCGACACGAAGCAGCCTTCTTCCGCCAGCGCAATCGTGACCGCGCGGGCATTGCGGCCGCGCAGCGATAGCGCGAGTGTGCCGGTGCGTCGCGCGTCGGCGTCGGGGCCGTAACGGGTCGCGGCGGGGATCGCGCCGATTCCCTGCCAGAGGCGCTTGAAGAGTGCGCTCTGCCGCTGGTGCAAGACGTGGTAGCTGAGCGCGAGGCTGGCGCGCAGTTCGCCGCCGCTGCCTGCCAGCGACGCAAGCCAGCGCACGGCCGCGGCCGCACCAACAATTCCTTCGTGATTCTGCGTGCCAGTCTCCAGGCGCTCCGGCGATTCCGCCGGCGCAGGATCCAGCTTGGGCACCGCAACCGCGTCGAGCAACGCCCGACGGCCCCAGAGCATGCCGGTGTGCGGGCCGTAGAACTTGTAGGGCGAGCACGCAAAGAAATCGCAGCCCAGGGCGACGACATCGGGGAGCACATGCGGCGCATAGTGCACGCCATCGACAAAGACCAGCGCGCCCGCCTCATGCGCGAGCGCAGCCGCCGCTGCAACGTCCGTCACCGTACCCAGCGCATTGGAGGCGGCACCAATCGCGAGCAGCCGCGTCCGATCATTCAGCAGCGCCGGCAACTGATCGAGCCGCGATTGCCCCGTGCTCGTATCGAGCGCCAACCATCGCAGCCTCAGACCTCGCTCCGCGGCGACAGCCTGCCACGGCGCCACATTGGCGTGATGGTCCAGCTCCGTGACGACGATCTCATCGCCCGCGCGCCATGCGTGCGCCAGCCCGCGCGCCAGGTGAAAGGTGATCGTCGTCATGTTGTTGCCAAAGACGATCTCCTCGGGAGCGCCGTTCACGAAGGCCGCCATCACCTGGCGCGCGTCGAAGAGCAGCGCGTCGGACTCTTCACTCGTGGGATACGCCCACGCGGTGTTGGCGTTGTGATGCAGGAGGTAGTCGGCCATCGCGTCGACCACCACCTGCGGTACCTGTGTGCCGCCGGGACCATCGAAGTACGCGACCGGATGGCCACCATGCGTGCGTTGCAGCGCCGGAAACGCGGCACGGATACCGTCAACCGACAGTACGTTGCTCATTCAGCCAACCGCGCGCTCAAAATGGGCTGGATCTTCTTGGGATCCGCCGTGCCGCCGCTCCGCTTCATCACCTGGCCCACAAAGAAGCCGGTCAGTTTGGTCTCGCCGCCCTTGAACCTGGCAACTTCCGCGGGGTGCGCGGCGATCACCTCTTCGATCCACGCGGCGAGTGCACCTTCGTCGCGAACCTGCATCAGTCCGAGTTGCTCTGCCAGCGCACGCGGCGTTTCGGCCGAGTTGGACAGCTCGGCGTAGATCCGCTTGGCCGCTTGCAGCGACACGGTGCCGTCCGCAACAATCGCCACCAATGCCACCAGCCGTTCCGGCGTCACCGCAAAGGCACCGCTCTCATTCCATCCGGCGAGCACGTCGCCCAAGACCCAGTTGGCCGCGGTCTTGGGATCGCCACCGGCCGCCACTACAGCTTCGAAGTAGCGCGCGACCGGCGGTTCCTGGATCAGCGTCTGGGCATCGTAGCGCGAGAGCGCAAATACGTTCTCGTAGCGTTCACGGCGAGCCGCAGGGAGCTCCGGCACCGCCGCGCGCGCGACATGCACAAAGGCGTGGTCGAGCACCAGCGGCGGGAGATCGGGATCGGGGAAGTAGCGATAGTCGTGTGAATCTTCCTTGGTACGCAGCGGCTTGACCTCGCCGGTAGCGGCGTTGAAGGTGAGCGTCACCTGCGTGACTCGTCCGCCACCTTCGATCAGTTCGATCTGCCGTTCGCGCTCTGCGGTGAGTGCTCGCTCGACATTCGCGAACGAATTCATGTTCTTCACTTCGGTCTTGGTGCCGAGTGGATCGCCAGGGCGGCGCACCGACAGGTTGGCGTCAACACGCAGCGAGCCTTGCTCCATGGAACACTCGCTGACGCCGGCGTAGACCAGCAGCTGGCGCATCGTGACGAGATAGGCGCGCGCCTCCGCCGGCGAACGCATGTCGGGGCCGCTGACAATCTCCGCGAGCGGTGTGCCGGCGCGGTTGAGATCGATCGCGGTGCGACCCGGAATACGGTCATGGAGCGACTTGCCAGCGTCCTCTTCCAGATGGAGCCGCGTGATGCCGACCGTGAGCGATCCGCCGTCCGGCATGTCGATCGTCAACGTCCCGCCGGTGGCCAGCGGCCGGTCGAACTGCGAGATCTGATAGCCCTTGGG
>DATAVM010000031.1:0-8977 GCA_036267775.1 Gemmatimonadales bacterium
GTGATAGCGCTGCATGCTCGGCTCGGCCAGCAGCGGATCGACAATCTCGAGCCCCGCGATCGGACCGAACGCCATGGCGTAGGCAACGGCGCGGTTGAGCTCGATTACTGGTGAGGGCGTGAGTTGAGCGAGTGCATCGTACAGTGCCGTGATGCGGGTCCAGTCAGTGGCCTCAGGCGTGCGGGCGCGTGCATGACATGCGGCGATCGCGGCCTGCAGCGCGTACGGTCCCAGTGGCGTGTGCAGTGCGATCGCGCGCTCGAGTGCGGCCAGCCCACGCTGAATGAGCAGGTGGTTCCAGCGCGTCCGGTTCTGTTCGAGCAGGAGAATCGGCTCGCCTGACGTGGAGACGCGCGCCGCGGAGCGGGAGGCCTGGATCTCCAGCAGTGCAACGAGGCCTTGTACTTCGGGCTCGGTCGGCATGAGCTCCGCCAGAATGCGCGCGAGACGGAGTGCTTCGTCAGACAGTGTGGGGCGAATCCAGTCGTCGCCGGTGGTGGCGGAATAGCCTTCGTTGAAGACCAGATAGATCACTTCGAGCACGGCGTCGAGCCGTGCGGCGAGCTCGCCGGCACGTGGCACTTCAAATGGCACGCGCGCTTCCGTGAGTGTGCGCTTGGCACGCACGATCCGCTGTGCGATGGTTGTCTCGGATACGAGAAAGGCGCGCGCAATCTCAGGCGTGGTGAGGCCGCCGAGCAGTCGCAGCGTGAGTGCGACGCGTGCGTCGGTGGCAAGCACCGGATGACACGCCGTGAAGATGAGGCCCAGGAGGTCGTCACCGATGGGATCGTCGAGATGCGCCGCGATGGCGTCTTCCGGATTGGCCTGGGCGGCGTCGAGGTCGTGACCGATGCGAGCGTGGGTTCGGTCGAGCATGGGACGGCGGCGTACGTGATCGATGGCACGATGCTTGGCGGCGGCCATGAGCCACGCCGCGGGATTGTCAGGAATGCCGGACACCGGCCAGCGTTCAAGTGCGGCGACGAGCGCGTCCTGCGCCAGATCTTCGGCCAGGCCCACATCGCCCACGAGACGAGCCAGCCCGGCAATGAGACGGGCTGACTCGATCCGCCAGACGGCATCGATGGCGCGGTGCGCGTCGTCGGTCACGGTGCCAGGAAGTCGATCGCGCGAATTTCGCATTCGCCTTGCCACTCGGGCCAGTGATCGGCGTGCAACTGCATGAAGCGCACGGTTGATTCGATCGCCTGCTCGCGCGTTGCGGCCTCGATGATGGCGTAGCCGCCAATCACTTCCTTCGCTTCCGCAAATGGGCCGTCGGTGACGGTCACCTTGCCGAGTGCGCTCCGGATCCGGGCGCCCTTGCCGCTGGAGGCGAGTCCGCCGGTCGAGACGAGCGAACCATCGGCGAGCGACTGCTGAATGAACGGACCCATCGCGTCCATCAGCGCCTGCGGCGGCGGCCCCGGGAGTTCGGGGCCGCGAATGACGGAGAGGAACTTCATGACTTGTTCCCGGCCGCCCGGTCGACATCCGCCAGGAAGTCCGCCATCTCGTGCACCTGCCGGACTTCGATGATGTCGCCGTCGAGCATCGGGGCGCGCTTGGCCCATTCGACTGCTTCGTCGCGATTGCGCACCTGGATGATCCAGTAGCCGCCGACCAGCTCCTTGGATTCGGCAAACGGACCGTCGACCACGCTGGGCTTGCCGCCGGCAAAGCTCACGCGCGCGCCCTTGGCCGGAGGGGTGAGGCCATCGAGCGAGAGGAGCACGCCGGCCTGGCTCAGCGACTCGTTGTACTTGCCCATCTTGACGACCATGTCCGCTGGGGGAACGAAATCCGCCGGCGGGTTGCCTCTGTAGACCTTGGGGATGACCAGCATCATGAACCGCATGGGGATAGCCTCGCTGATTGAAGTGCTGAAGCCGGATTGTCCGGCCTCTACCTGTACGTCGAACGAGGGCGGCTGGAATCGACAGGGGGTGATGGCCCGGGGGAAGGTGCCCGGAGCCCGTATGGCGATCTGGCGAGCATTTCCAGCCGAGCGGAGGTGAAAACGTCTTGACGTCATGGCGTTAGTGACGATCGCGTTCTCTATGAGATCGCTGATCGTGAGATCATTGTCGCGGCGGTGAAGGTCGGCAACCGGCGCGACGTGTACCGATCGACCCGCTGAACTTGGCCAATCCCGCCAGCCAGCAACGGATCACACATACTTGAAGAGCCGCATCAGCCCGTAATCCATGTGCAGCGTCTGATGGCAGTGGAAGAGCGTTGGGCCGGGGTTGTCGGCGGCAAAGTCCACGTCCACGGTACCGTAACCTGGCACCACCACTGTGTCCTTGATCAGGCCTGACGTGGCTTTGCCGTTCACGCGCACCACCTCAAAGGAATGACGGTGCAGATGCACCGGATGCGGATCATCTGCCAAATTGCGGCAGGCCAGCCGATAGCGACGTCCCTGATGCAGCTCGATCGGCGTGCTGTCCTCGAAGGTTTTGCCGTTGATGGTCCAGCGGTTGAACCCACCCTTGCCGCCGTTGATCTTGCCCAACACCATCGGAATGATATCGTCAGGCACCGCGGGCGCTTCCGCTGATTGCCCAAACTGCGTGTAGTCCCAGGCTGCCTTCTCCGGCGCGATCCACCTGGGCTTTCCGCTGGCTCCGGCGTATTCCACCACGATCCCCATCCCGTCCCGTCGATCATCATCATGAGGTGTGCCGAGAATCCAGATGCCGGGATTGGTCATTTCGACAATGGCGTCGATTCGTTCCGCCACGCCGAGCGCCAGTACCGAGACCGTTCGCGGAACCGGCACCGAATTGCCGTCCATCGCAACGATCTGGAAGTGATGGCCTGGCAGTGCGAGCTGAATGTTCTCCGTCGCGCTCGCGTTGAGAATGCGGAACATTACGCGTTCGCCGCGCTTCACTCGCAGCGGCTCGCTGTGACCGAGCGACTTGCCGTTGATCGAGAACGAGCGGTAGCCAACTTCGTAGCCGTTGGGACGAGCATCGGGTGGTGCGGGAGGTTGCACGTTCCCGTGCGGCCAGACCTCCGCGTCGGTCCCCATTTCCTCAGCGCCGAGGAATGGTTCCCACTCGTGGGTCGCCAGAAAGATCTCCCGATCATACCGGCCGGCATCGCTTGCCGGTTCGATGTATACGATGCCAAACTGGCCGGTAAACATGCCGCGTTGCAGATCGGATCCGGCAGCGACATGCGTGTGGACCCAGCGGGTGCCGGCTGGCCGTGGCGTCAGCGTGTATCGCCGGGTCGCATGGGGCGGAACGAATGGCGTGCCTTCTTCGGCGGCGCCATCGATCGCGGACGGAGTGAGTTGACCGTGCCAATGCACCAGTTCGGGCGTGTCGGTGTCGTTGATCAGTTCGACCGACACGGTCCGCCCTTCGCGCAACCGGATCACCGGTGCTGGAACGGAACCATTGTATCCGACAGTGCTGATGATATGGTTCGGCGCGAGTTCCACCAGCACCGGGGCGACCCGGAGCGTCACATCGGCTGCGGCTGACGTGTCCGGCGCCGGGGCATCGGCGGTTCGAGCGGTCGCATAGTCGCCGATGTGCCGTGAGCATCCGCCGAGAATGAGGCTGGTCGTGGCAACCGCGCTTGCCTGCACAAAGTCGCGGCGCGAGGTGCCCGCTGAGATGCCGTTGCCCATCGTTTCCTCCCTCGGACGTGGCCTTGGTTCGCTGTGCTCAGGAGACGCTTAACGTGTGGGAACCGTGTACCATTCAAGCGTCACCGGCTCCGGAGTGTTATCTGCGTCCCGCGATCATCACGTTGTTTGCAATGACTTGTCTTGCGAACGGTGTCGTAGCCCAGACTCCGCGGTCGCGCCCGCTCACCGACTACGTCGGCACGTATGTCGATGCGCCCGGGTCCGTCATCGAACTCCTCGCCGGCGACGAACTCGTGGCGGTGCAGGACGAGGCCAGATATCCAATGCGCGCCGCCGGCGTCGACACGTTCACCACCGCGAGCGGCCAGCGCATTCCGTTCATCCGCAACGCCGCGGGCGTTGTCACCGGCTATGAAGAAGGCGGCCAGTTTCATCCGCGCAAATCGCGCGTCGTGTCGGCCAACACCGCGGCGCTCCTGCGCCCGCGCCCGGTGAGCGAGGGTGGACCCGGCGACTACCGCTACCATGCACCGCCTGACCTGCGTGACGGCATCGCCGTGGGCGACATTGCTGGCTCCGCTCTCGACACAGCCACTGCGGCCGCCGTCGTTCGCGCGATTCTCGACGGGACGTATCAGGATGTACATAGCGTGCTCCTCTACCAGCGCGGTCGGCTAGTGCTGGAGGAGTACTTCTACGGCTATTCCGCCAAGCGTCAACAGCAGCTTCGCTCGGCCACCAAGTCCGTCGTCAGCACGCTCGCCGGCATTGCCATTGATCATCATAGTCTGTCGGGCACAGAGGAACTGGTCGCACCGCGGCTCAGCTACCGTACGTACGACTACCCCGATCCGCGCAAGTCTGCCATCACACTCGGCGACTTTCTGTCCATGAGCTCGGGACTCGATTGCAACGATCACAGCGACACATCTCCCGGGCGAGAGACGATCATCGACGACACGCCCGACTGGGTCAAGGCGACACTCGATCTGCCCATGATCAACGATCCGGGCCGTCAGGGGTACTACTGCTCGGGCGGTGTCGCCGTGGTGGGCCGCACGGTCGAGAACGCGGTGCACATGACGCTGCCTACGTTTGCGCGGCGGTATCTCTTTCGTCCGCTGGGAATTGCGGACAGCAATTGGACGTGGAACTACACCCTGACCAATGCCGACAAGGAGTACTCGCAGATTCATCTGCGCCCGCGCGACATGCTCAAGCTGGGGATCGTCTATGCCGACAGTGGGCGGTGGCAGGGCCGGCAAGTGGTGTCAGCGGCATGGATCGCTGCGGCGACGGCCGAGCATAGTCAGGTGGACAGCACGAGCTACGGATACTTCTGGTGGCGGCCGTGGATCAACGTGGTCACGCCGGGCGGCACGCAACAGGTACACATGGTGGCGGCACAGGGCAACGGCGGGCAGAAGATCTATCTCGTGCCGCAGTACGATCTGGTGGCGGTGTTCACGGCCGGCGACTACAACGCCTCGAGCGCGCCACCCAACAAGATCATGGGCCGGATCGTGCTGCCGGCGTTGATTGCGGCCTACGGGCACAAACCGTGAGTGCAGCCCACGGTGGCCCGTTGCCGCGCATTGCCCCACATCGGTAGCGCCGCGAGATTCCCCGCCGTGCACATCACCAACGTCCTGATTCTCCTGCTGGCCATTGCCAGCGCGGTGGCAATCGCCGCGCGCCGGATGCGGATTCCCTACACGGTGGCGCTGGTGGTGGTCGGGCTGGCGCTCGGATTCTTCCGGGTGATCGATGCGCCGCACCTGACCAAGGATCTGTTGTTCTCGGTGTTCCTGCCGGGGTTGGTGTTCGAGGCGGCTTACCATCTGTCCTGGCCGGAGTTTCGGCGGAACATTCTCGCCACCGCGTCGCTCGCCATACCCGGCGTCGGCATCGGGATCGCCGTCACCGCGGCTCTCCTGGTCGCAGTGACCGGATTGCTGACGACGGAAACGCCATTCGGGTGGCGGCAGGCTCTGGTGTTTGGCGGCGCTGTGGCGGCAACCGATCCGATCGCAGTCGTGGCATTGCTCCGCTCGCTTGGCGCGCCCGAGCGGCTCAAAGTCATTCTGGAAAGCGAAAGCCTCCTCAATGATGGCACCGGGATCGTCTTCTTCACGTTGATCCTGTCGGCGACCGCGGGCGCCGCGGTGGCCTGGGGCGCGATCGCGCTGCAGTTCCTGCAGATCGTGGGAGTGGGGACCATCGTCGGTCTTGGCTTTGGATGGGCGGCGTCGGAATTGACGCGTCGCATTCATGATTCGATGGTGGAGATCACGTTGACAGCGATCGCCGCGTACGGATCGTTTGTCGTCGCGGATCAGCTCGGCGGCTCCGGTGTGATCGCGACAATGGCCGCGGGAATGGTGTGCGGCAACTTTGGCGCCGTCACCGGCATGTCGCTCCGCACGCGCATGGTGGTGGATTCGTTCTGGGAGTACATCGCCTTCCTGCTCAACTCCATCATTTTCCTGCTCATTGGCCTGGAAGTGCATATGCCGGCGTTGCTGCACGCCTTTCCGGTCATTGCCGCCGCATTTCTGGCCGGGCTGCTGGCGCGAGTCTGCGTCGTTGGCACGGTGGCCGTGATGTTGAGTCGCACGCGCGAACGGATTCCGTGGTCGTGGACGCCGGCGTTGACCTGGGGCGGGCTGCGCGGCGGATTGTCGATGGTGCTCGTGCTCTCACTCCCAGCCAGTTTTCCGGCACGCGAAGCGCTGATTGTCACCACCTTTGGCGTGGTAGTGCTGTCGATTCTGGTATATGGTCTTTCCATGGCGCCGCTGCTCCGGCTCACTCGGCTCTCTGGATCCGCTCCGCTGCCGGACATGGAAACGCGCGGGGCGTAGGGCTCGCTACTTACGCCCAACCCCGGCGCGGCGTATTCTCGTTGGCTCCCATCTCAACGGAATCGTGGCATGCGCATCAGCGACATGAACTGGATGCAGGTCGAGACGTATCTCAAGCACGATGACCGCGCGGTCCTTCCCCTGGGGAGCACCGAGCAGCACAGCCATCTCCGACTGACCGTCGACTGCATCCTCCCGGAGCGCGTGGCCGCCGAGGCCGCCGAACCGCTGGGCGTCCCGGTCTTTCCGGTGCTGGCGTACGGCGTGACGCCGTATTTCCGCGAATTCCCGGGGTCGATCTCGCTCAGAGTCGAGACGCACCTCCGCGTGGTACGCGACATCCTCGATGGCATGGCGCACAGCGGCTTCCGGCGCATCATGATCTGCAACGGGCACGGCGGCAACGGTGCGGTGCAGCAGTTCGCGCAGGAATGGGCTGCGGATCACGCCGGCTGCAAGGTGCTCTTTCACAACTGGTGGAACGCGCCGGCAACCTGGGCCAAGGTGCAGGCCATTGATTCCGTGGCGTCGCATGGGTCGTGGATGGAGAACTTTCCCTGGACACGCCTTCCCGGCGTGGAACTGCCAACGACGCAACGGCCAATGATCGACATGACCACCGTCCGCATGACCGACCCCGTGGCGATGCGTACCCTTATTGGCGACGGCAACTACGGCGGTCTGTATCAACGCCCCGACAGCGACATGCTCGCGCTCTGGCAGGTCGCGGTCGAGGAGACCCGTGCGCTGCTCATCAATGGCTGGGGCCCGGCGGCGTAGTGGCACACGATACACGCTGCCTCATCTGGGGCGCGGGGGCGATCGGCGGGACGATGGGCGCGTTTCTTTCGCGCGCCGGCCACGATGTGACGCTGGTCGACAATGTGTCCGAACATGTCGCCGCGATCAACCGCTCCGGCCTCACCGTGACCGGGCCGATCCAGGAATTCACCTGCACGGTCCCTGCCTTCACACCCGACACGCTGCACGGCGCGTGGAATACCATTGTCCTTGCCACCAAAGCGCATCACACGGCGGACGCGGTCCGCGCGCTGCTCCCGCACCTGACGCCCTCAGGTTGCGTGGTCTCCGCGCAGAACGGCCTCAATGAGTTCGCCATCGCCGAGGTTGTCGGCGAAGCCAGAACGGTCGGCGCGTTCGTGAACTTTGGCGCGGACTACATGGAACCGGGTGTGATCCTCTATGGCGGCCGCGGCACGGTGACGGTCGGCGAGGCGTTCTTGCCTCAGGCCTCAACCCTCACTCCTCGCGTGCTCGCCATTCGCGACACCTGGCGCGACTTTGACGATCGCGCGACCGCGACCGCCAACATCTTTGGATTTCTCTGGGCCAAGGAAGCGTACGGTGCGATGCTCTTTGCCACCGCCCTCACCAATGACTCGATTGCCGACGCGTTGGCGAATCCCCAATACCGCGCGCTCTACATCGCACTGGCGCGGGAAATCCTCGCTGTGGCCCAGGCGCTCGACATTCATCCCGAAGCCTTCGATGGATTCGATCCTGCGGCCTATCTCCCCAATGCGCCGGCTGATGCGGCAACCGAATCGCTCGACGCCCTCGTTGCTCATAACCGGAAGTCCGCCAAGACGCACAGCGGCATCTGGCGCGATCTGGCGGTCCGCAAGCGTCCCACGGAGGTCGATGCGCAACTCGGCATCGTGGTCCGTCTGGGCGCCAACGCTGGCGTTGCGACGCCGCTGACCGCGCGCGTGATCCGACTGATTCAGGACGTCGAGCGCGGCGACCGCTCGCTGGCACGCGAAAATCTCGACGAGGTCGCCGCATGAGCATCGACTTTACCGGCCGCACGGTCATGGTCACAGGAGCCGCTCACGGCTTTGGCCGCGCGATCTCCCTCGCGTTCGCCAAGGGCGGCGCGACCGTCTGGGGATGTGACGTGATCGCGGACGAGCTTGCCGAAACGGAGAAGCTCTGCCGAGCCGCGGGTGGTGTGTGCAATGTTCGGGCGGTGGATATCCGCAGCGTTGATGCCGTTCGTGCGCTCGTCGACGAAGCCTCGGCGACTGCCGGCCTGGTGCATATTCTCGTCAACAACGCCGGCGGTGTGCTCGGGCAGGTCGGCAAGCCGATGGAGAATGTCACGCCCGCGGAGTGGCAGGCGATCTTCGACGTCAACGTGACCGGCGCTTTCAATTGCGCGCAGGCCGTGGCGCCCGGAATGAAGACCGCGCACTTTGGCCGCATCGTCAATATCTCCAGCGGCGCTGGTCTTGGCGTGAGTCTGACCGGCATCCAGGCTTACGCGTCGGCCAAAGCCGCGCAGATCGGGCTCACGCGCCAACTGGCGCACGAGCTCGGTCCGTGGGGTATCACAGTCAACAACGTGGCACCGGGATTTGTGCGCTCCAATCCGACCACCGAAAAGCAGTGGCAATCGTATGGCGCTGACAAACAGCGCACGTTGATCGACAATATCGCGCTCAAGCGGCTCGGTACCGTGGAGGATATCGCCGCGGGC
>DATAVM010000032.1:0-96123 GCA_036267775.1 Gemmatimonadales bacterium
GCGAGCCAGCGCCCGACGACACCATGGTCTCCGGCAAGGTTGAGGTGCGGGTGGCCGCGATCAAGGTTGTCGGTCCAGCCGTCACTCCGGCCATTCTGGTCGCTCGGCGCGAAGGTGAGGAGCTCGCCAGCGAGGAGCTCCGCCTCGAACACCGGATCCTTGATCTGCGCCGCCCCGAGCTCCAGGCCAACATTGTTCGGCGCCACCATCTCATGCAGCAGGCGCGGCGTACGCTCGTCGACTTGGGCTTTCTCGAAATCGAAACGCCGATTCTCACCAAGCCGACTCCGGAAGGTGCGCGTGACTACCTCGTGCCGAGCCGGGTGCATCCAGGTGAGTTCTTTGCACTGCCGCAATCGCCGCAGATCTACAAGCAACTGTTGATGATTGCGGGATTCGATCGCTACTTCCAGATCGCCCGTTGTTTTCGTGACGAGGATCTGCGCGCCGACCGTCAGCCCGAGTTCACCCAGATCGATCTCGAAGCGTCGTTCGTGACCCAGGAAGACGTGCTGCCGGTGGTCGAGGCGGTGCTGCGCGATCTGTGGGCGGAAGCGGGACATGACGTGCGGATACCGTTTCGCCGGCTTTCCTATCGCGAGGCGATGGAACGCTACGGCATCGACAAGCCCGATCTGCGATTCGGCTTCGAGATCAGAGACTTCACGCCGAATGTGGCCAGCGGCGCCGCCGATTTCATTCGCGATGCCATCGCAGGGGGCGGTCGGCTGCGTGGGTTTGTGGTCCCGGGCGCGACACCGATGTCACGGAGAGACATCGACACATTCCGCGACTTGGCGAAGACCCACGGGGCCGGCGGCTTGGTATGGTGTCGGCGCATCGGAGCGGCATGGGAGGGCCAGGGCGTAAAGGCGCTCGGCGACGAAACGCTTGCCGGTATTGATGCCGACACGGGAGACATCCTACTTGTCGTAGTTGGCGCTGACAGCGTAACGTCTCCCGCGCTTCACGCCGTTCGCACCACGCTCATTCACAAAGCGAAAGATGGCGACGGCGAGGGCAAGCACGCCTTTGCCTGGGTCGTCGACTTTCCGCTCTTCGAGCACGATGCCGCGACCGGCGGCTGGATCTTTACGCACCATCCGTTCACGTCGCCGCATCCCGACGACGTGGCATTTCTCGACACCGATCCCGGCCGCTGCCGCGCACTCCACTATGACGCGGTCTACAATGGCAACGAGCTCGGCAGCGGTTCGATCCGCATCACCGATCCCGCATTGCAGGCGCGCGTCTTTGCGTTCCTGGGGATTGCGCCGGACGAACAGCGCCGTCGCTTTGGTTTTCTTCTCGACGCGCTCGCCGCTGGTGCTCCGCCGCACGGCGGCTTTGCGCTCGGCTTCGACCGCATCGCCATGCTGCTGGCTGGCGCCACCTCGTTGCGTGATGTCATTGCGTTCCCCAAGACGGCCGCGGCCCGCGCACTGCTGGAAGGCGCGCCAACGCCGGTGAGCGCGGCCGACTTGGCTGCCCTGCATCTGACCACACTGCGGACGGCCGAATGAACGCCGGCGACGTGCGCGAAGCGTTGTCCGCCGAGGGTGCGGATCCGCTGCTGCTGGCCGGAATCAACGACGCGAACTTTGCCGAGGTACAGCGGGCGGTCGGTGTGCGCGTCTCGCAGCGCGGCGATGTGGTGACGCTTATCGGCTCGAGCGAAGAGGTCTCGCGCGCCGTGCCGTTGATGCGGGGATTGATTGATCTCGCGCGGAGCGGCGAAGCGATCGCGCCGGAGGACGTCTATCGTCTCGCGTCGAACGGGCACCGGCCCGAGGTGATCCCCGCCGGCGATCCCGGCCGGATAGTGCTCCCGGGCATGCGCAAGGGCATCGTGCCCAAGACGCCCGGACAGCGCGACTATCTCGCCGCCATTTCGCAGCACGACATTGTGATCGGCATTGGCCCGGCCGGTACCGGCAAGACCTATCTTGCGGTCGCCAAGGCGGTGGAGGCACTCGCGCGCAAGCGTGTGCTGCGCATTGTGCTCGCGCGGCCGGCGGTGGAAGCCGGCGAATCGCTGGGCTTTCTCCCGGGCGACATGCAGCAGAAGGTCGATCCGTATCTCCGACCGCTCTACGACGCGCTCGAAGACATGATGCCGCACGACAAGATGCAGCGCGCGCTCGAGACGCGCACCATCGAGATTGCGCCGCTCGCCTACATGCGCGGCCGCACGCTCGCCGACGCGTTCATCATTCTCGACGAAGCGCAGAATGCCACCAACGCGCAGATGAAGATGCTGCTCACTCGCCTGGGCGTGAACAGCAAGGTGGTCGTGACTGGCGACAAGACGCAGATCGACCTGCCACACCGCGAAGAGTCGGGGCTCATTCAGATCGAGCGCGTGCTCCCCGGCATCGATGGCGTGGCGTTCCACTACCTCACCGAGTCCGACGTGGTGCGCCACCGGCTGGTCAAGGACATCATCCGCGCCTACGCCGAGGACCAGGCAGGCTGATGTCCCGCGCAGTCGGGTCGCACGTCGCGGTGAGTGGGCTGGCCAGTAGCGCGACTCTTCGCCGTGCGCGCCGCGCAGTGCTTGGCGTCCTCGATAGTGAAGACGTCGAGGCGGATGTGGCGATCACCTTTGTCGGAAAGCAGCGCATGCGCCGGCTCAATGCGGAGTATCTTGGCCGCGACCGCTCCACCGACGTGATTGCCTTTGCGCTTCCCCAGCCGGGAGGCGCGCTCGCGGGCGACGTGTATATCTGCCCCTACGCGGCGGCGCGGCAGGCCCGCGCCCATGACGTGACGCTCCCCGAAGAGCTGCTTCGCCTGGTGGTGCATGGCACGCTGCATGTGCTGGGGTGGGACCATCCGGAAGGTGCCAGCCGCATGGCGAGCGCCATGTGGCGCCGTCAGGAACGCTACGTGGCGGCGCTCGCGTGAACGAACTTTTCCGTTTTCTCCCCACCGTGGCGGGCCTGGTGATGCTCGCTGCCGCCGTCACCGCGCTCGCGGGTGAAGGCAGCGACGAACTTGGTGCGCGGGCGCTTGCGCGCGAGCCGAATCACGATGTGCTCGCCCCGGAACGGGCGCTCCACATCATGCACCTGGCGCTGCTGACCATTGCCGCGGCGCTCGCCGGCACCGCCGTTGAATGGTGGTCGTACTCGCCCGCGGCGGCACTCATGCGGGTGATCTTCGTCGCGATTCTTGCATGGGCGGTGGGCGACCTCGCGCCGCGCCTCCTCGCCGCACTCGCGCCAGAGCTCGTGCCGCACGCACGCACCGTGGCGCTGCGCGCGGCCGCCGCGTTCCGGCCGTTGCTCCTCCTCGCCGCCCGGCTCGACCGGCGCGCTACCGGCGATGGCGCGCCGGCGCCGCAGCGGAACGGCGGGCCCACACCGCACGAGATGGCGTTGGGTGTCTTCTCGCTGGCCACCATGACGGTGTCCGAGGTGATGACGCCGCGCATTGATATCGTGGCGGTGGACGTGTCCGCAGCAGAAGACGAGGTAGTGGCCACACTCCGCCGCAGCGAGCATGCGCGGCTGCTGGTGTTCGACGCGCATCCCGATGCGGTCGTCGGGATGCTGCACGCCAAGGACATGCTGCCGCGCCTGGAGCCCGATGTTGCTCGCGATGCATGGCAGACGCTCATTCGCCCGTGCGCGTTTGTGCCCGAAGCCAAGCACCTCGACCGCCAGTTACGTGATTTCCAGCGCGGCCCGGGGCACCTCGCCGTGGTTGTCGACGAATTTGGCGGCACCGCCGGGCTCGTCACACTCGAAGACATTCTCGAGCAGATCGTTGGCGAAATCCAGGACGAGCACGACGTCGACGAAGCGGCGCCGATTCAGAAGCACGATGACGGCCACTACACGGTGCAGGGTGGCGTGCCGCTGCTCGATCTGGAAGCCGAGCTCGAGCATGATTTTGGTCGCGAGCGGATCGCGACCGTGGGCGGGCTGGTGCTCGACGAGATTGGTCGTGTGCCGCGCGGCGGAGAGTCGGTCGATATCGACGGCTGGCGCTTTGTGGTCGACGTCGTCATGCGCCGCCGCGTGCGTCGCGTGTCGGTCTGGCCCGTGCCGCAGCACGAGCCTGCACCTGATCGCGGGGATGCGACCTGATGCATTGGCTTCTGCTCGTCGTCGGCTGGCTCCTGGCGTTTGTCGGCGCGGCGGGCGCTTCGTCGCTCGTCACCGCGGCGCGTGCGGCGGTCGCCGAAGCAGTGTCGCGTCGCCTCAAGGGTGGCGACGAATCGCTCGACTGGCTCGCGACCACCGAGCGTCAGGTCGTCGCCGCAAGTGCCATGTCGTCCTTTGGCGTGGTCCTGGTGGGCTCGGCCATCCCCGGCGTCTTCAGCCAGATGAGTCCGCTCGAGTTGACGCTCCTCATCGTGTTCTTTGTGGTGCCGGCCACGCTCCTCGGTGGCTACCTGTTGCCGCGCTGGTTGACGGTGGCCCGGGCCGAGCGCGTGGTGGAGCAGTTGCGGCCATTGCTGGCGGGGTGGAGTGCCATGCTGGGCGTGGTGCTGCCGGCACGGGCACCCGATCCGGCCGATGATATTCGCGCACTCGCTCGCGAAGGCTCGGCCAGCGGTGTGGGCGGCAACGAGCTGGTGATGGTGGGTGGCGTGATGACCTTTGCCGAACGGCCGGTTCGCGACGTGATGACGCCGCGCACCGACGTCGTCGCGATCGCGCAGGACGCGCCACGTTCACAGGTCACGGCAATCTTCACCGAGAGCGGCTACACGCGGCTGCCGGTGTATCGCAACACGCTCGATGAGATCGTGGGGATGGTGCATGCCTTCGATCTCTTCAAGCGTCAGCCCGACGATCCGCTGCCGCTGAGGCCGGTATCGTTTGCGCCGTCGCTCAGGCCGGCCGGCGATCTGCTGCTCGACATGCAGCGCGAGCGGCAGCACTTTGCCGTGGTCGTCGACGAATTCGGCGGCACGGCGGGGATTGTTACGCTCGAAGACTTGCTGGAGACGCTGATCGGCGAGATCTCCGACGGCGACGCCGCCGCAACGCCGCCGATGGTCACATCGGGCGTGCTGCTGGAAGTCGACGGCTCGGTGGCACCGGCGACCGTGGCCGAGCATTTTGGCGTCGATCTCGACGCCGGCGGTGCCGCGTCGCTGGGCGGGTTGCTCGCCGAACGCGCGGGACGCATCCCCGCGACCGGCGAGCGCTTTACCCTCTCCGGACTCGACATCGACGTGCTGCAGGCCACTCCGGTGCGCGTCGAGCGCCTGCTGGTGCGGCGTGCGGATGTGTCGCGACGCTCGCTCGATCGCCTGACCGAATGACCGCGCCCGGCGATCGGCAGGTGCAGGAACTTGCCGCCCTCGCCCGGGAACATCGCATCGACGCGCTGATCGAACGCGGCTGGCGCACCGAGCCCGCGGATCTCGGCGCGGCGATCGCACAACTTGCGCTGTCGGAACAGCAGACAATTCTCCCGGCATTTCCCGCCGAACTTGCCGCACGCGCCATCGCCGGTCTGCCGGCTCTTGCTGCGGCCAACGTTCTGGCAGCGCTCGGCCCCGCGGCGGACGCCATTGTCGCGCGTCTCGCCGACCAGGACGCGGTGCGCGTGCTGCGCGCGGCACCTCCCGCCATGCATGCGCAGTGGCTCGAACATTGTGCTCGCCGTGCCGACGTTGAACGCGCCTTGACCTTCGCGGCCGATCAGGCCGGCGGCGTTATGACGGTGCGATGCGTTGCGGTCGGCGCTGCGGATACCGCGGCCTTCGCGGCAGAAGCAGTGCGCAGGCAGCTGGTCGAGGGCCGGCCCATTGGGGCGGTCTTTGTGACCGACGCAGCGCGCCGGCTGGTGGGGCAACTCTCCTTTGCCGAGCTGCTGCTCGCGCCCGCTCAGCAGCAGGTACGCGAGTTGATGAATGAGGGCGTCATTGCGGCGACGTCCGCGGACTCGCTCGATCATGTGGCCGCACTCATGGCGCGCTACCGGCTTACCAGTCTCCCCGTCATCGACGATGCCGGCCGCCTCCTCGGCTGCATCCCCGTCGATGTGGCGCTCGATCACGTGCGCACCGCGGCAACCGAGGAACTGCTGCAGTTTGGTGGTGCGTCATCGGCCAGCGGCTGGCGCGGTGCGGTCAAGGATCGCGCAATGCGCCTCTACGCCAACTTGCTGGTGGCGTTCTTCGCAGCGGCGGTCGTGTATTTCTTCCACGATTCGATTGTGCGTGTCGTCGCACTCGCCGTGTGGATGCCGATCGTGGCGGGCCTGGGCGGCAGTGCCGCGACGCAGGCGCTTGCGCAGGCGGTGTGGCGGCGTTCGCGCGGCACATCGCGAGCCGAGGAGAATCGCGCGATTGTGGAGGAGGTATGGATCGGCGTTCTCAATGGGGCCGCCATTGGCGTGATCGCCGGTGGCGTCGCAGTGCTGCTTGGCGAAACATGGCGGCTCGGTCTGGTCGTTTTTCTCGCGCTGGCCGCCAACCTGGCGATCGCGGGGTGCCTGGGTGCGGTCGCACCGCGCGCGCTCACGCGCATGGGCGTGACACCGGCCGCGGCGTTTTCACCACTCGTGGCGACGGCAGTGGATGTGACGGGGCTGCTGTTGTTGCTCGGGTTGGGGACGGTGGTGCTGTTGTGAAGTCCTGTGTCCGCGGGCCGGGCGTGCGAGTCCGGCGCGACTACACTTCCTGTTCACACCAACTGCGATGGAGAAGTTGGAAGGAGCGGGGCGGTGTCAGTCGGCACAGATTCCCTCTCCGGTCGTCGCCAACAACGGACGCCCGGCGAGTAGCGTGTCGGCTCCGATGACCAGCGCGTAGTCGCCGACCAGCCGTCCGGAAATTGAGGTGGGCCGGCTGTTGAGTCCGTACTCCACTGTGCCGCTGCTGGCGAAGCCGCCATCCGCGGCCACATTGATCGGCCCCGTGAATGTCTCAACCTCACAGGTCAGCGTCACCACCAGCCGCTTCGATGTGGCGACTGCCGAAATGTTGGTGCCGCCCCACGAGCCTGACAGGGTGCGGCTGTTCGATGGCAGGATCGCGGAGCAACCGAGGGCTGCTGCGCCCAAACTTATGGAGACCAGTGTAAGCTGCACGCGCCGCATTGCCTTCCTCCTGCTCGTGGGTTCTGATGTCTGAAACGCTACCGTCCGGCTCCGCGCCCGTCAATCGGTAGTGCTTCGTCGTCAGCGGCCGTCGTTCTTTGCCCCAAGTCAAGACGCCATGCTATTTTACGTCATGATTGACGAGGCGCTGCTCGGCCAGTTGCAGCAGGGAAGCACGGCGGCACTGGCACGTGCGGTGTCCATCGTGGAAAATGGTCGCCCCGGCTTCGAAGAGCTCCTCGCCCGCCTCCATCCACAGCTCGGTCACGCGCGCCGCATCGGCCTCACCGGCCCGCCCGGCGCCGGCAAATCCACCATCACGGAACGTCTGGTTTCGGCCTATCGCGCCGAAGGGCACCGCGTGGCGGTCGTGGCCGTGGATCCCACCTCGCCGTTTACGGGTGGAGCGCTCCTCGGCGACCGCATTCGCATGGAGGGCATCGCGCTCGATCCGGGCGTGTACATCCGCTCGATGGCGACGCGCGGCTCGCTGGGCGGTCTCGCCACCGCTACGCGCGAAGTGTGCGACGTGCTCGATGCTGCGGGCTTTGATCGCATCGTCGTCGAGACCGTCGGCGTGGGACAATCCGAGCTCGATGTCACGCGCATGGCGGATACGACGCTGCTGGTGCTCGTTCCCGAATCGGGCGATGGCATCCAGACGCTCAAGTCGGGCATCATGGAAGCGGCGGACGTACTGCTCGTGAACAAGGCCGATCGCCCCGGTGCCGAAAAGCTGCGGCGCGAGATTGAAATGGCGCTCGATCTGCGCATGGGGAAGGCACTCCGCAATGTGCCGGCGCATCATGGCGCACTGCGCTCCGGGCCGCGCAACCAGCCCGTTGCTGTCGATCCCACCGCGTGGCGTCCGCCGGTGCTCGTGAGCACGGCGATCAAGAACGAAGGGATCACGGAGCTGGTGAGCGCGCTCGACGATCACTGGCGCTGGATCTCGGGCAACGGCGAATTGGCGGCCCGGCGGCGCACGCGTCTGGCGCAGCGCACGCGGGAAGTGGTCGATCGTGCGATGCGGCGGTGGGTCTGGCAGGAGTCGCGTGCGGACGAAGCGATTGCCGCACGGCTCGACGAGGTCGCCGCGGGACTGCTCAGTCCATACGATCTTGCGGCCGAAGTGGTGGCTCAGCTCAAGGAGGGTGCTCGCGTATGACCACACTCATTCCGCACGACGGTCTGCTCGAACGGATCGCCGCGCAAGACGAAGAGCTCGCGCGACTCAGGGCGGAGGTGGCGGAGTGGAAGGCGCGCGTCGCCACGCTGCCGCACCGCACGGACAGTGACTTCTCCACCATCTCGGGCCGCCCGATCGAGCCGGCCTATACCGCGCTCGATGCAACCGTGCCAGTGCCGCTGCCCGGCGACTACCCCTACACGCGCGGCATTCACCCGACCATGTACCGCGGCCGCCTCTGGACCATGCGCCAGTTTGCGGGCTTTGGCACGGCCGAAGACACCAACCGCCGCTACAAGTTCCTCCTGGAGCGCGGCCAGACCGGTCTTTCGGTCGCGTTCGACTTCCCGACATTGATGGGCTACGACTCCGATCACCCGCGCTCCGAGGGCGAGGTCGGCAAGTGCGGTGTCGCCATCTCCTCGCTCGCCGACATGGAAACCCTCTTCGACGGCATTCCGCTCGATCAGGTCTCCGTCTCCATGACGATCAACGGGCCCGCCGCCATTCTCTTCTGCTTCTTTGTGGCGGCAGCCGAGCGGCAGGGCGTACCGATCGCCAAGCTGCAGGGCACCATTCAGAACGACATTCTCAAGGAATTCATCGCGCAGCACGCCTGGATCTATCCGGTCGAGCCGTCGCTCAAGATCATTGTCGATCTGTTCGAGTGGACCAGCAAGCACACGCCGCAGTGGAACTCGATCTCCATTTCGGGCTATCACATTCGCGAAGCCGGTGCGACCGCCGCGCAGGAACTTGCCTTCACCCTGGCGAATGGCTTCACCTATGTCGAACGCGGCGTGGCCCGCGGCCTCGACGTCGATCGCTTTGCGCCGCGGCTGTCATTCTTCTGGGATGTACACAACGATTTCTTCGAGGAGATCGCCAAGATGCGCGCGGCGCGTCGCATCTGGGCGCGTCACCTGCGCGAACGCTACGGCGCCAAGGACGAGCGCTCGCTCAAGATGCGCTTCCACTGTCAGACCGCCGGCGTGTCGTTGACGGCGCAGCAGCCGCTCAACAACGTCGCGCGCGTCGCCTATCAGGCGCTCGCAGCGGTACTCGGCGGCACCCAGTCGCTGCACACCAACGCGCTCGACGAAACGCTGGCACTTCCCACTGAACAATCGGTGCGCGTCGCCTTGCGCACGCAGCAGATTCTGGCCTACGAAACCGGTGCGGCCAACGCGGCCGATCCGCTCGGCGGCTCGTACATGGTCGAGGCCCTGACCGATCAGATCGAAGCCGATGCGGAGGCCATCTTCGCGAGAATCGACGAGATGGGTGGCACGGTGGCGGCCATCGAAGCGGGATGGCAGCAGCGTGAGATTGCCCGTTCGGCGATGCGCTTTCAGTCCGAAGTGGAAGCCGGCCAGCGCACGGTCGTCGGGCTCAATGCATTCGTGGAAGACGAGGAAGCCCCGATCGACATTCTCAGAGTCGACGACCGGGCCGAAATCGCCCAACGCACCCGTATGGCAAGCATGCGCGCTCAGCGCGACAATGCCGTGGTGACCGCGCGCCTGGCCGCGCTCGGAGCCGCGGCACGTGAGGATCGCAATATCATTCCGGCCATGCTCGATTGCGCCCGGGCGTACTGTACGCTCTTTGAGATCCGGCACGTCCTTGAGGATATCTGGGGTGCCTATCGCGAACCGGTGTTCTTCTAGCACAGGAGGGCGGGACGATGGCTGCCGTAGCCCTGACCGAACTGGACGACGCATTGCTGCATATGAAGACGGGAAACGATCCCGTCGTGACCTGCTACCTCAAGATCGAACCGCGCGATCGCGTGGGCACCAAGTATCTGACCAAGGCCCGCAATCGGGTCAAGGCGCTCGAGTATGGCTTGCCGTCCCTCGGCTGGGATCGCGCCGGCCAGCAGGCGATCAAGGCCGACCTCGGCAGGATCGTCGACTTTCTTGCGGACGCCAGGAATCTTCCCGCCAGCCAGGGATTGGCGATCTTCGCCTGCCGCGCGCGCAAACTCTTCGAGGTGCGCGCCCTCCCGCAGGTGCATCGCTCGCGACTGGTCGTCGACCGCACACCGATGGTGCGGGAACTGGTGGCCAGCAGCGAGGACTTTGGCCGGCTCTTTACCGTGACTCTCGACCGCGGTACCGCGCTGATCTGGGAAGTCACCGCCTTTGGCGCGCGTATGGTGCAGAAGGTCACCACGGACATGTCGCGCGGTGGCCGCTACCATTCCGCCGGAACCCACGGCGACTCGAGCGGCGAGCATGCGTTTCACAATCGGATTCGCGACGAGCGTCGGCGTCACTTCGAGAACGTGGCGCGGGCACTCTTCGAACTCGACCGCGCGTCGCCGGGGCATCAGATCGTGGTTGCCGGTGCAGGCAAGGACGCGAGCGCGCTCGAGCCCTATCTGCACACCTATCTCGCCGATCGCCTGATCGGCCTCGCCCGGCTGGGGCCGCGCGACGCGACCCCCGCCGCCGTGCATCGTCTCACCATGGATGTGCGCGCGCATCATACCTCGCTGGCCGAGTCGCGCCACGCTGATGAACTGGCAGAAGGCATGGGCACCGGCTGGGCGGTCAACGGCATTGGCGACACGCTCAAGGCGCTGGCGCAGGGCCAGATCCGCCTTCTCCTGGTACGTGGCGACGCCGCGTTGCCCGGGTTCCGCTCACTCAAGACCGGCCGGTTGTCGCTCCTCGCCCGGGATTTGCGTGCGGATGGCGAGGTCACGCCGGCTGCCGATGTGATCGATGACGCGATCGAGGAAGCGCTCCGTCAGCGGGTGGCGCTCGATGTCATCTACGGACCAGAGGCGGCCGAAATGATCGACGGTCTCGCCGGCCTGCTGCGTTTCAAATAGGCTGGCGCTCGTGAGCTCTTACCTGAGGACCACGCTGTGATGGCTGTTGCCGAAGCACCGCCACTGTCCCGCCCCATTCGGGTGCTCGTGGCCAAGCCGGG
The DNA here is from genome assembly GCA_036267775.1 of Gemmatimonadales bacterium. Lineage (GTDB taxonomy): Bacteria > Gemmatimonadota > Gemmatimonadetes > Gemmatimonadales > GWC2-71-9 > Palsa-1233. Next base: position 11,198 of record DATAVM010000032.1, read on the forward strand.
TCTCGATGGTCACGACCGCGGCGCCAAGGTCGTGGCAGCCGCGTTGCGGGACGCGGGGATGGAAGTGATCTACACCGGTCTCCATCAGACTCCCGAGATGATCGCCACCGCCGCCGTGCAGGAAGACGCCGACGTTGTCGGCCTCTCGATTTTGTCCGGCGCGCACATGACGCTGTTCCCACGGGTGCACCAATTGCTGGTGGACCAGGGGCGCTCCGACGTGCTGGTCACTGGCGGCGGCATCATTCCGCAGGAAGACATGGATGCCTTGCACGCGCAGGGCATCGGCCGGCTCTTTGGCCCCGGCACGCCCACGAGCGAACTGGTCGAATACGTTCAGGACTGGGCGCGCGCCAATCTCCGCGCCTGATCGATCCGTGACCACGCCCAAGACCGACGCCGCGCGTCCGTCGCGCCTGCGCACGCTCACCGCCGAGTATCTCGAACTCGCCAGCAAGCTCCGCCAGGGCGGCGGTGCCAAGCGGGTCGAGAAGATGCACGCCAAGGGACAGCTCTCGCCGCGCGAGCGCGTGGCCGCCTTGCTCGATCCCGATACACCGTGGCTCGAAGTGGGACTGCTGGTGGCGTGGGATCGCTACCAAGGCGAGGCTCCTGCGGCGGGTGTCATCACCGGTCTCGGCGTGGTGAGCGGTCGCGAAGTGGTCGTGGTCGCAAACGATGCGACCGTGAAGGCCGGCTCCTGGTGGCCCGAGACGATCACCAAGATTCTCCGCGCGCAGGAAATCGCGATGCGCGAGCGGATTCCGATTGTCTATCTCGTCGACTCCGCCGGCGTCAATCTGCCGTATCAGGGTGGCGTCTTTCCGGGTCAATACGGTGCCGCGCGGATCTTCTACTACAACTCGCTCATGCGTCACTATCTGCGGGTGCCACAGATCGCGGCGGTGATGGGGAGTTGTATCGCGGGCGGTGCCTATCTTCCGGCGCTCTCGGACGTGATCTTCATGGTCGAAGGCACCAGCTTCATGGGCCTGGGCGGGCCCAATCTGGTCAAGGGTGCTACTGGGCAGACGGTCGACGGTGAATCGCTGGGCGGGGCGCGCACCCACACGGAAGTGAGCGGTGTCGCGCACTATCGCGCCGCGAACGACGCCGAATGTGTCACGCGGATCCGTGAGTACATCGCCCGGCTGCCGCGACCGGTAGCGCTCCAGCCGGTGACAGAAGCGCACCCCCCGCGCACCGCCGCCGCAGCACTCTACGATCTCCTGCCGCACGACCATCGTTTGTCGTACGACATGCGCCATGTACTCGACTGCCTGCTGGACGACGGCAAGCTCGACGAGTTCCAGCCCGATCTTGCGCGCGAGATGCTCTGCGGCCATGCACGGATTGCCGGCCGGCCGGTTGCGGTGATCGCCAATCAGCGCGGACTCATCAAGGGACGCAGCGGCGAGAAGCCGCGCTTTGGTGGGATCGTCTATGCCGAGAGTGCGGAGAAGGTGGCGTACTTCATCGAGACGGCCAACCGCGAGGGAACGCCGATTCTCTTTGTGCAGGATGTGAGCGGCTTCATGGTCGGGCCCGAGGCCGAGCACGAGGGAATCATCCGGGCCGGCGCGCACTTTGTCGAAGCGATGGCCACCGCGATCGTCCCCAAGATTGTGCTCACGGTCAATCATGCGTCCGGCGCGGGCTACTACGCCATGGCAGGGCAGGGCTTTGATCCGGACTTCATCATCTCGTGGCCCACGGGCCGCATGGCGGTGATGGAAGGCGAATCCGCCGTGGCCGCGGTGCACGGAGTGGCCATCGAGGCGGCGCAGCGTGAGAAGCGGCCGCTCGACGCCGGCGTGCAAGCCTCGATTGGTGAGATGCGGGCAGATTATGAAGCGCAGCTCGACGCGCGTTACGCCGCGGCGCGCGGCTTTGTCGATGCCATTGTCACGCCCGAAGAAACCCGCGACATGCTCGCGTTTCTCCTGCGCGTGGCCGCCAACTATGCCGGTCCCCACCTGGGACCGTTCGTTCTCGATGGGATGAACTCGCGATGATCCGCTTTGCGCTCCGCGCAGCATTTGTCTCTCTTGCACTTGCCGGCGCTTGCGTGCTGCCGGTCGCCGCTCAGACGCCGGTGACCGCCCCCGGGCAAGCCGGCGGCCTGGGACAACGATCGATGTCGCCCACGGAGGCATTTGCGCGCGGTCTGATGCCGCTGCACTCCACCGGCGTAGACCGCTTTGCCGCGGCGCATCCGAGCTGGGATGGTCGCGGTGTGCTGATCGCCATTCTCGACAGCGGCATCGATCCAGGTGTCGCCGGCCTGGGTCTCGCCAGCGACAGCACGCCCAAGATTCTCGACCTGCGCGACTTTTCCCACGAAGGCGACGTTGCGCTCCATCAAGTCCAGCGCCGCGGTGACACGCTGATCGTCGCCGGCCATCGTCTCCTCGGCGCGTCGCATGTGGCCGCCATCGCCGGTCGCGGTGCGATCTGGGGCGGCGCGCTTCTCGAGCTGCCGCTCGGTCCGTCTCCGCAGGCCGACGTCGATGGCAACGGCCAAGTGGGCGACACACTCCCCGTGGTGGTGGTACGCGGCTCCGATGGCTGGGTTCTCTTTGCCGACACCCAGGAAAACGGCACACTCGCCGACGACAAGCCCGTGCATGACTTTGCCGTCGCTCACGAGTTCTTTGGCTGGAGTACCGCGGGCCATCCGCATCCGGTCAATGTTGCGGCCAACTTCGCCGATTCGGCCGGCACGCCGCATCTCGATCTCTTCTTCGATACCGACAGTCATGGCACGCACGTCTCCGGCATCGCGGCGGGACACGACATTTACGGCGTACGCGGCTTTGATGGCGTCGCACCCGGCGCCCATCTGATCGGCCTCAAGATCGCCAACGATGCGGCCGGCGGCGTCACGGTGTCGGGATCGATGGTCAAAGCGCTCGACTACGCCATCCACTTTGCGCATGATCGTGGCATGCCGCTGGTCGTCAATCTGTCGTTTGGTGTCGGCAACGAAATCGAAGGCACCGCGCGCGTCGACGGGATGATCGACTCGTTGCTCGCGGCCCACCCGGATGTCGTGATGATGGTCGCGGCATCCAACGACGGGCCAGGCCTCAGCACCATCGGCTTTCCGGCGAGTGCGTCGCGCGTCGTTGCGGTGGGTGCAACGGCTCCGCTGGTCTTTGCGGGTGTGCCGCCCGGCGATGCGCTGGCCGAACCGCTCGCATCGTTCTCGAGCCGCGGTGGCGAAGAAGCGGCCCCGGATATCGTCGTTCCCGGCTCGGCCTATTCGACCATTCCCAACTTTGCCATCGGCAACGAACAGGAAGACGGCACGAGCATGGCCTCGCCGCACGCGGCGGGACTTGCAGCACGGCTCATCTCGGCCGCGAAGGCCAACGGCCGCACGGTCACCGCGCACGACATCAAGCAGGCGCTGCAGCAGGGGAGTCATCTGCTGCCGTCGGCGTCGGTGGTCGATCAGGGCGCGGGCATGCCGGACCTCACGGCCGCATGGGCCTGGCTTTCCACTTCGCACAATGTGCCTGACCTCGCGGTCGACATTGGCGCCGTGCATGGACGCGGCGGCGTCCTGGAGTTTGGCGCGCCCAAGGCGGGTGGCGACTCGATTACACTGCGCCGGCTCGATGGCGACGCGCCGATCACGCTGCAGCTGGCGAGCGCCGATCCGTGGGTGACGGTGCCGGCGTCGGTCACGCTCGTTGGCGGCAAGGCAACGTTCGTGGCGACCATCACCGGTGCCGATCCGTCACCCGACGTGCGGAGCACGGTGATCAAGGCGATGGGGCCCGATGCATCGGTCGGCCCACTCGCAACGATTCCCGTGACGCAGGTCGCGCCACTTGCCGTGCTGGACGCCGTGCCGCACACGGTGCGCATGGGCCCGGGCGCAGTGCGCCGCTTCTTCGTGCCCGCCGACACCGGCCGCGGCGTGCAGATCCAGGTGGCCACGCTGCAGTCGGCCGATCACGTGATGGCGATGCTGGCCGAGCCGGGCGGCATGCCGTTCCGCGACGGCCCAGAAATCCCCGCCGGCTTTGGCGACGGCGCTGCACTCCTCGACATCGGCGGCGACGACGTCGTGCGCGGTCTCTACGAAGTCGATGTTGCTGCGGGACCGCTGGCCGCGGATTCCGCGACGGTGACGGTCCATCAGTCGCCGGTGCGTCTGGGCGCCGCGCTGAGCCATGATACGTTGAGCGTCACGGCGCAGAGTCTGGTCGCGTCGGCAGCGGCGTTCCGCTTTCGGGCCGGGCTAATCGGTGCGGAACAGCGGTTGACGATCACGCGCAGCAACGACGCACCCATTCGCGTGGCGCTCGCCATGCCCGCGTGGGCGGCGCACGTGGCGGTCGACATGCAGATGCCGCGTGCGCAGTGGTCGCGCTTTACCGACTTCGGGTTTGTCTTCCAGGATCGCAACGGCAAGCAACTCGCGACGTCGCCGGTCAACTATGCGTTCAGCCGCGCCGCGCCGGACCTGCCCGCGCGGCTGCCGGGCGATTCGCTGATCCTGTTGCTCGAGCCGGCGTTCGCCACGCCCACGGCCGACGGTGCGTGGAGCGTCGATCTGGTCATTCACTTCTATCTCACCAAGCCGGTCGCACTCGACAATGGCGGCTCGGAATCGCACAGCATCGAGCCGGGAGCGACATACGCGGAGCACTTTGCCGGCGCCCATTTGCCGATGGATCTTCCGCCCGAATTGCGGCCGCTGGTGATCGCGGTCGCCCTCGAAGGCGAGGAGCGCGCGTGGAGCCGCCAGGTGGTGGTGGCTCGCCCGGCAGGAGCCGGACAATGAGTACGGCGCGCACGGTCCGAATCGCCGCCGGGCAAGGCTTCTGGGGCGACTGGCTCGAAGCACCAGTCCGGCAGGTGCGTGGCGGTCCCATCGACTACCTCGTGCTCGACTACCTCGCCGAAGTGACGATGTCGATCCTGCAGAAGCAGCGGGAGCGCGATCCATCGGCGGGCTACGCTCGCGACTTTGTCACGCAGATGGAGCGGATCCTGCCCGACGTGGCGGAGAAGGGGATTCGCGTCATCTCCAACGCGGGCGGTGTGAATCCGCGGGGCTGTGCCCAGGCGGTCCGCGCTGCCGCCGACAAACTCGGCCTGGGCTCGCGCATTCGCATCGGGCTCGTCACCGGCGACGATCTGATGGGTCGGCTCGACGATCTCGTCGCGGGCGGAGAGCCGCTGGCCAACATGGACACCGGGCGCCCGCTGAGCGACATCCGCGCCAATGTGCGCGCGGCCAATGCCTACATCGGCATGGCGCCAGTGGCCGACGCACTGGCGAAGGGTGCGAATGTGGTGATCACCGGGCGCGTCACCGACACCGGCCTGACACTTGGTCCGCTGGTGCACGAGTTCGGCTGGAAGGCCGACGACTGGGATCGCATCGCCGCCGGCACCATTGCCGGGCACATTCTCGAATGCGGTGCGCAGAGTTCCGGCGGCAACCTCCTCCGCGACTGGCGGAGCGTCAAGCGCCTCGAAGACGTGGGCTTCCCGCTGGTCGAAGCGGCCAGCGACGGCACATTTGTCGTCACCAAGCATCCGGGCACCGGCGGCATCGTGAACGTACCGTCCGTGACCGAGCAGCTGGTCTACGAGATGGGCGATCCCAAGGCATACATCACACCCGACGGCATCGCGGATTTCTCCTCGATTCAGCTGGCGGCTGCCGGCAAGAATCGCGTCCGCGTGTCCGGGATTCATGGGACACCCCGCACGCCGATGCTCAAGGTCTCCGTTGCGTGGTTCTACGGCTACAAGGCCGTGGGCACGCTGGTCTACTCCTGGCCCGATGCGCTCGACAAGGCGCGCGCCGCCGATCGCATTCTTCGCAAGCGCCTCGCGGAACTCGGCCTGCACTTCGAACAGATTCTCACGGAGTTTGTCGGCGCAAATGCCACGCACGGCCGTTTGAGCGGTGAGCCCGATCCCGATCTGGCCGAAGTCATGTTGCGCGTGGGTGTGCGAGCCCGCGAGCGCGCGCCGGTCGACCGGTTTACCCGCGAGATCGCGCCGCTCGTGCTCACGGGGCCGCCCAGCGTGACCGGCTTTGCGGGCGGCCGGCCGCAGGTGGAAGAGATCGTGGCTTACTGGCCGGCACTCGTGTCGCGCGAGAAGATCGAACCGCACATCACGGTGGAGATACTCTGATGCCCGCGACCACGATGCAACTCCGCTATCTGGCGCATGCCCGTTCCGGCGACAAGGGTGACACCGCGAACGTCGGCCTGATCGCGCTCGAGCCCGAGTTCTATCCAGTGCTTGTGCGCGAAGTGACCGCGCGCAGAGTGGCGCGCCACTTCAAGGGAATGATCAGCGGCGTCGAGCGCTTCGAGCTGCCCAATCTCAACGCGCTCAACTTCCTGCTGCACGGCGCACTCGATGGCGGCGGCACGCTCTCGCTCAAGACCGACGCACAGGGGAAAGTCTTCTCCACCGCACTCCTGCGCCTGGAGATCCCCGTGTCGCCCTCGATCGCGCGCCAGGTGCGCCGGAGTCGCACGTGAATGACACCGTACTCACCTCGCTCGCCGACGGCGTGTTGACCCTCACGCTCAACCGGCCGGACAAGCGCAATGCGCTCAACGCGGCCGTGCTCGATCACCTGGCGCACGGCCTCGCGCGGGCCGACCTCGAGGCCGCGGTGCGCGTGGTGGTCATCCGCGGCGCAGGGCAAGACTTCTGTGCCGGCGCCGATCTCGACGAGCTTCTGGCCTCGGCCGCCAACACGCTCGAGGAGAACGAGCGCGCAGCACTTGCACTCGGCGAGATCTTTCCCACGCTGCGGCAGTTGGGCAAGCCCACTGTCGCCGTCGTGCAGGGTCGCGCGCTGGCGGGTGGAGCAGGCCTGGCCACCGGTTGCGACCTGGTGCTGGCGTCGGCGTCGAGCAGGTTCGGCTATCCCGAGGTCGATCGCGGCTTTGTGCCGGCGATGGTGATGGGCATGCTGCGCCGCACGGTGGGGGAGAAGCGCGCCTTCGATCTGGTCGCAACCGGCCGCGCGGTCAATGCTGACGAAGCACTCGCCATGGGCCTCGTGAGCCGCGTCTTTCCCGACGACACGTTCGAAGCGGAATCGGCGGCGATCATTGCCCGCCTTGCCGGCGCCAGTCCCACGGCCTTTGCGCTCACCAAGCAGCTCTTCGTGGCCCTCGACGGCACGGCGTTCAACGAGGGCATCTTCCTCGGTGCCCGCGTGAACGCCCTTGCTCGTGCCACGCCAGACTTCCGCACGGCGATCGCCGCCTTTCTCGGCAAGTGAACCAGCGCTCGTGAGGCGCGCACGATGAACCGTCTGCGTATTCCGCTGACGCTGTTTGGAGTCGCGCTGGCCGTGACGGCCGTTGCGCGGAAGAACGATCACCTGCTGGCCTGGGCCGCGATCGTGGTACTGATGATTGTGCTGGCGCTTCGCGTGGTCGATCGTATCCGCGCACGACGCGCCGAGCGTCAAGAGGATCACTCCGCATAATCGCGCCGGGCGCCGCGAGATCGGGCACCCGCGCAAGCATCTCGGCATGCGATCGTGCGGCAATGACCGCGCCGCTTGCTGTTGCCCGACATGTGCTTCGGCATGTCTTTGGCCACGCCGACTTTCGCCCACTGCAGACCCGCATCATCCATCATGTGCTCGCGGGCAAGGATGTGCTGGGAGTGCTCCCCACCGGCGGCGGCAAGTCGCTCTGTTATCAGGTGCCGGCGCTGGTGCAGTCCGGTCTCACGCTCGTCATCTCGCCGCTCATCGCGCTCATGCAGGATCAGGTCGGCGCGCTGCATGCTCGGGGCGTCGCCGCAGCGGTGCTCAACAGCACACTGGATGGGGCGGGGCAGGCGGCCGTGCTCGAGGCGGCCATCGCCGGGGATCTGCGCATGGTCTACGTGTCGCCGGAACGGTTGCCGCGCTTCTGCGACGAGCTGATGGCCCGGGGCGGTCGCGTCAGCCGCCTGGCGGTTGACGAAGCGCACTGCATTGTGGAATGGGGTCACGATTTCCGGCCGAGCTATCGCTTGCTGCGCCGCGTCCGGGTCGCGCTGGGCCGGCCGCCGTGCGTGGCGCTTACCGGCACGGCCACGCCCGATGTGCGGCGTCAGATCCGCGAATCCCTGGGATTCTCACACGGCACCCACGAAGTGATCGGCTCATTTGATCGGCCCAATCTGCACTTTGAAGTGGCGCGCGTCAGTGGTCGCGACGAGCGCCTCGCACGCCTTGCCGTGCTGGTGCGCACCACACCCGGTGCGGCGATCGTCTACGCCCCGACGCGCTCGCAGGTGGAAGGGTTGACCCGCGTGCTGATTCAGGGAGGCGTCGTCGCCGCGTCCTACCACGCCGGGATGGCGTTCGACGAGCGCCGGCGGACCCTCGAGCGCTTCCTGGCTGACGAGGTGCGCGTCGTGGTTGCCACGAGCGCCTTCGGCATGGGAATCGACAAGTCCGGCGTGCGGTTGGTGGTGCATTGGGTCATTCCACCGTCGCTCGAGTCGTACTATCAGGAAGCCGGCCGAGCCGGTCGCGATGGCATGCCCGCGCGATGCGTGTTGTTTCATCATGCCGGTGACACGGTGCTCCCCCGACGCCAGCTGGCGACCACGTTTCCCGCGGAGGCCTCAGTGGCCGAGATCTGGCGCAATCCGGCGGTGCGAAGCCGCCATCCGGCGGCAGTCATTGCGGCGGCGGACCGGCTTGCGGCGGAACTGCGCCCCGAACATGGACGAGTGGATTGGACCGCGGTCCGGCGGCGGCGGCGCGAAGCCGCGCGCAGGATTGATGCGATCGCCGCCTACGCGGCGACGACACGCTGCCGGCGACGAACGATGATGGCGTGGTTTGGCGAACGACTCGACCGGTGCAGTGGTTGCGACCGCTGCACCCGCTGACGCCACTTCAGGGCGCGATGCGACGCATCTGGCGTGCTGGCGTCACTTCCCATCGCGGCCGATCGAGCGTCTCGTTGAGCAGTGTCGGCACGCCAAAGTTGGATTGCGCTGCGCGCAGATCTCCCGCAAAGGCATCGGCCTTCGAGTAGTCCACCTGGTAGCCCAGGTCCTGCATCGAGGCGATCGTCATCCGCGACAGCGGAGCGAACACGCCCGCCGTGATATAGCCCGTCATCAATTCCGGTCCAAAAAGCGGAATCTTGTCCTCCGCGTCGACGTACTTGCGCCAATGGACGTCGCGCGTGCCCGCGGGTCCCTGGTTCTCGAGCGGCACCGGCCGGCCGCCATAGCCGAGCGTGACCAGGGGCCAGACCGCAAGGGCATTGGTGCCGGTAAAGATCGGATCACTCGTTCCGGTGCCCTGTGTCAGCGCGAGCTGTGTCCAGATCGTGCCGTAGCCCAGCACATGTGCCATCTCGTGGGTGACGACCGGCACCAGCTCGCCATTGGTCTGCAGCGCGGCAAAGTCAGAGATATCGAAGCGCATCTGCCCGACCGCCGGCAGCTGACTACCCGAGCGCTGCACGCATGGGCCGGACGAGCCAAGAATGTTGCCTGGCCCGTCGATGTAGGTGACGATGGCGTAGATCACCACCGCTGGCACCACTTCGTTCATTGCGGGGGAGAGGCCGTTGGCGCATTCGCCGGCCGGGAGCGTGACCTGCGCCGCCGTAATCGGCGCGGTGATGATCCCCATCCAGCGCCGCGCCGCGGCTACGAAGCCATCGCGCTGAGTCGCGTTGAGTGGCGTGAGAAAGCGCACGTCGATCAGAAACGCTGCGGCCGTGCCGGTGGCCTGGAACGTCACCGGCCCCGCGGTGAAGCCGGCCACCGTCGCGGTGACGGTGCTCGATGGCACCTGCCCAAGCCGCCAGTCCTGCGGTGAGGCGACACCGGTGCTGTCCGAAATGCCCACGGCGCCCGTGAGCGTCGCATCGCCTCCGGCCGCAAGAACAAAGGTCACCGGCACGTTGGGAATCGGTTTGCCAGTTCCATCCGACACCAGTACCCGCGGCACCTGCGTCACCGGGAATTGCAGATAACCGGCTTGCGTGGTGGGCGACGCTGCCGCGAGCGTGGGCTGGCTCGCCAGTCCCTGGGCGATCAGCGCGAGTGAAGGTCCATTGCTCGTACGGGCCGTCAGCGTGTCCGTGCCTGGCGTCGCACTCAGCGTCCAGCTCCCCGCACTCGTCTGCCCGACTGCATTCGTCACGCCGGTGGTATTGCCCACCAAACCGCTGTTGGTCCCCGGTGTAAATGTCACGGTGACGCCGGACACCCGATTGCCATAGGCGTCGTGCACCTCGACCACCGGCGCCGGCGACACCGTGTGCCCCGCGAGTGCCGCGACGGCCTGCGCGCTCACGGCCACGATCGTTGTTGGATTGCCGGGTATCGTGTTCGCCACGATGTACGCGGTCCCCGGCACCCCCGTCGCTGTGGCGGAAAGGCTGTCCACGCCCACCGCCGTGCCGACGATCCATTCGCCCAGTGTCGCGATCCCCTGGGCATTCGTGACGACCGAATCCCCGATCAGAATGCCGCCGCCCGAGACGATCGAGAAATGGACCGACGTCCCCACCAATCCGTTCCCCGATGCGTCACGCACTTTCACGCTCGGCGAAATACTGGCGATACTCCCCACCAGTACCGATTGGTTCGCGCCCGCAACGACAGAAACGCCCAACGGCGATCCCGGGCCGTCGTCGGTACTGCGACAGGCCGATCCAAAGACAAGAAGCAGCGCGGCAACCGGAACCGCGATACGGCGCCGGAATTGGGACAGCATGGATTGGGTCAGGGTCATCAAATTGAAAGTAGCAAGGTGCAGGCCACCCCGGGCGGCGGTGCCGTATATCTTCCCCGAAGCGCCACGCGGCAGTGCACGAGCTTCGGACCACTCTTTCCGGAACGCCATCGCGAATGATCGACCTTCCGTATTTCACCGACGCCCACCGCGCCCAGCGCGAGCTTGTTCGGACCTTTGCCCAGGAACATGTGGCGCCCGTGGCAGTCGAAGGTGATCGTCACTGCGTCTATCCTTGGGAAAACGTCAAGCGCATGGGAGAGCTCGGCTTTCTTGGCGTGCCGATCGCCAAGGAGCTCGGCGGCGCCGGCAAGGACGAGATCAGCTACTACACGACGATCCATGAACTCGCCAAGGTCGACGCGTCGCACGCCGTCATCATCTCGGCCCACACGACGCTCGTCACTGCCGCGATTGCGCATCTCGGAACCATCGAGCAGAAGGCGCGCTTTGTTCCGCCGCTGGCCAGTGGCAAGGTGATCGGCGCCTTTGCGCTCACCGAAGCTGAAGCAGGGTCCGACGCCGGCGGTATCCAGACGGTCTATGAAGAAGACGGCGACAGTTACGTCCTCAATGGCGACAAGACCTTCTGCTCGCAGAGCGGCGTTGGCGAGATCGTTGTCGCGATGGCGCGCGCCAAGGCCGATCGCAAGCGGACCAGCGCGTTCATCCTCTGCAAGGAAACGCTCGATCCTGCGCGATGCGCCAAGGTCGGCGTGGGCCATGACGCCTCGCTGCCGTTCTCCAAGGGTGTCACCCTCACTCCCGGCCCCGAGAAGATGGGTTGGCGCGCGCTCGAGTGGAGCCAGCTCCATCTCAAGAACGTGCGGATCCCCAAGAACCAGCTCCTCGGCGAAGAGGGCGAAGGCTTCCGCACTTTTCTCAAGCTGCTCGACGGCGGTCGCATCGGAATCGCGGCGGTCTCTCTTGGCATCGCCGAGGGTGCATTCGAGCTGGCGCGCGAATGGGCCGGCACCCGCAAGCAGTTCGGCAAGGCGATCGGCAGCTTTCAGGGAGTGTCCTTCCCGCTGGCCGACATGGCGACGCAGATCAGCGCGGGCCAGCACCTCGTCTACCACGCCGCATGGCTCAAGCAGAACGGCAAGCCCTACAAGACCGAGGCGTCCAAGGCCAAGCTGTTCTGTGGCGATCTTGCGATGTCGGCCACGTCGGCCTCTGTGCAGATCTTTGGCGGTCGGGGCTACACCAAGGACTTTGCCGTCGAGCGTTTCATGCGGGATGCCAAGATCTGCCAGATCGGCGAGGGCACCGCGGAAATCCAACGGCTGGTCATTGCTCGCGCGCTCCTCGGAGCGGTCGCCAACGGCTAGGCCCTTGTTGCCGTAAGTTGCTGCCCGCCATACATTTCCGGGCATGCGGTCCCATGACATGCAACTGCGCAGTCGGGCGACCGATGGGGGAACTGCCTCCATCGGTGCCACCGCATGGCATCTACTCGTAGCACTTTTCCGGCTCTGCCTCGCTCCTCGCGCGCATCGCCCCTCCATTCTCCGACAGCCCCGACCCTTGGCCCGGCCCGGCCACGCATCGGGCATTCGCGACCCACGACGGTCGCGCGTGTCCCATGTCGTCCGGCGCCACCAGCGGTCGCCGGGGCTCTCGTCCGGGATGCGCCTCGACCAGCGCGGAACCTTCACCAGGAACCCCCGTGAAGCGCGAAATTCTGATTTCCGGCACCCCCCGCGAGACGCGGGTCGCCATCCTCGAGGACGACAAGCTCGTCGAACTGCTGGTCGATCGCCCTGATCAGCGCCGCACCGTAGGAGACATCTATCTCGGCCGCGTCGATGCCGTTCTTCCTGGCATCCAGGCCGCCTTTCTCGACATCGGGCTGGAGAAGAGCGCGTTCCTGCACGCCTCCGATCTGCTCGAGCCCGAGGAGGATGATGATCCCGAGGAACACGACGACGATGTCAGCGACGACGCCGGCGACGAGGAAGCCGTCGCGCCGAGCGCCAAGCGGCGTGGCGATGGCGGGAAGCGCGAAGTTGGGCAGCGCGCGGCCATCCCGGACATCTCGGAGCGATTGAAAAAGGGACAGACGCTGCCGGTGCAGGTCATCAAGGAACCGATCTCCACCAAGGGCTGCCGCGTCACCGCGCAGATCTCGCTCGCCGGGCGCTTTCTGGTGTACATGCCGTACGCCACGCGCGTCGGCGTTTCCCGCAAGATCGAGAATCGTGAACAGCGCGCCAAGCTGCGCGACATGGTGTCGCGACTGCTGCCCAAGGATTCGGGCGGCGTCATTGTGCGCACTGTGGCGGAGGGCGTCACGGAAGATCACTTCCGGCGCGAGATCCAGTCATTGCTTGCGGCATGGAAGAAGGTCAAGCGGAAGCAGCTCTACGTCCGCAAGGCACCGGCGCTGCTGCATCGCGAGGCCTCGCTCACGCGGAGTCTGATTCGCGACGTGTTCTCCGCCAAGGTCGACGCGCTCTGGGTCGACTCGCGCGAGCTCCATCAGGAGATCCACCAGTATCTCGAACTGATCGATCCCGAGCTGATCGAACGCGTGCACTTCTACGACGAATCGATCCCGCTCTTCGATCGCTTCAAGATCGAGCACGAAATCCGGGATCTCTTCAAGCCGCGTGTGGATCTGCCCACCGGCGGCTATGTGATCATCCAGCCCACCGAGGCGCTGATTTCGGTGGACGTGAACACCGGCCGGTATACCGGCAAGCGCGATCCCGAGAAGACGATCCTGCGCACCAACATCGAGGCCGCACGCGAAATCGCACGACAGATCCGGCTCCGCGACCTGGGCGGCATCATCGTCGCCGACTTCATCGACATGGAGTCGAAGGGGAATCGCGATCGCGTGCTGCAGGAGCTTCGCACGCATCTGGGGCGCGACCGCGCACGGACTCGCGCCTTTGCGGTGTCGGAGCTCGGCCTCATCGAAATGACGCGCCAGCGGGTGCGCCCATCGCTCTGGGCGTCGATGACCCGGGAGTGCCCGACATGTCACGGCACTGGGCGGGTCTTCTCACCCGAGATTGTTACCCGACAGCTCGAGCGCGCCCTCAAGCGGGCCGGCGTGGACCAGAAGGAACGGAAACTTGCCATCCGGCTCCACCCCGATGTGGCTCTCTATCTGGTCGAAGAAGAGCCCAAGCTGGTCACCAGCCTGGGCCGTCAGGGCGGCCTGGAACTCGAAATCCGCGACGACCCGATGCTCCGGCTCGACGAGTTCCGGCTGATGTCGCGCCCGGCGGGCCGCGACGTGACTGAGCTGTACGCGGTGGCCTAGGCCCTTGGGAGGGGCGGGTTTGCAAAGCCTCCCGGTCGGCACTATTCTTCATGGCTATTTCTGGAGCAGATATGTACGCGATCTTCAAGGCACTGGGCAAGCAATGGCGCGCTGAAACGGGCGCGATGCTCAAGCTGCCCCTGATGGAAGAAAAGGCCCCGGGCGACAAGCTCGAATTCAGCGAGGTCCTGCTGACGTCGAACGGGACGACCGTGCTGGCAGGCACGCCCACCGTCAAGGGCGCGTCGGTCTCGGCCGAAGTGGTCGGGCACGGCAAGGAAGACAAGATCTACGTGTTCAAGTTCAAGCGTCGCAAGGGCTATCGGCGCAAGACCGGTCATCGGCAGAAGTACACCGAGGTCCGGATCACCAGCGTCGTTCTCGGGTGAGGTAGCAGATGGCACACAAGAAGGGCGTCGGCTCCAGCCGCAACGGGCGCAACTCCAACCCGCAGTACCTCGGCGTCAAGCACTTTGGCGGCGAATGGGTCTCCGCGGGCAGCATCCTGGTCAAGCAGCGGGGCACCAAGTTCCATGTGGGCAAGAACGTCTTCAAGGCCAAGGACGACTCGCTGCACACCTACATCGACGGCGTCGTCAAGTTCGAGCGCCGCGACCGCGACCGGCTCCGGGTTTCCGTCTATCCAGTCGAGCCCGCCGCCAACTGACCGCAGTCCGCATTCCGTAGTCTCCTGGGCGTCCCTTCATCGGGGACGCCCATTTGTCGTCCGGACGCGCTATCCGCGATTGCTCGCGGGCCGGAGCCGTTCGGGCCAGTTGCCGCAGAGCCCCATCACGCCCATCGCGCGCAGCGCGTCCGCCTCGGCCGGGTCGTTGACGGTCCAGGCAATCACCCCGACTTCGTGCGCCTGGCACTGATCGACCAGCTCCTGGTCGATGAGGTGCGACTCTTGCCATAACACCGCTGCGCCTGCCTGAAGGACCGGGCCGACCGGGTCCAGCGGGCGAGAACAGGAAAGCACTCCCAACGACAAATCCGGCGCCTGCCGGTGGAGTCGCGCGATGATCCGATGGTCAAACGAATGGACCTGCCGCCGGAAAGTGGCGCCGTTGGGGCGGATGAGCGCGATGAGCGTTGCGTCGGCCGCAGCAGGCAGGGCCTTCACCTCGACAAATACGGTGAGGTCGCCGAGGACGTCGAGGGCCTCGCGCAGGGTTGGCGGGGGGAACCCATCGGCGAGGGAGTGCCGGCGCAATCTGTCCAATGTCAGCGTCGAAATGACCTCTCCTGTGGACAGCTGGTCATCATGATGGACCACCAGTTCGCCGTCGGCCGTGACGTGGACGTCGAGTTCGACGGCGTCGCACTGCCAGCGTCCAGGCGAGGTGGCCAGGCGGAATGCTGTCAGCGAGTTCTCCAAGGCGTGTCCGGAGACACCGCGGTGACCGATGATCAATGGCAGGGGCATCGCCGGTTTTTCCCAACCTGCATCAACAATGTGGACAAACACATATGCAAAGTGTTCACAAGCGTTCCCTGGTGGTCAGCGCGCTGCCCAAGCCGCGCAAAGCTGACCGTCCCGTCGCTCGCAACTCCTTGCGGGGCGCGGAAAACGTTAACGCAGACGGGCCCGGCCCGTCGTCTTCCCCAGTGACCGCCGTGGCAGGGGGCTCCCAGACCGATCCGGAGCTGGTGGCGGCCTGGCGGAGCGGCGATGATCATGCAGCCACCCAGTTGGTCCAGCGACACGCTGCCGCACTCGGACGCTACCTTGGCGCCGCGGGTGCCGCCAGCGCCGATGTCGAGGATCTCGTCCAGGAGACCTTCTTCAAGGCGTTCCGGGGCCTGCAGGGGTGGCGCGGTGACGGCTCGTTCCGGGGCTGGCTCTTCCGGATCGCCGGCAACCTGCTCAAGGATCGTTTCCGTCAGGGGAAGGGACGCATCTTCCTCGAGATCGAAGAGCATGACATTCCTGATCGCGCCGACCCCGCGGGCGAACTTGCGGCGGACGAAACGGGACGCCAGCTCGAAGCGGGCCTCAAGCGTCTGGCGCGCATGCAGCGTGAGGTCTTTCTGCTCAGAGTCCAGCAGGGCCTCGACTACGCCGAGATCGCCGTGTCGCTGGGAACCACTCCCGGTGCGGCCAGAGTGCATTACCATCATGCAGTCAAACGTCTGAAGGAGATGCTTGAATGATCGACTGCGCAGCGCTTCGCGATCGAATGCCCGACGTGGTTCACGGGCGTGCGGCGTGGACCGAGGCTGAGGTCGAACATCTGGCAATCTGTCCGTCCTGTCGCGTCGAGTGGCACATGATCCGGGCGGGCGCGTTGCTCGCGAGCGCCGTCGTCGTTCGGGAGGATGTGGTCGCCGCCGCGGTCCTGCAGGCGCTGCGCGTGCCGCCGGCAGAGCCGGTGGTGCGGCGGTTTTCGTGGCGGCCAGCGCTTGTGGGCGCGGTTGGCATCGCGGCGACCGTCGCTCTTGTCGTTGGAATTCCGCGTCATCCTGCGATCACCACCATGGCCGGCGCCGACAGCGCGCCAGCAGCGGCTGTGTTTCCTGAGCTCAACGGGCTGACGGACACGCAGCTCGAGTCGGTCCTTCACGCGGTCGACTCGTCCGTTGAGGACACGCCGTCCGAACCGCAGCCCCGGCTTGGCGATCTGGACGAGGCCCAGCTTGAACAACTCATCCAATCGGTGAAAGGGTGAGCCCGACACGCTTTGCGTTGCTCATCGTGCTCACCCTTGCGGCAGCCGCACCGGCGGCGGCACAGCGGGAAGGCGCGGCGCACGCCGGCCCGCGCGTGGCAATGCTGCGCTCGCAAGTCGAGCGGGCGTTCATGCAGCAGGCGCGCAAGCAACTTGGCCTCACCAGCGAGCAGGCACCCCGGATGGAGCGTGTAGTGGCCGGGTTTGCGCAGACGCGCGTCAAGCTCGACAATCAGGAGCGCGGCTTGATGTCGGCGTTGCGCGAGCAGGAGCGCACCGGGACGGCCGCCAATGCCGACAGCACCTCAAAGCTGGTCAGCGCGTTGCAGGCCAATCGCGTCGCGAACGCCGAAAGTTTCCGCGATGAGATGGCGGCCCTTGCGCCTATTCTTACCCCCGTGCAACTCGGCCGCTATCAGTTGCTGAGTGACCGCCTGCTCGACAAGATCCGCGAACTGCAGCAGACGCGCGTGGTGGCCCCGGACGCGAAGGCCGCGGCGGATACGGGTCGGCGCGGCTAACTCCGCCATGTGAGATGGGCGAGCGACGAACTGCCGCGATGCGTCGGAAATCCCCTCCATTCGTTCTGGCAGTTGGTCCGATCAGTGCGCGACACGCGCCCTTGCACGCGCAGTGCATGACAGGGCCGCCGCGAGTGCGCTCGGTGATCGTGCGATTCGCCAACGCCACGGGCATTCGTGGCGCTGGATCGGACACGATCCTCATCGTCCGGCCGTTCGCATGGGATAGGCGAAACTGGCAGGGGGTCGAGCAGGTGGGTACTGTTCACCCGCTTGGCCCGAGTGGCGGAATGGTATACGCGGCGGACTCAAAATCCGCTGACCGCAAGGTCATAAGAGTTCGAGTCTCTTCTCGGGCATTGTCCGCCGTCGGCCGAGCGCCTGCGGCGGACGCGATTATTTTTGGGACAGGCTGTCCTTGCGGTCCGTTCTCCACTGTTGCTGCCTTGCCGGGAGTTCCATGGCACTCACTGTGACGCACCGCGTGGCCGATCCGGCTGCGCTCGAAACCGCATTGGTCATCGTTCCGGTTGTCAAAGGCGCCCTGCCGTCCGCACTGACCAAGCTCGACGCGGCAACGGGTGGCGCGCTCACCCGCTGCTGGGCCACCGGCGACTTTACCGGCGCGCGTGACGAAACGGCGCTTGTCTATCCCGCCGGCAAGATCGGTCGCGTGCTGCTGATCGGGCTGGGCAAGGCGGGCGATCTCACAGCGAGCGATCTGCGTCGCGCCGCGATGATCGGCGGCAAGCGCGCGTGTGTTCTCGGCGCGCCCAATGCGGCGTTCGTCCTGCTCGACGACATTGCCGCCCAGGTGCCGCGCGATCACGCTGGCCAGGTGATCGCCGAAGGCATCCCGTTCGGCGCGTGGCATTATCCCGACCTCAAGCGGCCGCCTGAAACACCCAAGCCGGCCTTCGAACGCTGTGAGATCGTGACGCCGACCGCGGATGCGGCGTTCGCGGCGGGCGTGATCCGCGGCAATGCGATCGCCGCGGGGCAGGCCTATACGCGCTTGCTGCAGGTGCTGCCGGGCAACACCGCCACGCCGGAGTACCTGGGTGATCGCGCGAAGGAACTTGCCCAGCAACACGGCTTTGGTGTGACGGTGCTCGACAAGGCCGCGATCATCAAGGAAGGCATGCACGCCCTGATGGCGGTGGCGCAGGGAAGTGCGCTCGAGCCGCGCTTTATCGTGCTGGAGTACAAGGGCAGCGGTGACGCGCCGGTGGTGCTCGTCGGCAAGGGCGTCACGTTTGACTCGGGCGGCATTTCCATCAAGCCGGCGCAGTCCATGGAAGACATGAAGTACGACATGTCCGGCGCGGCCGCGGTGCTCGGCACCTTCGAGACGTTGGGTCAGCTCAAGCCCAGGGCGCACGTGATCGGTTTGATTCCGTCGTGCGAGAACATGCCGTCGGGCACGGCGTTCAAGCCGGGCGATGTGGTCGGCTCGCATCTTGGCAAGACGATCGAAGTGGTGAACACCGACGCGGAAGGACGGTTGATTCTTGCGGATGCGCTATCGTGGGCGCGACGCTATTCGCCTGCGGCGGTCGTCGATTGCGCCACGCTCACCGGTGCCATCGTCATTGGACTCGGCCACACCGCGAGCGGTGTCATGGGTACGGACGCGCGTGTCATTGCGGACGTCATTGCGGCCGGCGAACGCGCTGGCGAGCGCGCGTGGGAATTGCCGCTGTGGGATGACTACCGCGATCTGATCAAGTCGGACATCGCCGACGTCAAGAACAGTGGCGGCCGTCCGGCCGGCAGCATCACCGCCGCGTGGTTTCTGCGCGAGTTTGTCGAAGGATATCCCTGGGCGCACGTCGACATCGCGGGCACCGCCTACACCGAGCGCGAGTTGCCGACGCAGGCCAAGGGGCCGACCGGCGTGATGGTGCGGCTCTTCACCGAATTCGTGCTCGCGCGAGCCTGACGATTACCGTGCGGGCCCGTCTCGCCGCGGTACTGCTGGGAGCGCTCGTGCTCGGCGCGGCGGCACCGGTCGTGTCGCAGGTGCCGGTTACCCCGCCGGCTGACACCGTGCGGAACGACACGACGCACGCCGATTCGCTGCACCCCAAACACGACACGCTCACCACGACACAACGCCTGTTGCAAGTGCAGCAGGATCAGAATGTTCAACGACCGACTCCGCCGCTTGCGCACGTCGAAACACTGCAGCCGGCCGGCACGCGGATCGTCTTCAATCGCGATTCCATCGACTGGGCCACCGCTGAGACTGTGAGCGAACTGCTCAATCGCGTGCCCGGTGTGTACCTGGAACAGGGGGGCTGGCTCGGCCGCCCGGTGTTGCCCAACTATCAGGGACGCGGTGCAGGCTCGGTCGAGTATTACCTCGATGGCCGGCCACTGATCGGGCTGGGTCCGGATTCGCTTGCGCCCGATCCATCGGCGTATCCGCTGGAGTTTCTCGACCATGTGGAGATCGAACGCGGGCCGGGCCTGCTGCGCGTGTATCTCTACTCGCGCGAGCACGATCGTGCCGCCCCGCGCACCAAGATCGGCGTTGCGACGGGCGATCGTGGTCTGGCGCGGTACTTCGGATCGTTCGAGCGGAATTACACCGGCGGCATCTCGCTGGTGCTCGCGGCCGATTATCTGGGCGTCAACTCGCCAGCGGGCGGGACCGGCGGTGCGAATATCACCAACGGGTGGGCGCAATTGGGTTGGATGCCGACTCCGCATTTCAGCATTCAGGGGCAGTACTTCACGCAGGATCTCTCCCGTGATTCCCTCCTCGACGCTGTGACCGGTGATTCGCTGTCGCCGGCGCTTTCGGGGACGCGAACGGACGAGAACCTTCGCGCGTCGTGGCAGCAGCGCACGGACGGTCTCGGGCCGCGCTTGGACTTCTACGCCGCGCAAACGTTCTGGAAGGGCGACTCGCTGCAGGAGCGGCTTGGCGTCATCGGCGGCATCGCCACGCTGCGCCGCGCCAACTTGTCGGCGGAGTTGACGACGCTCACCTACTCGGCGTGGACGCAGCTCGACAATCGGATCAACCTGGCGTGGGCGCCCTCGCATCTGCTCAGCGGATCGGTGGAGTTCATCAACCAGGATCACAGCGGCAACCGCGCCAGCGACTGGGGGACCGCTCGACTGGGTCTGCAATTGCCGGCCGGCTTCCGCATTGGTGGTGTGCTGCGCGATGGACACCGCGTGCAGAACCCGAGCATCGTCACCGATTCTGCGCAGAAGGTGCAGGATGGCGAGGTGACGGCGGCCATCGATCTCAAGGCACTGACGATCGAGGCGGGATTCACCCGCGACAATGCGTGGCAGCCGACAGCCTACGAGGAGTTCACCGCGATTCCCGGTCTGGCGCCGTTGCCGCGGACCGACTGGATCACCGGGCACATCCGGCTGGCACCCCTCGGATGGCTGACGTTCGAGAGCGTGTACGAAGAGCCGCGGCACATTCTCCCGGACGGTGTGCCACCGCAGCACACCTACACGACCGTCACCGGCCGGTCGCGCTTCCTGCGGAACTTTCCGAGCGGCATCTTCGAGCTCAAGGCGCAGGTCGCCCTGGAGGCGTGGAGCCCGGGGCTGGGCGGGCATGACACAATGGGCGCCCCGATACCGCTGCCAGCCGCGTCCTTCTATCGGGCGGACCTCCAGATCAAGATCGGGCCGTTCATCGCCTTTTTTGATCGGGTGAACCTCAAGGCAGTCAAGACCGGGTCGGTCCCGGGCTATCCGATCGTCCTGGCGGGCAGCACTTACGGGATGCGGTGGGAATTCAGCAACTAGGTCCCCCGGCCCGTCTGCCAATATCCTGCTATCTTTCCCTGCTTTCCCCGAATGGGAGCCCGTTTCTGTGGCATTGAGCATGACGGGGTTCGGGGCCGCCGAGGGCGACGTTGCCGGCAGGGCCGCCCGGGTGGAAATCCGGACGGTCAATCACCGCTGGTTCAATCTGGCGGCCCGCCTGCCGGGCGAGTTTGCGGCGGCCGAGGGCGAGCTGCGGGAATTTCTGCGGCGCGAGTTCGGGCGTGGGCATATCAACGTCAGCGTCCGCTGGGTGGCGGACCCGATGGCGGCCACGGCGATTGACGTCGAGCGGGTGGCCGGGGTCGTGGCAGCACTCAAGGCCATGCAGGAGCGGTTTGGCCTCGGTGGTGACGTGACGGTCGATCTGGTGGCGCGCCATGCCGACCTGTTCGGGTCGCGGCATTTTGACGAGGGTGGTGCCGCGGCGTGGAGCACGCTGGAACCGGTGGTGGCCGCAGCTGCCAGAGAATGCCGGGCAGCCCGTGTGCGGGAGGGGGCAGCACTGGCACGTGAGCTCGCCAGTCTGCTGGACGATCTCGACACGACGTCCGCGCGGATCGCAGCGCGAGCGCCGGAGCGGCTGACGCGCGAGCGGAATCGGATGCGGGCGCACGTGGCGGCATTGCTCGATGGCCAGTCGGTGGACGAAGGCCGCGTGGCGCAGGAGCTGGCGATTGCGGCGGACCGGTTGGACATCACCGAGGAGCTGGTCCGTTTCCGCGCGCATCTGGACGCCAGCCGCGCGGCGCTTGCGGGGGACCAGCCCGTGGGCAAACAGCTCGGTTTTCTGGCGCAGGAGCTGGGACGCGAAGCGAATACGATGGGCGCCAAGGCCAACGACGCGGCGATGGCGCAGGAAGTGGTGGGGCTCAAGGCCACACTGGAGAAGTTTCGCGAGCAGCTGGAGAACCTCGAGTGACGCCCTTTGTGGTGGTGCTCTCGTCGCCCTCCGGCGGCGGCAAGTCGACGATCGCCAAACGGATCGTGGCCGAGCGCGGCGATGTGGGATATGCGGTGTCCGCGACGACGCGGCCGCCGCGCCCCGGTGAAGTGGATGGCGTCGCCTATCACTTTGTGACGCCGACGGAATTCGAGCGCCGGCGCGAAGCCGGCGAGCTGCTGGAAGACGCAACGTACGGCGGGTATCGCTACGGAACGCTGGCGAGCCAGGTGCGCGCGGTGCTGCACGGCGGACGCCACGCGCTGCTCGACATCGAGATCGCCGGTGCGCGGCAGGTGCGCCAGGCCATGCCCGATGCGGTATTGATTTTCCTGGCGCCGCCAAGTGGGACAGCGCTGGCGGCGCGCCTTCGCGGACGCGGGACTGAATCGCACGCGGCGGTTGCCGTCCGGCTCGAGCAGGCGCTGGAAGAGATCGCGGCGGCCGTCGAGTATGACTATGTGGTCGTGAACAACGATCTTGAGGATGCGGTGCGGGCGGTCAACGCCATCCTCGATGCGGAATCGCGGCGGACGAGCCGGCAGCGCGATTTCTCGGTACTGCTCGACCGGCTGCGCAGCGAAGTCGCCGCGGAACTCATCCGCGCCGGCTGACTCAACAGGGAGTGGCACATGGAAATCTTCACGCCGCAGGAAGTGGCGCAACACACGGGCTCCAAGTATCGCGGCATTCTCGTCGCCGCCAAGTTTGCCCGCTATCTCAATGAGTTCCCCCGCGACGCGGTCGCCGGGTGGGAGCGCGCGGAAGGCGTCAAGAAGCTCACGACGCTGTCGCTGCAGAAGCTCACCAGCGGTGAGTTGACGTTCCGCGAGTTGCGCCGGCGTCGCACCGAGGCGTGAGATGTGGCAGGGCCGCCGTGTCATCCTCGGGGTGACCGGAGGGATTGCGACCTACAAGGTCGTGGCTCTGGCGCGCGAATTGGCGGTGCAGGGCGCAGCAGTCGATGTGATTCTCACTCGCGGCGCCAGAGAGTTTGTGGGCGCGGTCACCTTTGAAGCGGTCACTCGCCGCCCCGTCCGCTCTTCCATCTGGGAGCGTGACGGGGCGCTCGACCATGTCACCCTGGCCCGGGAAGCAGATCTGATCATCGTGGCTCCCGCGACCGCCAATCTCCTGGCCCGGGCCGCTGCAGGCGCGGCAGACGATCTGCTGACGGCGCTGCTCCTTGCAGCCTCGAAGCCCGTCCTGCTCGCCCCGGCGATGAACGACGACATGTTCGCCAACGCTGCGACCGAGGCAAACCTCGCGCTGGTCGCGGCGCGCGGCTGGCACGTGGTCGGTCCCGCCACCGGTGCGCTCGCCGAAGGACCGTCCGATCGTCCGGGGCGGATGGTGGAACCGCGCGAGATCATCGCGCATGCTGAGCGGCTGTTGCAGCGCGGCGGCACACTTGACGGCAAGCGCGTTGTGGTCACGGCGGGTCCCACGCGCGAAGCGATCGACCCGGTGCGCGTGATTACGAATCGCTCGAGCGGCAAGATGGGCTATCGACTCGCGGAAGCGGCGTGGCGGCGCGGTGCTGTGGTCACACTGATCAGCGGACCATCGGCGGAAGTGGCGCCGGTCGGTGTCGACGTGGTGCGAGTCGACCGTACCGCGGAGATGTCGGCCGCCGTGAGCGCGGCGCTGCCGCGGAGTGACGTGCTCATCATGGCCGCAGCTCCGGCCGACTATCGCGCGGGCACGGTGGCGGACTCCAAGTTGCCGCGCAGCGGTGGACTCGACCTCTCGCTCCAACCCACCGACGATATTCTGTTGAGCACTCGCGCGGCGCGTCCCGCGGGACTCACTGTGGTCGGCTTTGCGCTGGAGACCGGCGACGCCGTGACCAAGGCCCGGCAGAAGCTCGAGCGCAAGTCGCTCGATCTGATTGTCGTGAATGACGCGACCGATCCGCACGCTGGATTCGAAGTCGACACCAACGTTGTGACGATTCTCGATCGGCGTGGCGGCGAGCAGCAGGTGTCCCAGCGCTCCAAGGCCGCCGTCGCGGACGCCATCCTGAATGCCATTGAGGTCTATCGTGGCTGACACAGTGCGCCGCTGGTTTGAATTGCAGCGGGATCTGGGCGGCGACGAACTGGTACTCGATACGCCGATGGACGTGGCTGCGGCGCTGGCGCAGCGCGATGCGCCAGCGCGGAGTGGTGCCGCCGCGGCACCGCAGCCACCGCCTGCCGCCATGTCGGCACCTCGCGCTGTCGTCGCCGAGCCGCGCGTCATGCCCGTTGCCGACGACGACGGTGCGACCGGTTGGCGCAAGGGTGCCCCGCCGATTCCCGGCCCCGGCTACACCGTCACGCAGCCCGCAAACTCTCCGCTCACGGGTACGTCGGCGTGGGACTCGCTCGATGCGATGGCCCAGATGATTGCCGGTTGCGTGAAGTGCCCCCTTTGCCAGGGTCGCACCAACGCCGTGCCGGGCGAAGGCAATCCGGAAGCGCGACTGATGCTGGTGGGCGAAGGACCAGGCGAGAGTGAAGATCTTTCCGGCCGGCCTTTTGTGGGACGCGCTGGCGAATTGCTCGACAAGATTCTCGAAAGCATCGAGATGCCGCGGGCGACCGTCTTCATTGCCAACGTCGTCAAGTGTCGGCCGCCACGGAATCGCGCACCGCTCCCCGAAGAGCGCGATGCGTGCATGCCGTATCTGCGCCGGCAGATCGCGCTGGTCAACCCCGACGTGATCCTCGCCCTCGGCAGCACCGCTGCGGAAGCGCTGCTCGGCATGAAGCGTCCACTCGGCGAATTGCGGCTCAAGGTGCATCTGTGGGATGGCATCCCGCTGGTGGTGACCTATCACCCGGCCGCATTGCTCCGCAACCCCAACTGGAAGCGGCCCGCGTGGGACGACGTTCGTATCGCACGCCAGCTCCTTGATCGTCATGGCTGATCCGTTCCAGAGCAGGAGCGCTCCCGCCAGTCAGGAAGCGGAGCAGGCCGTGCTCGGCGCCATGCTGATCGATGGCGACGCGGCGCTGCGCGGCGTCGAGCTTCTCGACGACCTGGCGTTCTACAAGGAAGGGCATCGCCGCCTCTTCCGCGCGTTGCGAACGCTCGTCGAACAGCGGATGGTCATCGACTACGTCACGCTGCGCGATGAACTCACGCGCCGGGGTGAACTCGATCTTGCCGGCGGTACGGCGTATCTCGAAGAGTTGATGAGCGCGGTGCCCACGGCGGCCAACCTCGAATACCATGCACGCATCCTCAAGGAAAAGACGATCCAGCGGCGGCTGATCGAAGCCGCGACGCAGATCATCACCGACACGTACGACGGCAAGTCGACCGCCAACGAACTGCTCGACAAGGCGGAAGGCACCATCTTCACCATTGGCCAGCAGCGCCGCGAGGCGGGTTTCACCCGCATCAAGGAGAAGCTCTGGTCGACCATGGAGCACATCGAGGCGTTGCAGAAGAAGGGCGCCGCGATCACCGGCGTGCCGAGCGGGTTCGCAGAGCTCGACAAGCTCACGACCGGATTCCAGCCGTCGGAACTGGTCATTGTGGCGGCGCGGCCGTCGATGGGGAAAACCGCCTTCTGCCTCAACATGGCCACGCACGCGGCGTACTCGGGTCATGGTGTCGCGATCTTCTCGCTGGAAATGTCGACCAACGCGCTGGTGCAGCGCATGCTGTGCGCCGAGGCGCGAGTCGATTCGCAGGCGGTGCGGCAGGGGCGGATCAAGGACAACGATTTTCCCAAGCTGGCGTCCGCGGCGGGGATTCTGCAGAACTGTCCGGTCTGGATCGACGATACGCCGGCACTCACGCTGCTGGAGATGCGTTCAAAGGCCCGGCGTCTGCGTGCGGAAAATGACGTTCAGCTCGTCATCGTCGATTATCTGCAGCTGATGCGCAGCCCGGACCACGCCGACAACCGGGTGCAGGAGATTTCGGATATTTCGCGATCGCTCAAGGGACTCGCGCGCGAGCTGGAGGTGCCGGTCATCGCGCTGTCACAGCTTTCCCGCGCGTCGGAGCAGCGCGGCGGCGAGCGGACGCCGGTGCTGTCCGACCTGCGCGACTCGGGCGCGATCGAGCAGGACGCCGACGTCGTCATCTTCATCAGCCGCCCGGAGATGTACAAGGATCTGCGCGACAAGGCCGAGGAATCAGGCACGTCGGTCGATGGTCGCGCCGACATCCAGGTGGCCAAGCACCGGAACGGTCCGACCGGCTCGTTCGAGCTCTACTTCCACAAGCAGTACACGCGCTTTGACAACCGCTCGGAGCGGGATCAGTAGCATGGCCCGGGCGCGCTCGGTCTGGCGATGTGTCGCATGTGGCCACGACCATCCCAAATGGGTGGGACGCTGCGACGCGTGCGGCGGCTGGAATACTGTGGCGGAAGAAGTCCTGTCAGGCCCAGCCCCCCGCGCCGGCGCCATGGTGGCGAACGAGCGTCCGGTCATCCGACTGCGGGATGTGACCGCCGAACGGCTCGAGCGCTGGAGCACCGGCCTTGCCGAGCTCGACTACGTCCTCGGCGGCGGTGTCGTGCCGGGGTCGATGACGCTGATTGGTGGCGAGCCAGGGATCGGCAAGTCGACCTTGTTGCTGCAGGCCGCGGCCAAGCTGGAAGCGTCCGGTCGCACCGTGCTGTACGCGAGCGGCGAAGAGTCTGCCGAGCAGTTGCGCCTGCGCGCGGATCGCCTGGGCCACGACGCCGTCGCGGTGCACGTGCTTGGCGAAACGCGCCTCGAAGCGGTCCTCAAGGCCGCGGCTGCGATGGACGCGTCGGTGCTTGTCCTCGATTCGATCCAGACGGTTTACACCGAGGCTTTGGAGAGTGCGCCGGGGAACGTGGGCCAGGTCCGCGAATGCGCTGGCCTGCTCATGCGGTACGCCAAGGACAGCGGGATGGCGGTGATTGTGGTGGGCCATGTGACCAAGGGCGGATCGCTCGCCGGTCCCAAGACGCTGGAACATATTGTCGACACCGTGTTGTACTTCGAAGGTGAAAACACTCTCGACTACCGGCTGCTGCGCGCCACCAAGAATCGCTTTGGCTCGGTCGACGAACTCGGCGTGTTCACCATGACCAGTGAAGGGCTCGTGGCGGTGGCCAATCCGTCGGCAGTCTTCCTGGCCGCGCGAGCGGCAGATACCGCCGGGGGCGCGGTCACCGCGTTGATGGAAGGCACGCGGCCGGTGCTTGTGGAGGTGCAGGCGCTCGCGGCACCCTCCGGCTACGGTACACCGCAGCGCGTGGCAACTGGACTCGATCCCAAGCGTCTGGCCGTGATTCTGGCAGTGCTTGAACGCCGAGCGGGAGCGAGCTTTGCGGCGATGGATGTCTTTGTCCAGGTCACCGCTGGTGTCCGGCTTACCGAGCCCGGAGCCGACCTCGCGGTCGCCGCGGCGCTCCTCTCCTCGATGCACGATCGTCCAACGCCGGCGAATGCGCTCTTTCTGGGCGAGCTCGGCCTGGGCGGCGAGATCCGTCCGATCGGCGGACTCGAGCGGCGACTCGCAGAAGCCGCGCGACTGGGTTTTGCCGATGCGTACGGCTCGTCGCGCGCGCAACCGGTGGTGACCGGCATTCGCCATCGCGGACTCGCGCATGTCGATCAACTGGTGCGCACACTTGCCGCGTGATGTCGGCGTGGTGATCGTGGCGGCGGGCGACGGGACCCGCCTGGGCGGGGACGTTCCCAAGCAATTTCTCATGCTGGCGGGTGTGCCGGTGCTGTTGCGGGCGGCGCGTCCGTTTGTGTCGCACCCCGAGGTGATGCACGTCGTGGTCGTGCTCCGGCCGGCCGATGCCGCTGCACCGCCGGACTGGCTGGCACCACTCGTGGGCAGTGCACTGAGCATTGCCGCAGGAGGCGCTACGCGCCGGGAATCGGTCGCGGCGGGCTTGGCGTGTCTCGCGGCCGAGATCAAGGTGGTGCTGGTACACGACGGCGCGCGACCGTTTCCGCCGCGCGCCGCAATCGACGGCGGCATTCGCGCCGCGCGGAGCGGCGTGAGTGCGGTGCCGGCCATCGGCATGGCCGACACCCTCAAGCGTGCCGATGCCCAGGGGCGCGTGACGGCGACGGTTCCGCGCGAGGACATCTGGAGCGCGCAGACACCGCAGGCCTTTCCGCGCACAATTCTCGTACGCGCGCATGCGCAACCGCCAACAACGCCCGCGACCGACGACGCAATGCTGGTCGAATCGCTGGGCGAGCCGGTCGTGCTCGTACCGGGCGCGCGGCGCAATCTCAAGATCACCACGCCCGAGGATCTCGCACTCGCGACGTGGTACGCGAATACGCCGTGACGCTGCCGTTCTTTTCCGTGGGCGACGCCGTGGCCGCCGCGGACCGCATCAAGACGCATCTCGCGGCGGACCGGCTGCTCGCCTATCCCACCGAAACGGTGTACGGCCTGGGTTCAGCGCCCACCGAGCGCGCGCTCGACCGGCTGGCGCAACTCAAAGGCCGTCCGCCGGGCAAGCCATTTCTTCTGCTCGTGAGCGGCATTCCGATGCTCGAGGCGTGGGGCCTTTCGCTCGGACCCGCTGCGCGGACACTCGCGCACGAATTCTGGCCAGGGCCGCTCACGCTCGTGCTCCGTGGTGGCGAAGGTCGTCTGCCCGACCGCCTGCGTGGGCGCGAGGGCGGCATCGCCGTGCGGTGGACCTCGCACGCGGCCGTCGCGGCGCTGGTCGACCGGCTGGGTCACCCGTTGACATCGACGTCCGCCAATCGTCCGGGCGAGGCTGCAGCGCCGGGCCCCGAGCGGATCGAAACAGTCTTTGCCGACGCCATTACCGCCGGCGAACTGCTGGTGCTCGATGGTGGCGTGCTCGGCAACGTGCCGCCGTCGACGCTGGTCGACTGCACCGGCCCGGTGCCACTGATGGTGCGGGAAGGCGCAATCCCCAAGGCAGAGTTGCGCCGGCGCGCAGGATCGATGGCGCCATGAAGATCCTGTTCGTGTGTTCGGGGAACACCTGCCGATCGCCGCTCGCGGCCGCGATTCTAACGGAGAAACTTGCGGCGCAGCCTGCGCTGAGCGGCGTCACCGTCGCGTCCGCTGGCACGAATGCGTGGGAAGGCTCGCCGGCGTCTGAGGGATCGTACTTGATCGCGCTCGAGCGCGGACTCGATCTCTCCGCCCACCGCGCGCGGTTGCTCACGGCCGACCTGGTGCGTGACGCCGATCTGATTCTCGGCATGTCCGACAGTCACGTCCGTCGGGCGACTGATCTTGGCGGCGGCGGCAAGTCGCACAATCTCGTGACGTATGTCGGCGGCCTGCCCGGACAGCGTGACGTGCCCGATCCTGTTGGCGGCGATGTCGCGGGCTATCGGCAGACCGGCGATTTTCTCGATACGCTGCTCACCCGCCTCATCACGAAACTCGCCGCGGAGCGCCGCTCATGAGGCCGTCAGCGCACACGCGCGTGTTCGCGGTGCTGGGCAATCCGGTGGCGCATTCTTTGTCGCCGCGCATGCACAACGCCGGCTTTCTTGCCGCCGGGATCGACGCGGTATATGTGGCACTCGCCGTCGATGCGGCCAGCGTCTCCTCGCTCATGCACGCGCTGGTGATGGCCGGCGGCGGCGGCAACGTGACGGTGCCCCACAAACAGGTGGCCGCGGCGTCGGGTCATGCAATCACAGCGCGTGTCGCGCGCCTCGGCGCTGGCAATGCGTTCGGCATGGTCGACAGCCTGGTAACGGTCGAGAACACGGACGTTGACGGCGTTCTCGCCGCCGTCGACCGGCTTGGGGTCACCGCGCAGAGCTGGTGCGTGTTGGGCACCGGCGGCAGTGCGCGCGCAGTGGTGGAAGCGGCGCGCGAGCGCGGTACCCGCGTGGCGGTACGTTCGCGGAGTGCCGAGCGCCAAGCGGCATTCGTGCAGTGGATGACCGGAATCGGCGTCGAGACCGCCGGCAGCGATGAATGTGACCTGGTGCTCAACGCGACACCTCTGGGACTTGGGCCGCACGATGCGCTACCGGTGGACCTCGCCACGTTGCCTGCTGTGGTCGGGGCAGTCGACCTGACGTATCGCGCCGATGGACCCACCGCGTGGGTCCGGCGCTGTCATGAGCGCGGCGTCGCCGCCTGTGACGGGCGCGAAACACTGCTGGTGCAGGGTGCCGCGTCGTGGCGGCTCTGGTTTCCCGAGGTGTCACCCCCACTCGAAGTGATGCGCGCTGCTCTCGATGGTCGCCTGGGCTGAGACCGCCCGGCGGCTGGAGCGCTGGCTCCTTCCCGCCGAGTGCGTGACATGCGCGGCGCCCATCACTACTGCGCGGGAGTCACTGGTCTGTGCGGTCTGCCGCCTCCGCTGGCGTGTCGTGGAGGCGCCCAACTGCGCGCGGTGCGGGGAGTCGCTCCCGCTGGGCCTTGGCTGCCGGATCTGTATTGATTGGCCGCCGGATCTTGGTCCCGTGCGGAGTGCGGTCCAGCTGGACGCCATCACCCGACCGCTGGTGCACCGTTTCAAGTATCAGGGATGGTGGCGGTTGAGCGCCGACTTTGCCGTTCGGATGGCGCCCATGCTTGCGCAGCTCGGACCGGGCGATCTCGTGCCGGTGCCGCTCGGTCGCGCGCGCCAGCGCCAGCGGGGCTTCAACCAGGCCGAGGCCTTGGCAAGCGCACTCGCAGCGCTCAGCGGCCGGGCAGTGCGTCCCGAGCGGCTGGCTCGGATGCGTGAGACCCCGAGCCAGACCCGTCTCACGCCCGAAGAGCGCCGCGCCAACCTCAGCGAGGCCTTCCAGGCCGGGTCCGTCAGTCACGTCCCGGTCATTCTGGTCGATGATGTATTCACGACCGGCGCCACATTATGTTCGGCGGCGGAGGCCCTGCTGGACGCGGGAGTGCCGCAGGTTGCCGCCATTACGTTCGCCCGGGCTGGCCTTCCACTTGCGGGAGAACCCCGGAGACTTTGACGATTCACAGCTTCAGCCGCGAGGAGCGGGGATGAAGATTCGCGTAGGCATCAACGGCTTTGGCCGTATCGGTCGCAACGTGGTCCGTGCCGCCAAGGCGCAGGGTGCGAAGGACATCGACTTTGTCGCCGTCAACGATCTGACCGATCCGAAGACGCTGGCCCACCTGCTCAAGTACGACTCCGTCCACGGCCATTATCCGGGCGAGGTCAAAGTCGTCGGCGATGGCATCGAAGCCGATGGCGACGCCATGAAGGTCTTCTCCGAGCGCGACCCCGGCAAACTGCCGTGGGGCGAGGTCGGCGTCGATATCGTCCTCGAAGCCACTGGCCACTTTACCGATCGTACCGGCGCCGCCAAGCACCTCGAGGGCGGTGCGAAGAAGGTGATCATCTCCGCGCCCGCCAAGGGCGAAGACAAGACGTTCGTCTACGGCGTCAATCATCTGGACTACGATCCCGCCAAGCATCATGTGATCTCGAATGCGTCGTGCACCACCAACTGCCTCGTGCCGGTGGTGAAAGTCATTCTGGAGTCCTTCGGCTTTGTGCGCGGCTATATGACCACGGTGCACAGCTACACCAACGATCAGCAGATTCTCGATCTGCCGCACAAGGATCTGCGCCGCGCTCGCGCCGCGGCGCTCTCGATCATTCCCACGTCCACTGGCGCCGCGAAGGCCACGGCATTGGTGATTCCAGCGGTCAAGGGGAAGATCGACGGGATTGCGCTGCGCGTGCCGACCGCGGATGTGTCGCTGGTGGATCTCACGTGCGTGGTGGAAAAGACCACGTCGATCGACGAAGTGAACGCCGCGTTCCGCGCGGCGGCCAAGGCCGAGCTCAAGGGCGTGCTCTTTGTGAGCGACGAACCGCTCGTGTCGGCCGATTACATCGGCAATCAGGCGTCGAGCACGGTGGATGCGCTTTCGACCAATGTGATCGAAGGCACCATGATTCACGTCAGCTCATGGTATGACAACGAGATGGGCTACTCGGCGCGCTGCGTCGACATGATCCGGCATATCGGCAAGCAACTGTGAGCAAGCGTACGTTGGCCGCGCTCGACCCCCACCGCCTCGATGGGCAGCGGGTGATCGTACGCGTGGACTTCAACGTACCGATGGCCGACGGCGTGATCAGCGATGACACGCGGATTCGCGCCGCGTTGCCCACCGTTCGCTATCTCCGGGAACGGGGTGCCCGCGTGGTGCTGCTCTCGCACCTCGGGCGTCCCAAGGGTACGCCGGAAGCCAAGTACTCGCTGCGTCCGCTTGTGCGGCCGCTCGAGAACCTGCTCGGCATTCCGGTGACATTCATTGCCGATCCCATCGGCGCGGATGCGCCATCCCTCGTGCGGCACATGCCGCGCGGCGGTGTCGCCCTGGCTGAGAATACCCGCTTCTATCCTGGTGAAGAGCAGAACGACGCTGCGCTCGCCGATGCGTTTGCCAAGTTGGGCGACATCTATGTGAACGACGCCTTCGGATCCGCGCATCGCGCGCACGCGAGCACGGAAGCGATCGCGCATCGCGTCAAGCCCGCCGTGTCGGGCTTTCTGATGGAGAAGGAACTCCGCTTTCTGGGAGACGCGGTCGATCACCCCAAGCGGCCGTTTGTCGCGATCCTCGGCGGTGCCAAGATCTCGGGCAAGATCGATCTGGTCGAAACGCTCCTCCCCAAGGTGGATCGGATTCTCATCGGTGGTGCCATGGCGTGCACGTTCTTCAAGGCGATGGGGCTGGAGACCGGCAAGTCGCTGGTCGAAAACGATCGCGTGGAGATGGCGCGCCAGCTGATAGCCAAGGCGGGTGACAAACTCGTGCTGCCTACCGGCGGCGTCATCGCACAGCAACTTGCTGCCGGCGTGGCAACACGCGAAGTGCCGCGCGACGGGATCCCGGCTGACTGGGCAGTCTTCGACATCGATTCAGCGTCGGTCAAGGCCTTTGGCGCGATCATCGCGACCGCCAGCACTGTGATCTGGAACGGGCCGATGGGCGTCTTCGAAACGCCGCCCTTTGATGCGGGCACGCTCGGTGTGGCGCATGCGCTGGCGTCGGCCACCGATCGTGGCGCCATCACCATCGTCGGCGGTGGCGATTCCGCCGCGGCGATCACGGCCGCGGGGCTCGAATCGCGTGTGACGCATGTGTCCACCGGTGGCGGGGCGTCGCTCGAATTCCTGGAAGGGAAGCCACTCCCCGGTGTGGCGGCGCTGGACGAGGCCACATGACGCGTCCACTCTTCTTTGCCGCCAACTGGAAGATGAATCTCGCGCCGGGTGAAGCGCGCACCTTCCTCGACCGCTTCCTCGCGATCGATCATGTGCACGCGGGCCGCACGCTCGCCTTTTTTCCGCCGGCGGTTTCGCTCGCTACCGTGGCGGCACAACTGCGCGGCCATCAGCACTGCGTGGTGGGCTGCCAGGATCTGTACTGGGAACCCAAGGGCGCTTTTACCGGTGCGACGTCCGTGCATCTCGCGCGTGGCGCCGGTGCCGACGCGACGCTCGTGGGACACAGCGAGCGCCGCCACGTCTTTGGCGAGACCGATCAGGACACGCAGCGGAAGGTGCGGGCGGCACTCGATGGCGGATTGATGGTCGTGCTCTGCGTGGGCGAGACGCTGGCGGAGCGAGAGGCGGGGAACACCGAAGCGGTCGTCACGCGGCAGTTGCGCGTGGGGCTCGCCGGCGTCGAGAGCGGAGCGGACCTGGTCATCGCCTACGAGCCCGTCTGGGCGATCGGCACTGGTCGCAATGCCGCGCCCTCGGACGCCGCGGTGGTCCACGCCGCTATTCGTGGCGTGCTGGTCGACATGGGGCTTCGCCGAGATACACGGGTGCTCTATGGCGGATCGGTCAACACCGGCAATATCAAGCAGTTGCTGGCCGAGTCAGAGGTCGATGGCGTGCTGGTTGGCGGCGCCTCGCTCGACCCCGACAGCTGGGCCGCCATCTGCGCCGCTGGTTGAGGGGCTCCCGGCGACCGATTATTCTTGCTGGTTGGCAGGTTTCCCCTGGAATGGCGAGATAAGCGATGTACGGTCTGCTCCTCACAGTGATGCTGCTCGACGGCCTGGTACTTTCGGTCGTCATTCTCATGCAGGCCGGTCAGGGCGGCGGGCTGGCTTCGCTGGGCGGCGGTGGTGCGACCCAGGTGCTCGGTGGTCGCGCGGCGACGACGCTGCTGACCAAGGCCACATGGTGGAGCAGCGGCATCTTCATGGCGCTGGCGCTCGTGCTGTCATTCTCTTCGAGTCAGGCCACCGCCGGCGCGACCGACGTGCAGCAGCGGCTCCGTCAGGTCCCGCAGCAGCAGGTGCAGCCGAATCCGATCGCGCCGACCGATGCTGCGCCGCCGGCGGGTGTCGCGCCGACCACTCCCGCAACGGGCAAGGCGCCTGGCACCAAGGCTCCGCCTCCCGGGACCAAGAAGCCGTGACGAGCAACCACGCAGGCGGGACTGGTCGTCCCGCCTTTGTGTTACTGGAGGATGGCACCTGGTTTGGTGGCCAGCTCCAAGGCCGCGTCCCGCGCGGCTTTGGCGAGGTCGTGTTCACCACCAGTCTCAGCGGCTATCAGGAGACGTTCACCGATCCCAGCTACCTCGGCCAGATCGTCGTGATGACCGCACCGATGATCGGCAACTACGGTGTCAACCTCACCGACGACGAATCGGCGCATCCACAAGTGAGCGGCGTGGTCGTGCGCGAACTGTCCGAGCACTACTCCAACTGGCAGGCCGATCGTTCACTCGCGGAGTGGCTCGATCACGCCGGTGTGCCGATCATCACCGGCGTCGATACGCGTCGTCTGACGCGCCATTTGCGCGAGCGCGGCGCCATGCGCGGTGTGATCGCGGAGGGAGCGCAGCCGACCGACGCGTTGCGGGCTGAGTTGCTGGCGTCGCCCTCGATGGACGGGCTGGATCTGGCCTCGCGGGCGACCACGCCGGTGTCGTACGTCGAAGGGCAGGGCGACGGTCCCCTGGTCATCGCCTTCGACTACGGCATGAAGCGCAACATCGTCCGGATGCTCCTGGGGTCCGGTTTCCGGGTAGAGGTCGTCCCGGCCCGCACCACAGCCGCGGATGTTCTCGCCAAGCGGCCCGATGGCCTCTTCCTCTCGAATGGCCCCGGCGACCCGGCGGCCGTCGACTATGCCCGCCAGACGATCAAGACGTTGGCAGACACGGGGTTGCCGACCTTCGGAATCTGCCTGGGACACCAGTTGCTGGGCCTCGCTTATGGCGGGCAGACGATCAA
Organism: Gemmatimonadales bacterium; assembly: GCA_036267775.1. Taxonomy (GTDB): domain Bacteria; phylum Gemmatimonadota; class Gemmatimonadetes; order Gemmatimonadales; family GWC2-71-9; genus Palsa-1233. Next base: position 46,357 of record DATAVM010000032.1, read on the forward strand.
GCTCCCCTACGGTCACCGCGGCGGCAACCACCCGGTCAAGGAGCTTTCGAGCGGGCGGGTTCTCATTACGACCCAGAATCACGGCTTTGCCGTGGCGGGCAGCCGCGAGGGTGTTCCGGGTGCTCCGGACCTCGAGGTCACCCATGTGAACCTCAATGACGGCACGGTCGAAGGGCTCCGCCACCGCCGTCTGCCCGTTTTTGCGGTGCAGTATCACCCCGAGGCAGCCCCTGGTCCCCACGACGCCCATCCCCACTTCGCCGAGTTCCTCGCAGCCGCAACCTCTTGACAGACAACACTTAAGCGTCGTACATATCGGCCCAAGGTGGGGCCTCCGGCTCCCCCCAGCCGTCCCTCCGAGGGAGCGATGACCAAGGCCGATCTTGTCGAACAGGTGACCGCGGCGATTGCCCGGACCAGCGGGCCGATGATCTCCAAGAAGGATTGCGCCCGGGTGGTGGACGCCTTCCTCGACGCGGTCAAGCTCGCCATGCGCGATCAGCACAACATCGAAGTCCGTGGCTTCGGCACGTTCAAGATCCGCCGCCGAAAGACCCGCATGGCCCGCAATCCGCGCACCGGCGATCCGGTGGAGGTCGCGGCGCGGCCAGTGCCTGTCTTCAAGCCCAGCAAGGAGTTACGCGCGCTCGTGGCCCACGAGGAATACGTTCCCGATGAGTCGGAGCTGGACGACGACGAGTGAACTCTCACCGAGTGCTCCTCTTCGCCCGGTATGCCGAACTGATGGGCGCGGGTGCAGTCGAAGTGATTCTGCCCGACCACGCTGACATTGCGCAGCTCGTCTCCGCCCTCCGGAATCTCCCGGGGGGCGCGTTGCTTCCACCGGAACTCTTTGTCGCTGTGAATCTTCGGCGCGCTCATCTCGCAACCGTCTTAGGTCCCGGCGACGAAATTGCCGTCCTGCCGCCGCTGGCTGGCGGATGAGCATGACCTTCCTGCAGGATGCGCCGATCGATTCCGAGCGGCTGATCGCGCAGGTGGCCGCATCGGATCATGGTGCGGTCGTCACGTTCGCCGGCAATGTGCGCAACATCCACGCGGGCCGCGGCGTTGTGTCGCTCGCGTATTCGGCGTATCGGCCCATGGCGGAAGCGGTCTGCACGGCGATCGTTGCCGAAGCCGGCGAGCGCTGGCCGGTGACGATCGCACTGGTGCATCGGCTGGGTGAAATCGCGGTGGGCGAGACTGCGGTGGTCGTTGCGGCGGCGAGCGCGCATCGTGACGCCGCATTTGCCGCGTGCCGGTGGGTGATCGATCAGGTGAAGGAACGGGTGCCGATCTGGAAGCGTGAACGCTACGCCGACGGTACGGAGCTTTGGGTCGATCCCACAGCGCCGGAAGGCGTTGTGATGCCGCAGGCGCGGCCGTGACGCTGCGCGACCAATGGAACCGGCCGCTCGGCACGCTCCGCATCTCGGTGACCGATCGCTGCAATCTGCGCTGCAATTATTGCATGCCCGAAGCCGAGTACACGTGGTTGCCGCGCGAATCGCTGCTGAGCTTCGAGGAGATCGCCCGCCTCGCTGGCGTGATCGCATCGCTCGGCGCGAGCGCCATACGGATTACCGGCGGCGAGCCGCTGCTGCGTCGCGATCTCGCTCATCTCGTGTCACTGCTGCGCGCATTGCCGGCGGTGCGCGACATCGCACTCACGACCAATGGCACGCTGCTCGCTGCGCACGCCGCGGCGCTACACGCGGCGGGGCTCGATCGCATCACGGTCAGTCTCGATACGCTGCGCCCAGAGCGGATGCAGGCGATGTCGCGAAGCGCGCATCATCGTGACGTGCTCGACGGGCTCGATGCAGCATCGCATGCCGGGTTCAATGGCATCAAGCTCAACACCGTGGTGATGCGCGGCGTCAACAGCGACGAGCTGGTCGCGATCGCGCGCTTTGCCACAGAACGTGGCATCGAGCCGCGCTTCATCGAGTACATGGACGTGGGCGGCGCCACGCGCTGGCGAGAAGCGGATGTGTTCACGCAGGGGGAGATGCTGGCCGCGCTCGGTGAAGTGTTCGGCCCGTGGATTGCACTGCCGACGGCGGACGATCCCGCGGCGCCGGCGCGGCGCTTCCGCTTTGCCGATGGCACCGTGGTCGGCGTGATCGCCTCGACCACGGCGCCGTTCTGCGGGGACTGCGATCGGATGCGGTTGACCGCCGACGGCACGCTGCTGCTCTGTCTGTATGCCGACAGCGGGCAGGACTTGCGGGAAGCGGTGCGCGGTGGTGCCAGCGACGCGGAGCTGGCACTTCTGATCCGCACGGCATGGGAGAGTCGGCGTGATCGCGGCGCCGAAGCCAGGTTGGGAGTGCCGGCGCGGGGCGCGCTCGTGGAGCTGGCCGGTCTGCGCCAGGATCCGCGCCGGGAAATGCACGTGAGAGGGGGATAAGCGAGATGATGAGACGAATCAGACACACCGGCCTCATTGCCGCATTGGCCATCGCGACGTTTGCGGCGACACTTGCAGCGCAGCTGCCAACGCCGCTGCCTCTCAAGTACAGCGGACCGCCAACGGTGCCGGCGATCACGCCAGGCGATCTCATGACGCGGCTGTATATCATCGCAGACGATTCGATGATGGGCCGCGAGATCGGCACCGTGCATCACTTGCAGGCCACCGCCTACGTTGCCGGAGAAGCGCAGCGCCTTGGCCTCGTGCCGCTGGGCGACAGTGGCACCTTCTTTCAGCGCGTTCCCGTCGTTCGCCGTGCTTTCGACACCACCTCGACGCTGACCACCGACAGTGCGGTCTATCACGGTGGCAGCGACTTCCTCGCGACGGTGAATGCACAGCCCTGGCAGTTCGCGCATGCCGAGGCACTGTACGGTGGCGTGACGTACGATACGACCAATCTGCTCAGCGCAGATCTGGTGCGCGGCAAGTTCCTGCTCTTGACCGCACCTCCGCCGGGAACACTCACCGCGGCGCTTGCTCGATCAACCGGGTACCGCAACTGGCTGCGCATGGTGGCGGCTGCGGCCGCCGTGGCCACGATCGGGCCGATGGAGATTCCGGCGCCGATGTTGCGCGTCGCGTTGCACCCGACGGGCATGAGCAGTCCGCCCGACACCACGCGCGAGATGTCGTTCCTGGTGCGGGAAGGTGTTGCTCGCGCATTGCTCGGCCAGCCTGCCGGCCCACTGGTCAAGGGCACAGTCGGCAGGCCTGTCACGTCGAGCGTGCATTTTGACGACGCGCCACTGCCGGGCCGCAATGTGCTGGCGATGATTCGCGGCAGCGATCCGGCCCTTGCCGGCGAATACGTGGTACTCGCAACCCACACGGACAACCTCGGGCCGTTCAACCCGCGCGATCACGACTCGGTGCGCGTCGCCAACGAAGTGCTTCGGCCGGAGGGTGCCCGGAGTCCCGTGGTGATGCAGCCGAGCAATGCGCAGTGGGAGCGGATTTTTGCGCGGCTGGACAGCGTCCGCAAGATCCGGCCGCCACGGCCGGATTCGATCTATAACGGTGCCGACGACGACGGTTCCGGGATCGTGTCGCTGCTGGAGATCGCCGAGGCCATCGCGCACGGCGGCACGCCACCGCGACGATCGATCATCTTTGCGTGGTTCGGCGGAGAAGAGCCGGGGAATTGGGGCTCGGCGCGCTTTACCGATCATCCGCCCGTACCACGCGACTCAATCGTGGCGGCGATCAGCGTCGATCGCGTCGGGCGAGGCGACGTGACGGACGAAACCGGTCATACGGCGGCGGGAAGTCCGATCAACGGTAGCGAGGGATATTTGCAGGTGGTCGGTTCGCGACGAATGTCCGGTGAATTCGGCAACTTGATCGACGCGGTGAACACCGCAGAGCACCCGGGCGCTGCGTTCGACTATTCGATGGATGGCAATCCGCGAAGTGTCTATTGTTCCGGCGAAACCGCCGCGTTTGCGTTCGGGCGTTACGGCATTCCCGCCGTCGAGTTCACGACCGGAGTCAATGTCGATTTTCACCAGGTGACTGATGAGGCGCAGTACATCGACTACAGCCACATGGCGCGCGTCGATTCGGTCATTCTCGCGGTCACGCGCGCCGTGGCCGATCTGGCGCACCGGCCCGTGATAGATCAGCCAGCGCCGCCGCTGCATGCGGCGTGCAAGCCGTGAGGCCTGGGGCCTTTTGTCATCCGGAGCGCAGCGAAGGATCTCGGCGCGGGCGTGACCATGGGACCGTGGTGCTGCGCGCCTGCAGTGCGATCCCTGCACCCCGACCCGCCCCGATGGCGCACTGACGCCGCTTCGCACACACCGTCCCATGGTCCGCCCAGTGATTCACGCCACGGGGCTGTCGACGGAGCTTCGCGGGGCGAGCACGGCAGCTGACCAGAGGAAGGGGCGGGTGTCTGAGCAGCGCGCCTCTGCCTGTCACCGCGATCGTCGGTGGGCGGCGCGCGCGAGTTCCGCGCCGACGAGTGGGCGGTCTGGCGTGGTCGCCCCCGGCACTCCAACGCACGTTAAGCACGAGATCCTTCGCCGCGCTGCGGATGACAACCCCAGGCCGGGGTTGCTATGGCTTCGTCAGCGCACGACGACGCCCTCTCCGTAACGAACCGGTGTGTCGGCGCGTATGCACCTCTGAACCAGGACGATAACAGACTCCCGGAACAGAGGAGTTTCGATGCGGCTGCTGCTTGTGGCGGTGTTGCTTGGTGCGCTCGCGCCGGCGATTCGCGCGCAGGACACCGAAATCATCCGCGGCCGGATCACCGATTCGCTGGGCAGGCCTGTCGCGCAGGCGACTGTCGTGGTGACGGGACTCAGCACATCTGAAGTGCGCACGGCGCAGACCACCACCTCCGGCAACTACAGCGTCACGTTCACGGATCCCGAAGGGGATTACGTTGTCGCGGTGCATCGGGTGGGCTACGCCCCGCAGACGGGACGCGTGACGCGCACTGGCCTTTCCGCCACGCTCGCGCTCGATTTTACGCTGAAAACCACGGCGATCCGCGTGAGTGATCTTGCCGTCACTGCCGATCGGCCGCTGCCGTCACGAACCGACCGCCCGTCAATCGGCGGGATTGAACAGAACCTGCTTGCGGGCGCGCTCTTTACGCTCGATCCGAGCGACCTGCTTGCGCTCGCAACGCAGATTCCCGGCGTGCTCGCGGTGGGTGACTCCGCATACTCCGTGCTGGGCGCGCCCTCCGATCAGAACAACACCACCCTCGATGGCACCAGCTTCAACGGCGGCAACGTGCCGCGCGACGCGGTGGCGACGACGCGCCTGGTCACGACGAGTTCCGATCCCTCGAAGGGCGGATTCGCCGGCGGCCAGACAGTGGTCACCACGCGCAAGGGAACGAATGTCTTCGGCAGCACCGTGCGTGGCCAACTCGCCGATCAGCATCTCGCGTGGGCAGACCCCACGTCGCCCTCGCCGGTGCCGGAGATTGCCGGAATGAGCGGCGTCGTCTCGGGACCGATCGTGCGCAGCAAGTTGCACTATCTGCTGTCGTACGATGGTTCGAACACCAACACCGAGGCGTTCTCTCTGCTTGCCCCGCGCGATGCACTCCTCTCGCAACTTGGCTTGCAGACAGATACGATCAACGCGGTGCGCGCCGCCCTGGGACAACTCGGCGTGCCGCTGTCGGCTCGCGGCGTCCCCGATGCGAACAATGCGCTGCGCGCATCTGGGCTCCTCAACCTCGATTATCACCCGAACGCGACTACCACCATAGTGTTCACCGCCACCGGACAATTCAGCACGACCGACGGCAGCGGGATCAACCAGAGTGCATTTCCTTCGTCCGCATCCCAGAGCTGGACGCACAGCATGGCGTACACGCTCAACACCTCGAGTTACCTCAACGGCTTCCTGGAGGAGTTGCGGGTGTCGTATCAGCCGTCTGGCAGTCATTCGCAGCCGTATCTGGAACTGCCGTCGGCGTCGGTGCGTGTCGGCACCGTCTTCGACAGCGACCGCACCGGACTCACCTCCTTGCGCTTTGGCGGCAATGGCGCGGGACCGGCGCACAGCAGCAACGGCAGTGGAGTGATCCACAATGAGATGTCCTGGATCACACGCAATTCCAAGCACCAGTTCAAGTTCATGCAGGAGGCGATCTTGAACTGGAGCACGGCGCTCTCCGCATCGAATGCCTTTGGCAGCTACAGCTATCAGTCGATCGACGATCTGCTCGCCGATGTACCGTCATCGTACAATCGCACCGTATCGTTCTTTCAGCGATCGAGCCACGGCATGACCTCGGCGTTCTCGCTGGGGGACACCTGGCATCCCAAGCTCGGTCTCGACTTTCAGGGCGGCGTCCGCTTCGATCTGGTCCACTTCGGTACGCGGCCCGATGAGAATCCCGCGATCGACTCACTCTTTGGTCGCCATACGAGTCATGTGCCGAACGCGGCGGGCTTCTCGCCGCGGCTGGGCTTTTCGTGGACGCCGGGTCTGGGCCGGCGGCGCGCGCCAGGCGTATCCGCCGGAACCACGACACTCCCGCTTCCGGCGTCGGCTGTCGCGGGAGCGTCGGCTGGCGCCGCATTCGCTCCGGGAACGACAGTGCAGGCTACCGCGGTTTCGTTCGGTTCGCTCCCGGGGCCGCGCCCGGTGATCAGCGGCAGCATTGGCGTGCTGCGCGGAACGATTTCCCCGTCACGGATCGCATCGCTCGTCGATGCGACGGGCTTGCCTAGCACCACGCTGACGTTGTCGTGCGTCGGACCGGCAGCGCCGATGCCGGACTGGTCCGACCCCGCGAGTCTGTCGCCGGACGACTGTCTCGACGGCACCGCTGCCGGATCGTTTGCGGTGAGTCAGCCGGCGATCACGGTGTTTGATCCATCGTTCCAGGCACCGATCAGCTGGCGCGGCAATCTGCAGGTCGGCAATATCGTGCGGCATGGCCTCCGGATCACGCCGAGCATGGTGTATTCGTATGGCGAGAATCTCGAGAGCCGTCTCGACTACAACCTCCAGCGCACCGCAGCCTTCACACTCGCCGATGAAGGGAACCGTCCGGTCTACGTCTCACCGTCGGAAATTGTGCCGACCACGGGAGCGATTGCGCCTGGGGCCAACCGCATCACGAACCGCTTTGGACGCGTCAGCGACATCGTCTCCGACCTGCACAGCCGTGCGCTGCAGTTCAATCTGTCCATCAATCCCGTCCGCCCGGTCTTCCGGAAGTTTCCGCTCGCGTTTCAATATTCCTTCAACGACCAGCGCACCGAGACCCGGGGATTCAGCGGGAGCACCGCCGGCGATCCATTCGTGAAGGAATGGACGCCGGGCCAGCAGCCGTACCATCAGTTCATTGTGAGCACGACCGGCGGCCGGATCTGGTGGCTCGCGCTCGGTGTGCGGTTCAACGTGCTCTCGGGGCAGCCGTACACACCGACGGTGGTGGGCGACGTCAACGGCGATGGCCTTTCCAACGATCGCGCCTTCATCGCCAATCCGGCGACGACCGCCGATCCCGCGCTGGCGGCGCAGATGGCGCAGCTGATCGCGTCAGTTCCTGCCGGCGCGCGCTCGTGCCTCGAATCCCAATTCGGCAGGGTGGCGGGCGCGGGAAGTTGTCGCACGCCGTGGCAGGCGCGGTTCGATCTCAACTTGCAGTTCCTGCCGCCGAGCAACTTTGCGCTCGGGAGCCGGCTCCACATGACGATGAACTTTCTCAATGCCAGTGGTGCGCTGGTACGGCTCTTCGGGTTGCAGAACACGCTGCTCGGTCAGACGCCGCAATCGAGCAACGTCGATCCGCGGCTGCTGTACGTGACCGGCTTCGATCCCGTTGCCCAGCGCTTTCAGTACCGCGTGAACCAGCTCTTTGGCGAGCCGCTCGACTTTGGCACCACGCGCAACCGCTATCCACCCTTCCAGGTGCAGCTCGGCATGGAGTATCGCTTTGCCGGTGCCTCGACCACGCCGCTCTTGAGCGCGTACGGGCTGCTCCCTCGCGGCAAGGAGAAGCAGCTCACGGTCGCTGAGGCGCAGGCAGCACTCGATCGCACCACTCGCAATCCACTGCAGTTGATCCTCGACCGGCGCGATACCCTGGGGCTGTCGGATCTGCAGGTCCGGCAGCTCGATTCGCTGTCCGATGCCTTCACGGTGGCGGTCCACGCCGTCATGCGACCGCTGGTCGACTATGTGGTGGCCCGCGGCAAGAAGCTGACCGATCAGGAGTTCAACGCCCGCCGGGCCACGATCAACCAGGCCGTGAGCCGCACCCTGGCCGACTTCAGGAACCGGGGAAATGCGCTCCTGACCCCTGTCCAGCGGCGGTATATGACGGGGGGCCCTCCGGTGCGTCCCTGACGGGCAATCCGGAGGCGGGGGGGAGCGGGCCAACGTCACGGCGGGTTTCTGCGTACAATTCCGCAACACGGTTTCAGCCCCCTCACTCAAACGCCTGGCTTGAAGACATGTTGAATATCCGATCCACCGCTCGTCTGGTCGCGGGAGTCGCCGCGGCCTTCACCCTTGGCGCGTCAGCGCTCGATGCGCAGTGTCCCGCCATGGGCAACGGTTCGCTCCCACTCAAGTACAAGGGCGGTCCCACCGTCGCGGCCATCACGCCCTGTGACCTGATGACCCGCCTCTACATCTACTCCGATGACTCGATGATGGGCCGTGAGGCGGGTTCGCCCGACGCGCAGCGCGCCACCAAGTACATCGAGGCGCAGGTCCGCGCCATGGGTCTCAAGCCCGGCGGCGAGAACGGCACGTTCTACGAGTACATGCCGGTCACCGCGACGTTCGCCGATTCCACCTCGACGATCACCAGTGGTGGCCGCACGTTCCACGCATACAAGGACTTCACTTTCAACGGCAACGGCTCGGCGAGTGGTCAGGTGATCTTCGGCGGCACCGCCGGTGATACGACCAACGCGCTGACGCCCGATCAGGTCAAGGGCAAGATCGTTGTCGTTCTGCAAAATGAAGAGCGGGGCCGCGGCGCTGCTGGCGGGCGCGGTGCCGGCGGCGCTGGCGGACGTGGCGCTGGTGGCGCGCGCGGCGGCTTTGGCGGTGGCGCTGCTTCGCCGTTTGCCGGCGCGGCTGCCGTGCTGACCGTTGCTCCGGTGATTCAGGGCGCCAAGCCGGCCTACCAGATACACGACACGGTAGAGACTGAGGGACGTGCGGCACGCATTGCGGCCCACCCTGAGGACACGGCAGGAACGCGGCGTCGCGGTGGTGGTGGCCGGGGCGCAGGCGCCGGGGCCGGGGCAGGACCGGTCAATGCGACCATCTTGCCCTCGGTGGCAGACGCGCTGCTCGGCAAGCCGGTGGCCAAGGCGGTCAAGGGTGAGGCTGGCAAGGAAGCGTCGATCACCGTGAAGATGAAGACGGCACCGTCGCCGACTCGCGACGTGATTGCCGTGATGCCCGGGACCGATCCCAAGCTCAAGGGCGAATACGTGATCATCGGTGGTCACAGCGACCACATCGGCTACCGGCTGAGCAATGGCCGCGGGCCGTCTGCGTTCCCCGAGACCGACTCGCTCAAGGCGTATAACGAAATCGCCCAGACCGAAGGCGCCGAGGCGACTGGCCGGATCACGCCGGACGCCGAGCAGTGGGTTCGGATCAACGCGATCAAGGATTCGCTGCGGAAGATCTATCCGCCGCGGCCGGATTCGATCAGCAACGGCGCCGACGATGACGGCAGCGGCTCCGTCTCGGTGCTCGAGATCGCCGAGGCGTTTGCCAAGGGCACGATCAAGCCCAAGCGCTCGATCATCTTCATCTGGCAGATGGGCGAAGAAAAGGGCCTCTGGGGCTCGGAGTGGTTCACGAACCATCCGACGCTGCCGCGCGATTCGATCGTGGCGGACCTCAACATCGACATGGTCGGCCGCGGCGAAGCGACCGACGTGACCGGTCGCGATATCAACGGCGTCGTGCTGCACGGCGCGCCGACTTATGTGCAGCTGGTCGGCGCCAAGCGTCTCTCCACCGAGCTCGGCGACATTGCCGACGCGGTGAACAAGACCGAGACGACGCCGCTGCTGTTCGACTACAGCATGGACGCGAACGGTCATCCGCAGGACATCTACTGCCGTAGCGATCACGCGAACTATGCCCGCTACAACATCCCGGTGATCTTCTTCACCACGGGTGGCCACGCGGACTACCACCAGGTGACGGACGAGCCGGAGTACATCCGGTACCGCCATATGGCGATGGTCGATCAGTTGATCTTCGACATCGCGGTCAAGGTGGCCGATCTGGATCACCGCGTGGTGGTGGACGGCAAGAAGTTCGAATCGCCGTTCTCGCCCTGCAAGCAGTAAGCATGGTGCACGTTGCGCGCGTCACTCCGGTGACGCGCGCAGCGCGCGCCGCGCATCGATAGATTCCACCATGCCCCTCCATATCGCCCTGCTCGAGGCGCGCACGCCGGCCACGGTTGGCGCCATCGCCAGCAAATGCGCCGCCGTCGACGCTTCGCTGCATCTCATCGGCCCGCTCAGCTTTGCGGTTACCGATCCCGAGTTTCGTTCGAGCGGGCCCGCCGACTGGGATGCGCTCGACTGGTGGCTGCATCCCGGCTGGCGCGACTTCCGCGACGCGATGAGCCGCGAGCGCTGCCTCTACTTTGCCGCGGACGGCGAGCGCGACCCGGTGGAAGCGCCGTTCCGGCCCAACAGCGTGCTCGTTTTTGGCGACGAAACGCTGGGCCTCCCGGACCGGATCCGCGGCAAGTACCCCGACCGCGTCTTCGCGTTGCCACGCGCCGCGCAGCGCAAGCGGAGCGATCCCGCCGCGGCCATCGAAGCGACGCTGGCCTTTGCCGCCAAGCGCGCGGCGCCAGCACCTGCCGGGCGCGGTCCACGGCTTCGCGCCGGGCGCCGATCCGATTAGTTTCGTGTCCATCTTTGACGCCTCGGGATGGACATGTTTGAGACGATCGCGGTAGTCGGAGCCGGTAACGTAGGAGCCACCGCAGCCCAGCGGGTCGCCGAGAAGAACCTGGCGCGGCGGGTGGTGATGATCGATGTGGCGGAAGGCATTCCGCAGGGGAAAGCCCTCGACCAGTGGCAATCGGGCCCGGTCGAGGGCTTCGACGCGCGCGTCCTGGGCGCCAACGACTACAACCTCGCCGAAGGCTGCGAGCTCTTCATCGTCACCGCCGGCATTGCGCGGAAGCCCGGGATGAGCCGCGACGATCTGGTCAAGACCAACGCCGGCATCGTGCGCTCGGTCGGCGAACAGATCAAGCGCGTCGCGCCCAAGGCCATCGTAATCGTGGTCTCCAACCCGCTCGACGTCATGTGCTACGTGATGCGCCAGAGCACCGGTTTTCCGCGCGAACGCGTGATCGGCATGGCGGGCGTGCTCGACACGGCGCGCTATCGGATGTTTCTCTCCGAAGCGCTCGGCGTGTCGGTGCAGGACATCCAGGCAATGGTGCTTGGCGGCCACGGCGACACGATGGTGCCGCTGATCTCCTGCACGACAGTGTCCGGGATTCCCGTGACGCAGCTGATTGCTGCCGACAAGCTCGCGGCGATCGTGGATCGCGCCCGCAACGGCGGTGCGGAGATCGTCGCGCATCTCAAGACGGGCTCCGCGTACTACGCGCCGAGTGCCGCGGCCGTCCAGATGGCCGAGGCGATCGTCCTCGACCAGAAGCGGATACTGCCGTGCTCGGCGTGGCTGCAGGGGGAGTTTGCGCTGCGTGATGTGTACTGCGGCGTGCCGTGCCTGCTCGGCCGCAACGGGCTGGAGCGTATCGTCGAGATCACGCTGACCGCGGAGGAGAAGGCGGCGCTGCACAAGTCGGCAGAGTCCGTCCGGTCGGTCCAGGCGATCGTCTGAGCGTCGCATGAGTCCGCTCTCCGCCCTGTGGCATGCCACGGTCGGCAAGAAGATCGTGATGGCCGTCACGGGCATCGTGATGGTGCTGTTCCTCATTTCGCACGTGATCTCCAACGTGCTGATCTTCAGCAATCCGGGCCACCTCGACAGTTACGGCGCATGGCTCCGGTCACTGGGCCCGCTGCTCTGGATTGCGCGCGCGGTGCTGCTCGCCTGCGTCATTCTTCACGGCATTGCCGCGTGGCAATTGACGCAGCGCGCCCACGCAGCGCGACCCGACGGCTACGACAAGTACGAACGGCAGGTCACGACGTACGCCGGGCGCACCATGCGCTGGGGCGGCGTCCTGCTTGCCGTCTTCATTGTCTTTCACATTCTGCATTTCACCACTGGCACGTTTCATCCCGATTTCCATCCGGGTGAAGTGGGCCGGAATGTGATCACCGGCATGGCGGTCACGCCGGTCGCGATCTTCTATCTGGTCGCGATGCTCGCCCTCGGCGCGCATCTCTGGCATGGCACATGGTCGGTCTTCCAGACGCTCGGCATCAACCATCCGGCGTGGAATCGCAGCCGGAAGGTGATCGCGATCGGGCTGGCCGTTCTGATTGCGGGTGGTTTTGCGACAATTCCGCTGGCAGCACTGCTCGGATGGTTGCGATGAAATTCGACGCGAAGATTCCGGCGGGACCGCTCGAAGAGAAGTGGGACCGTCACCTGGCGAATCTCAAGCTGGTGTCACCGACAAATAAGCGGAAGTTCCACATCATCATGGTGGGCTCCGGACTGGCGGGTGCGTCGGCCGCGGCGTCGCTGGCGGAGCTGGGATACACGGTTTCGTGCTTCTGCTTTCAGGATTCCCCGCGGCGGGCGCATTCGATTGCTGCGCAGGGCGGTATCAACGCCGCCAAGAACTATCAGAACGACGGCGACTCCACCTGGCGCCTCTTCTACGACACCATCAAGGGCGGCGATTTCCGCTCGCGCGAAGCCAATGTCTATCGACTCGCGCAAGTGTCGGCCAACATCATCGACCAATGTGTCGCGCAGGGCGTGCCATTTGCGCGTGACTACGGCGGGTTGCTCGCCAATCGCTCGTTTGGTGGTGCGCAGGTGTCCCGCACCTTCTACGCCCGCGGCCAGACTGGTCAGCAGCTCCTCCTCGGTGCGTATCAGGCACTGGAGCGGATGATCGCCCGCGGTTCGGTCACCATGTATTCGCGGCACGAGATGCTCGAGCTGGTGGTGGTCGATGGTCAGGCGCGGGGCATCGTGGCGCGCGACATGATCACGGGAAAGCTCGAGTCCTTTGCCGGCGATGCGGTCGTGCTCGCGACCGGCGGCTACGGCAACGTGTTCTTCCTGTCGACCAATGCCAAGGGCTGCAACGTCACTGCGGCGTTCCGGGCGTATCAGAAGGGCGCCGGCTTTGCCAATCCGTGCTTCACGCAGATTCACCCGACGTGCATTCCCGTGAGTGGTGAGCATCAATCCAAGTTGACGCTCATGTCGGAATCTCTGCGCAACGATGGCCGGGTGTGGGTGCCGACGGTCGGCGGGGACAAGCGCGCAGCAGACGCCATCCCGACCGGCGAGCGCGACTACTATCTCGAGCGCAAGTATCCGAGCTACGGCAATCTTGCGCCGCGCGACATCGCATCGCGCGCGGCCAAGGAAGTGTGCGATGAAGGCCGAGGCGTAGGCCCGGGAGGACGCGGCGTCTACCTCGACTTTGCCAGCGCCATTGCGCGCGTGGGCGAGGACACCATCCGCGAACGGTACGGCAATCTGTTCGAGATGTACGAGCGGATCACGGGCGAGAATCCCTACGTGGTTCCGATGCGGATCTTCCCGGCGGTCCACTACACGATGGGCGGGCTCTGGGTCGACTACAACCTGATGAGCACGATTCCCGGCCTGCATGTGACTGGCGAAGCCAACTTCTCCGATCACGGCGCCAACCGCCTGGGTGCGTCGGCGTTGATGCAGGGCCTGGCCGACGGCTATTTCATTCTGCCGTACACCATCGGTGATTATCTCGCCGGCACCAAACTCCAGGCGGTGGATGCCTCGCATCCGGAATTCAAGGCGGCAGAAGCGCGCTGCAAGGCGCAGATCGATCGCCTCCTGTCGATCAACGGAACGCGCTCGGTCGACTCGTTCCACCGCGAGCTGGGGGCCTTGATGTGGGAGCAGTGCGGCATGGCCCGCAATCGCGCCGGGCTGGAGACTGCGCTCAAGCGCATTCCCGAGCTGCGGGCCGAGTTCTGGGAAAACGTCCGCGTACCCGGGTCGGCGGCGACGCTCAACCAGTCGCTGGAGAAGGCCGGCCGTGTGGCGGACTTCATGGAGTTCGCCGAGATGACCTGTCTCGATGCGCTGACGCGCGAAGAATCATGCGGCTGCCATTTTCGCACGGAATACGAGACGCCCGATGGCGAGGCGCAGCGGAACGATGCAGCGTTCACGCACGTGGCGGTCTGGGAGTACGGTGGCGAAGGAAAACGCCCCATTCGCAACATCGAGCCGCTGGAGTTCGAGTTCGTCAAGCTGGCGACGAGGTCGTACAAATGAGGATCACGCTCAAGGTGTGGCGTCAGCCGGGACCGGCGGTGGCCGGAGCCTTTCACACGTATCACGCGGACGATGTCAGCCCCGACATGTCCTTCCTCGAGATGCTGGATGTGGTCAACGAGGATCTCACGGCAAAGGGCGAAGAGCCGATCGCGTTCGATCATGATTGCCGCGAAGGGATCTGCGGCACCTGCTCGCTGATGATCGATGGCGTTCCTCACGGCCCCAAGCGGGCGACGACGACCTGCCAGCTCCACATGCGGACCTACGAGGATGGCGACGTCATCGTGGTCGAGCCGTGGCGCGCCTCGGCGTTTCCGGTGCTCCGGGATCTGGTCGTGGACCGCACCGCCTTTGACCGGATCATCCAGGCGGGCGGGTTTGTCACCGCGCCCACCGGCTCGGCGCAGGACGGGAATGCCATGCTGATTCCCAAGGAAGTCTCCGATCTGGCCATGGACGCGGCGGCCTGCATCGGTTGTGGGGCGTGCGTCGCAGCCTGCCCCAATGGTTCGGCTACGCTGTTCACGGCCGCCAAAGTCAGCCATCTTGCACTCCTGCCCCAGGGGCAGCCGGAGCGCCAGCGCCGAGTGCAGGCGATGGTCCGGCAGATGGACGCCGAGGGTTTTGGCGGATGCAGCAACTTTGGTGAATGCGAGGCCGCATGTCCCAAGGAGATTTCGCTGGAAAATATCGCGCGGATGAATCGCGAGCTGTTGCGCGCGACGTTGGCCCAACGGCCGGCGGGACGCATGGAAAGCGGCGCCGGCTGAGGCTTTGGCCGCGCCGCCGTGGCGCCGGTGCGCTGATGCTTGCGATGTTCCTTGCCGCGTGCAGTTCTTCTGATTCCAATACCGCCCCCCCACCGACCGTTCCG
This sequence comes from Gemmatimonadales bacterium, assembly GCA_036267775.1. GTDB lineage: Bacteria > Gemmatimonadota > Gemmatimonadetes > Gemmatimonadales > GWC2-71-9 > Palsa-1233. The sequence goes on from DATAVM010000032.1 coordinate 61,629, forward strand.
CCAGTCGTGTCGTTGCGCGCCGTGAGTGCGTCGACGGTCACTGAGTGTCTGAGCCTGCCCGTCAATCTGTACGTGCAGGTTCTCGACACTCTCAACCGACCGGTCGTCGGCGCGCTCGTTTCGTGGTCGGTCGTGACCGGGCACGGTGCGGTGGTCTCGTCAGCGTCCGGTAAGACCGACGGCCTCGGCTACAACACCGGCACGTACCTGGTCGGGACTGCGGTCGAAGGAGCTACGGTCACCGCAACCGTCGTCGGTGCGCCGGCGGCGGTGACGTACTCGGTGCAAAGCGTCTCGCCGTGTCCGGTGCGGGGTGTCGTGACAGCGGGAGGCGGGCAGGTCGCGGACGTCGGCGTGACATTGCCGACGCTGCTGCAGTTGCAGGTGCTCAATGACAGCGGCCCGGTCATCGGGCGTGCGGTGACGTGGAATGTGGTTTCCGGCGGCGGATCGGTCGTACCGCTGGGTGCGAGCAGCGATTCGAGCGGCAACGCGTTCGCGCGCTTTACGCTCGGCAGCTCGGGTACGACACAGTCCGTGCAGGCCGTCATCACCGGCGTCAGCACGCCGGTCGTCTTTGGCGAGACCGCGCTCGACCCCGCCGCGACTCCGGTGCTTGTGGCGAACGTGCCTGCACCGGCGGGCGCCACGTATGACCACGACAGCTTTGTGCGCGACGGCCTGGCGTTCGTGTGCGACTGGAACATGGGCGTGCGGATCTACGATGTGGGCAATGGCATGGCGAGTGGCAGCCCGGCGCATCCGCAACTGATCTCCTCGCTCATCACCAGCGATGACGGCGTGCCCGGTGGGCCGGCCGTGCACAATGCGTGGTGGTTTCACAATCCGGTGAGCGGCGAGAACCGCTACCTCTTCATCGGACAGGAAGGTCCAGCGGTCGTCGGCAGTACGTCGTCGGGCGACATTCACATTGTCGACGTATCGAATCTGGCGCATCCGGTCGAGACGGGGTTCATTCACATTCCGGGAGCTGGCACGCACAATTTCTGGATGGACGAAGCGAACCAGATTCTCTATGCCGCGTACTACAACGGCGGCGTGATCGCCGTGGATGTGTCCGGCGAACTGTCGGGCGACATGTCGTCACGCATACGGACTGAAGTGATGCCCGGTGGTTCGGGCAACACCTATGTCTGGGGCGTGATGCTTGCGAACGGCACGCTTTACGCCGCGGACATGCTCAGCGGACTCTGGGCACTCAACCCAGGGTCGCTCGCGACCAAGGGTGGTGGCAACAATGTCCCGGCGCGGTATACGTCGGATCTCTGGGTCGACGGCCAGTACGCGTACACCGGCGGCTGGGGTGCGCGCGCCGTCGCCGGGAACATCATCAACATCTGGTCGCTTGGCGCGAATGGCGCGCCGGCGCTCGCGGATTCGATCCTGATTCCGGGGATTACCACCGTGAGCGATATCGCGGTCTCCGACGACCACAAGCGGCTGGTGGCAACGGCGGAGGGCGGCGCCGGGGCCGGGCTCTACGTGTTCGATCTCGTGGATCCGGCGCATCCGGTGCTGCGGGGCAGAGTCCTGGTACCGCAGGGATTGCATACCGGCGAGCTTGCGACGATCAACGGCAGGAGTTACGTCTTTGCGGCGGTTGATCCCTCGGCGCAGGGGATGAACATCTACGACATTACCAACGTCGTGCAGTGAACTGAGGAAATACGTGTCTGTGCGAAGCCTTCGTCGATGTCGTTCCACCGCTTCCGTGGCGCTGATCCTGATTGCGTGGCCCGTGACCGTCCTCGGCGCCCAGGGCTTCAACATCACACCGATGGGTCAGCTGATCTTTACTGTCGACCATTCCGATCCGGTCCCCGGCGGCGGCTCGCTCACGGAAGCGCGCGTGGTGCAGCCGGTGCTGATGCTCGACGGAAGCGCCTTTGGCGGCAAACTCGCGTTTGTCGCCACGGCGGACTTTGAAGGACTGACGATCCCGCATGGCGAACTGACGCCGGGTGCGTGGGGTGAAGGCTTCGTCGATCGCCGCCATCCGCATACCTATGCGCACGAACTGACAGTTGCGGGCAACGATCTTCTCGGCCGCCTCGACGGATCAGGGCGTCTCGGCGTCGTGGTGGGCAAGGGGTTCGTTCCGTTCGGGACGGATGACCCGATGTCCCGGCCCTTTGTACGGTATCCGGTCAATCACCATCTGGCGCAGATCCTCGAGCGCGCGATCGGTGTCGTCCAGTACGGGCTCGGGCCGGTGACGATCGAAGCCGCGCTGTTCAATGGCGACGAGCCGACCAGGCCAGGCGATTGGCCGGTGATCAGGACGCCGCAGGGAACCTGGCGGTTTGGCGATTCACGCGCAGCGCGAGTCACGGTGCGGCCGGTGCAGCACTTCGAAGTGCAGGGATCACTCGCCCGTGTCAGCTCGCCAGAGAACCGTGACGGTGGTGGTCCGGAGGTCTACAAGGCCTCCACTTCAGCACGCTGGGACGATCATCCCTCGTGGGGTGAGCGGTACGTGTTGATCGAGTGGGAGCGTTCGGACGAACTCGGCAACTTCCTGGTGCTGCATTCACTTCTGGCCGAAGCGATGGTCCGCCGCGGACGCTTTGCGCTTTCCTATCGCTTTGAGCGGACCGATCGGCCGGAGGAGCCGCGGCTCGTCGATCCGTTTCGAACGGTCTATCCCAATCCGGACAACGACATCGCCGGGATCACGCGCTGGACGCTGCACACGCTTCACCTGAGCGCAGATCTCTTCCCCCACGGCACACACCTCGGCCTGCAGCCGTACATCGAGGTGACGCGAGGCTCCGTTGCATCCGTGGCTGGTGGAGTCTTTGATCCGTTTACGGAGTACGGCACCGACGATGTGAACGCGCTCAATGTCGGCCTCAAGGTCGACTGGGGAATGGCCGGTCACCGGATGGGCCGTTACGGTGTGCTCGATGAGCCGATGATGATGATGCCCCCGGGCGCGATGAGGATGTGATGCGCGATCACGCCGTTGCTCGATGGTGGCTTGTCCGCGCCAGCTGGCCACTGGCAGCGGCGTGCATCGCGCTGGCGAGCTGCTCGCCGGAAAGCGCGTCGGCCGGTGCGGGCACCACTGTGGTCGACTCGGTCAGACTCGTCGCAAGTATTCCGGTGCTCCCCAACTACGGCGCGCACGACACGTTCGTGCGTGATGGCCTCGCGTTCCTCTGCGCGTGGAATACCGGCGTGCTCATCTATGACGTGGGCAACGGCGTGAAAGGCGGCAGTCCGTCCAATCCGCAACTCATCTCATCGCTGGTGACGAGCGCGGATGGCGTCGCGGCAGGGCCCGAAGTGCACAACGCGTGGTGGTTTCAGAATCCGGTGACCGGCGAGAAGAAGTACCTGTTCATCGGCCAGGAAGGTCCGGGAACGGTGGGGACGTCCTCCAGCGGAGACATTCACATTGTCAACGTCTCCAATCTGGCCGCACCGGTGGAAGTCGGCTTCATTCACATCAACGGCGCCGGCACGCACAATTTCTGGATGGATGAGTCGCGCCAGATCCTCTACGCCGCGTATTACAACGGTGGTGTCGTCGCGATCGACGTGTCGGGCACACTGAGCGGCGACATGTCAAACCGCATCATTCATGAGGTGACGCCAGGCGGTCCGAACAACACGTACGTCTGGGGCGTCATGCTGTCAGGCAACACGCTGTACGCGACCGACATGGTGAGCGGCTTCTGGGCGCTCGATCCGGTCACGCTCGCGACCAAGGGCGGCGGCAACAACGTCCCCGAGCGCTACGGGTCGGATCAGTGGGTGGTCGGCACTGTCGCGTATAGCGGGACGTGGGGTGGTTTCTTTCGCACCAAGGGCGTGCCGGGGAATGTCGTCAAGGTCTGGCAACTCGATGGCAATGGAATTCCCACGCTCGCCGACTCCGTAGTGATTGCGAACACCGGGACCATCAGCGACGTGGCGGTCAGCCCCGATGGCAAGGCATTGGTGATCACCACCGAAGGAGGTACCGGTGCGGGTTTGCACGTGTTCAGCCGGGCCAATCCACTCAAGCCGGTGGAAGTGGCGTTCGTCTACGTGCCGCAAGGCCTCCATACCGGCGAAACCAGGGTGGTCAACGGTCGCACGTATGTCTTTGCGGCGCAGGACCCCGATCTGCCCGCGCTCAACATCTACGACATCACCGGCGTGGTGCCGTAACCGGCATACGCGGCGGGCCGTTATCTTTGGGAGATGCCTTCCAACCCTTTGCCCGGGCCATCCGTGCGCCAGCGTCTCCTGCTCATTGCGTGCTTTGCCGCTTCTCTTGCGACCCCTGCCGCGGCCCAGCAGATCGCCGGCTTCAGCGCGGCGGATGCGACCAGGGAGCTAGCGCTCGACGCGCGCCTCCAATTGGTGCCCGATACGATGTCGGCCAGGGTCTTTACCCATGTGCTCGCCGGCAAGCCGCACGTGGCCGGAACGCCTGCGCAGATCGAAACCGCCAACTACGTCCTGACGCAGATGAAGAGCTGGGGGCTCGATACCTCGCGCGTAGCATTTCGCGTATACATGCCGTATCACGACTCCACCATTGTCGAACGCATCACACCCACACGCCAGCGCCTCGATCTGAGCGAGCCGCCGATTGTCGGCGATCCAACCACGGCGCTTCCCAACCAATGGCCGGCCATGAACGGCAACTCCGGCGCGGGTGATGTGACCGCTCCGCTCGTGTACGTGAACTATGGCCTTCCCACCGATTACCAGCGTCTCGATTCGCTGGGAATATCGGTGAAGGGCAAAGTGGCGATCGCGCGCTACGGGCAGTCGTTCCGCGGCATCAAGGCGCGCGAGGCCGAGAGTCATGGCGCGGTGGCCTTGCTGATCTACTCTGATCCGCAGGACGATGGCTTTGTGCGCGGCCCCGTTTATCCCGAAGGTCCGTATCGCCCCGCGCAGGGTGTGCAGCGCGGGTCGATCTATAACGGCGACGGCGATCCGACCACGCCGGGCTGGGCGTCGACCGCCAACGCCCGGCGTGTGCCCGAGGATTCACTCGACGTGGCGCACATTCCGGTGGTGCCGATCGGCTACGGCAACGCCGACTCATTGATGAAGGACATGGGCGGTCCCGCCGTGCCTTCTTCTGCCGGCCGTGGTGGCTGGCAGGGCGGCATGACGTTCCCCTATCACCTTGGCGATGGCTCGGTGAAGGTGCGGGTGGCGGTTTGGCCACAGCGCGGGGCCAAGGCCTACAAGAACATCTACGATACGTTCGGCACCATTCGCGGCAGCGAATTTCCCAATGAGATGGTGATCATTGGCGGCCATCGCGACGCGTGGGGTCCTGGTGCGGACGACAACGTGTCCGGCACAGTGAGCATCATGGAAGCGGCGCACGCCTGGGGCGATGCGCTCAAGGCGGGGATCCGTCCCAAGCGTACCATCGTCTTTGCCACGTGGGACGCCGAGGAGTGGGGCCTGGTCGGGTCGACCGAATGGGTGGAGCTCAAGAGCCAGGAGCTCAAGGCGGACGCCGTCGCCTATATCAATGAAGACGAATCCGCCGCGGGTACCAACTTCAGCGCGAGCGGCACGGCCTCTCTGCAGGGCATGCTGCGCGACGCGACCAAAGTGGTCCGCGCTCCAGTCGACACCGGCTCGGTCTACGCGCGCTGGTCCTCCGGCGGCGGCCGCGGTGGACGCGGCGGTGCGGCCCCCAGCGCCGAACCACGGATGGGCGACCTGGGCGGCGGTTCCGATTTTGGCGCCTTCTACAACGGTCTCGGCATTCCCTCACTCGAGTTCGGCTTTGGCGGTAGTGGCGGCGGCATTTATCACTCCGCCTACGATACGTACACGCACATGGAGCGCTTTGGCGATCCCGGCTATCTGGGCCATGCCGCGGCGGGACGCGTGGGTGCAGTGCTCGTCGGCCGGCTCGCTGATGCCGATATCATTCCCTACGATTTCAGTGCGCTCGGCGCCTATCTCGGCCAGCTGCTGCAACGCGTCACGCGCGACCCCTCGCTCGATGCCGCGGGCGTGGCTGACGCGTCGCTTGCGATGGCACAGTTTGATAGTGCGGGCCGGCGCTTTGATGCGGCGCGCGACGCGGCGCTCACCGGCGCACCGCTCGCGGCGACGCGGCTGGCCAAGGTCAACGCCGATCTCCGGAAGGTGGAGTTGCAGCTGACGCGCCCGCAGGGACTGGTGGGGCGGCCATTCATGAAGAATCTGGTCTTTGCGTCGGATCGCGATAACGGCTATGCGAATATCGCGTTGCCGAGTGTGGCGGAAGCGTTGCGGGACCACAACGCGACACTGGCGGGGAAGGAACTGTCCGACCTGGCCGCGCACGTGCGGGCGGCCACGGCGGCGGTCAATACGGCGACGTCAGATCTTCGGTAGCGTCACGCCGCGCTGCGCCTGGTACTTGCCCTTCTTGTCGGCGTAGCTCGTTTCGCAGATGTCGTCGGCGTCGGCTTCAAAAAAGAGAACCTGGCAGATCCCCTCGTTCGCGTAGATGCGGGCGGGGAGCGGCGTGGTGTTGCTGATTTCCAGCGTCACATGGCCTTCCCACTCGGGTTCGAACGGCGTGACGTTGGTGATGATGCCGCACCGCGCGTAGGTCGACTTGCCCACGCAGATCGTCAGCACCTCGCGCGGAATCCGGAAGTACTCCACCGACCGGGCCAGCGCGAACGAGTTGGGCGGCACGACGCAGACATCGCCCTTGAACTCGACAAAGCTCTTGTCGTCAAAGTGCTTGGGATCGACGATGGCGGAGAGCACGTTGGTGAAGATCCGGAAATCGTCGGCCACGCGCATGTCGTAGCCATAGGACGAGACGCCATAGGAGATGGCGCCGGCACGGACCTGACCGTCGACGAAGGGCTCGATCATCTGATGATCGCGAGCCATCCGGCGGATCCAGCGATCGGATTTGATGGACATGGGGGCGGAATATAGATGGACGTGGCGATCAGAGACCGGGACGTGAGACCTCAAACCCGAGAGCCACTCGGTCAAGGTCTCAGGTCTCCAGGCTCAGGTCCCCAGTCTCAGGCCCCGACGTCGTTGAAATCACCCCCAAAATCCAATACCTTTGAGGTTGTGAAATTTTTCACGAGGCCGGGCGCCTGATGCTACAGCCCTACATCCCGATACTCCTGCTTCTCGTCTTCGTCGCCCTGAACGCGGTCCTGATCATCGGGGCGTCGACGCTGCTGTCCAATCGCCGGCCCACGGCGGTCAAGGACGCGGCTTACGAATCGGGGATGCCGGTCATTGGCGACGCGCGGGAGCGCTTCTCGGTCAAGTATTACCTCGTGGCCATGCTCTTCATCATCTTCGACATCGAGACGGTCTTTCTCATCCCCTGGGCGGTGGCGTTTCAGCAACTCCGCGACCTGGGAGGCGTGCTCCTGCTGGAGATGCTGACCTTCGTGATCATTCTGGGCGTGGGCTACATCTACATCTGGAAGCGCGGGGCGCTCCAATGGGACTGATCGTGCCAGGCCAGACGGACGCCGAGGCGGTGGAAACGATGTCGCCCAACTGGGTGACCACCCGGCTCGATTCGCTGGTCAACTGGGGACGTTCCAACTCGCTCTGGCCGATGCCGTTCGGCACTGCCTGCTGCGCCATCGAATACATGGCGACCGCGGCGTCGCGATTCGATATCGCGCGTTTTGGCATGGAGCGGCAGAGCTTCTCACCCCGTCAGGCGGATGTGCTGATCTGCGCCGGCCGTCTCCCGTTCAAGCTGGCACCTGTCATCCGCCGCATCTGGGATCAGATGCCGCAGCCCAAGTGGGCGATCTCGATGGGTGCGTGCGCGTCGACCGGCGGGATCTTCGACAATTACGCGATGGTGCAGGGGATCGACACGATCATTCCGGTCGATGTATACGTGCCCGGCTGTCCGCCGCGCCCGGAAGGCCTGCTGTATGGCATCATGCTGCTGCAGAAGAAGATTCGCGGCGAATCGCTCCTCGATCCGCGCCTTCGGGTGGAGCACCTGGTCGGCGACGACGGGCTCTTCCGTCGTCCCGCCGATATCGACGAGGTGTCCGAACCGTTCGGCAACTCGGTGAGTCAGACGAGGTCCGGATGACGGCTGCGGTGGTGGTGCCGAGCGAAGCCAAGGACCTGACGCTGGCGACGGCGACGGTGGCGGCACTCCAGGCGGCGTTTCCCGATGGCATCATCCGGACCCAGGTATTCAGCGGGCAGATGGTCGTGTCGGTGTCACGCGATCGTGCGCACGCGATGCTGGCGTGGCTCAAGAACGATCCGGCGCAGCATTTCGACTACCTGACCGATATCACCTGCGTCGAGTACCGCGACCCCGAGCTGCCGCTCGAAATGGTCTACCAGCTCCGCTCGCTGGCTCGCAAGGCCGATCTCCGCCTCAAGATCCCGCTACTGCCAGATGGCGTGCTGGAAGTGCAGTCGGTGCGCGATCTCTGGGCCGGCGCCGACTGGCTCGAGCGCGAGGTGTGGGACATGTTCGGCATCCGCTTTGCCGGGCATCCCGATCTGCGGCGCATTCTGATGTGGGAGACGTACAGCGAAGGCTTTCCGCTCAGGAAGTCCTTTCCCTTGCGCGGCCACTGGTCGCGCGCCGAGCAGACGCGCCAGGCCTTGCTCGCAAATCCCGAGGCGTACTACTCGCTCGAGGAACTCTCGATCGCCGACGCGTACAACGAGTTGCCGGCGGACATGCGTGATCGTCTGGCCAAGAGCGGTCGGGGGCCATTGCCGTGACCACGCGCACCGTCGAAATGGAACTCGCCACACCCACGCTCGATCGCCTGGGCAATCTGCGCAACGTGCCCCTCGGCGTGGCGCGCCGTCCGAGCGAGGCCGTCGACGACGACTTTGGCGCCGAGCGGATGCTGGTGAACATCGGGCCGCAGCATCCGGCGACGCACGGCGTCCTGCGACTCGTGATGGAACTCGAGGGCGAGACGGTCAAGCGCGTCATCCCGCACATCGGCTATCTGCACTCGGGCTTCGAGAAACTCGGCGAATACCGCTTCTACAATCAGATCATCCCGCTCACCGATCGCACCGACTATCTGTCGCCGATGGCGAACAACATCGCGCTGGCGCTGGCCGTCGAAGCGCTGCTCGGGCTGCAGATCACCGAACGCTGCCGCCTGCTGCGCGTGATCGCATGCGAGATGAGCCGGATCATTTCCCACCTGGTCTGGGCGGGAACCACCGGCATCGATCTCGGCGCCTACACGCCGTTCCTGTGGATGTTCGAGCAGCGCGAGCGCGTCTACAACCTGCAGGAAGCGTGGACCGGTGCGCGGCTCACCACGTCGGTCGCGCGCATCGGTGGGATGATGGCGGATGTGCCCGAGGGATGGGAAGACGGCCTGCGCGAGTTTGTGCGGACCTTCCCGACCACCTTGCGCGAGGTCGATACGATGTTCACCCGCAATGCGATCTGGTGCGGCCGGACGCAAGGCGTGGGAGCGATGTCGGCGGAAGATGCGATCAACTATTCGCTCTCCGGGCCGATGTTGCGCGCCAGCGGTGTGGCGTACGACGTGCGCAAGGACCGGCCGTACCTGGGCTACGACGAATTTGATTTTGATGTGCCCATCGGCGAGCACGGGGATATTTACGATCGCTACCGCATTCGCATGGAAGAGATGTTCCAGTCGGTGCGCATCATGGAGCAGGCGCTCGACAAGATGCGGCCCGGCCCCGTCGACGTCGACGATCCGCATATCACGCTGCCGCCCAAGCCCCGCGCGATGAGCGACATGGAAGCAATGATCTTCCATTTCAAACAGGTGATGGAAGGCGTGAAGGTCCCGGCGGGTGAGGTCTATCTGGGCGTGGAGAATCCCAAGGGCGAACTCGGCTACTACCTGGTGTCCGACGGTACGGCCAAACCGGTCCGCTGGCGTATTCGCCCGCCGTCGTTCCTGAACCTCGCCGCGTTGCCCAAACTCTGCGAAGGCGCGCTCTTGTCCGACGTGATCGCGATCAATGCCAGCGTGGACATCGTGATGGGAGAGATCGATCGGTGAGTGGTGAAACCGCGGTGTACGAGCCCGTCTTCACTGGCGCAGTGCTCGCCCAGCTGGAAGCGCTCTATCCCAAGTATCCGACCAAGCAGGCGCTGCTGCTGCCGGCATTGTGGCTGGTGCAGGAGGCCCGCGGCTGGATTTCCGACGGCGCGATGCACGAAGTGGCGGAGAAGATCGGACTCACCGCCGCCTATGTGCGCGGCGTGGTCACGTTCTACACGATGTATCACACGCACCCGGTGGGACGGCACTTCATCCAGGTGTGTACCACGTCGCCGTGCGGGATCTGCGGCGCCGAGGACGTTGCGCGCGCGTTGGTGGAACAGACCGGTTGCGGCGATCTCGGCAGCACGAGTCCCGATGGACGATTTACGGTGATCGAAGTGGAATGTCTGGGTGCCTGCGGCTTTGCCACGCCGATTCTGGTGGGTGATGATTTCATCGAGTCCGTGACGGTCGAGCGCGTCTCCGAAATCCTGGCACGGTATCCCTGATGGGCTATCCGCACCCGATTCATCCGAAGGAAACGCCGGTTCTCTCGACACACTTTGGCGAGGCCGACGCGCGCACCTTTGACGGCTGGGTCAAGCGCGGTGGGTACGCCGCACTGCGCAAGGCGCTGGAAATGACGCCGGAGCAGATCGTCGATGAGGTCAAGGCATCCGGACTGCGCGGGCGGGGCGGGGCGGGGTTTCCCACCGGGATGAAATGGTCCTTCATGCCCAAGGACACGTCGCGGCCGCACTATCTCTGCTGCAACGCCGACGAGTCCGAGCCCGGCACCTTCAAGGATCGCGAGATCATGCGGTGGACACCGCATGCGCTGATCGAAGGCTGCATCATCGGCGGGCTCGCGATCCGCGCCGAGACGACCTACATCTACATTCGGGGCGAATTCACCGAGCCGTACCATGTGATGGTCAAGGCGGTGGCGGAGGCATACGCCGCCGGCGCACTGGGCGCGAATGTCTTTGGCTCGGGCAAGCGGCACGATGTCGTGATTCATCGCGGCGCCGGAGCCTACATCTGCGGCGAAGAAACCGCGCTGATGAATTCACTGGAGGGCCGGCGCGGCAATCCCCGCATCAAGCCGCCGTTTCCTGCGGTGGCGGGACTGTTTGGCGCGCCGACCACGATCAACAATGTCGAGACGCTTGCCGCCGTGCCGCACATTCTGGTGCGGGGGGCCGCGTGGTATGCCGGCCTCACGCTCTCGAGTCCCAAGAGCACCGGCACCAAGCTGATTTCCGTCTGCGGGCATGTGCAACGTCCGGGGGTGTATGAGATCACCCTCGGCCTGCCCATGAAAGAGCTGATCTACGACCTCTGTGGCGGCATGCTGCCCGGACGCACGCTCAAGGCGGTGATTCCCGGCGGATCGTCGGTGCCGATCATGACGCCTGCGGAAGTCGAGGAGTGCGCCACGGACTATGAGGGCATTGTCGCGAAGGGCTCGATGCTAGGCTCCGGCGGAATGATCGTGATGGACGACACGACGGATCTCGTCTACCAGATCATGCGCCTCGCGAAGTTCTATGCGCATGAAAGCTGCGCGCAGTGCACCAACTGCCGCGAAGGCACCGCGTGGACCACGCGGATTCTCGAGCGTCTGCTGGCAGGAGAAGGCAAGGCGTCGGACCTCGACCTCCTGCTCGAGCTTTCGGAGCAGATGACAGGGAAGACCATCTGCGTGCTCAGCGATTCCTGCGCGGCGCCGGTGGTGAGCGGCATTCACAAGTTCCGCGCCGACTTTGAGGCGTATCTCACCGGTGCCGCGGTACCGGCGATGGCGGAGGTCTGAACGATGGCTGACGAAACTGTCACCGTAACCATCGATGACGTGCAGGTCACGGTGCCCAAGGGCACGATGATCATCGAAGCCGCCAAGCAGGCCGGCGTGCTCGTGCCGCACTACTGCTACCATCCGTCGCTGCCGTCGCCTGCCGTGTGCCGCATGTGTCTGGTGCAGGTCGAGAAAGCTCCCAAGCTGATGCCGGCGTGCGTGACCGCGGTGACTGAGGGCCAGGTGGTGCATGTCCATTCGCCGGATGCCAAGACGGCGCGTGAAGCGGTCCTCGAATTCCTGCTCATCAACCATCCCCTCGATTGTCCGATCTGCGACCAGGCCGGCGAGTGCGAGCTGCAGGACTTTGTCTTCCAGGAAGGCCGCGCGGGAACGCGCTATGCCGACTATCCCAAGCGCTATGCGCCGGTCGAGGATTTTGGCGCGGACATTCTCTATGTGCCCAACCGCTGCATCCTCTGTACGCGTTGCGTCCGCTTCATGGGGAATGTGGCGGGCGATCCTGTGATCGAGGTTTATGACCGCGGTGACCGGGCCTATATCGGCATCGATCAGGATGAGCGGCTCGACCATCCCTGGTCCGGGAACGTAGTCGACCTGTGTCCGGTGGGATCCTTGCTGTCGAAGGATTTCCTGCACAAGGCGCGCGCGTGGGATCTCGACAAGACGGCGTCGATCTGTCCCGGCTGCACGCAGGGCTGCAACATGACGATCGACACGCGCGATGACGCGGTGGTCCGTCTGCGCCCGCGTCCGAATCTCGAAGTGAACCGCCACTTCATCTGCGACACGGGCCGCGCCGACTATCGCTGGATGAATCGCGGCGACCGCGCCGAGGCGCCGCTGGTGCGCGATGGCGATCGCCTGCGCGCGGTTGATTGGGACGCGGCGCTTGACCGGTGTGCCACACTGCTCAACGAAAGCGCAGGGCCGGTGGTTGTACTCGCCGGCGGCCGCGCATCGTGCGAGACGCTGGGTGGCGTGATGCAGCTCGTGGCTGGGGCCCAGGTGACGGCTGCAATGAAGGTCCCCATGGGTGCCGAAGAAGCGCTGAGCGGGATTCCGGATCTGGCGCTCCGCGCCGAACGCGCGGCGAACCTCGAAGGGGCGCGTCTGCTGGGCGTGAACGCCTCGTGGGCGAGTGCGATGGCGGCGGTGAGTGGTGCGGCGATGGTGATCGTGATCGATGTCGAGCTCGATGATGCGGAAGCGACGGCACTCGCCGGCGCTTCGCATCTGGCGCATTTTGCGACCATCGCGGATCCCCGGCTCCGCACGGTGGACCTGGTGCTGCCGGTGACGACGATGGCCGAAGAGCAGGGCGTGTACGTCAATCGCGATCGACGGGCACAGCGGTACTTGCCGGCGCGCCCCGCGCCCGGCATGGCGCGTCCGGCGTGGTGGGTCGCCGGTCAGGGCTGGGCGCGCCGCGCGCCGGGCCGGAGTGCACCGGCGACCGCATCGGAAGCGTTCGGCGCGCTCGCGGCGTTTGGCGGGATGACCTACCGCGAGCTTGGCATGACAGGCCGCGTGGTGCCCGCGGCGGCGAGCGTGGCGCGATGACGCCCGAGCTCAAGGGCTTTCTGCTGCTGGCGATCATCCGGCTGCTCGTGATCTTCACCTTCATCATGGTGGGCGTCGCGCTGCTCACGCTGATGGAGCGCAAGCTGGCGGGGTGGATGCAGAACCGGCCCGGCCCCAACCGGGTGGGCTGGTCGGGGATCCTGCAGCCCGCGGCGGACGGCATCAAGAATTTCATCAAGGAAGAGACGCTGCCGTCGTCGGCCAATCATCTCCTCTTTTCGCTGGCGCCGGCCCTGGCGTTCATGCCCGCGATCATGATGATCGCGGTCATTCCCCTCGCAGCTCCACTGCCGGTCAGCATGGATTTCACGCTCCCCGTGCTGGGCGAGTTCTCCTATCACGGCCTCCTGGCCATGCAGGTGGCCGATCTGCCCATCGGATTCATCTTTGTCCTCGCCTTCTCCTCGCTTGGTGTGTACGGCATTGCGCTGGCAGGCTGGGCCTCCAATAGCAAGTACTCGCTGCTCGGCGGATTGCGGGCGAGCGCGCAGATGATTTCGTACGAAGTCGCGATGGGGCTGTCCGTGGTGCCGATCCTGATTCTCACGGGGAACGCCTCGTTCAACGAGATTATTGCCCGGCAGCAACAGGGTCTCTGGTTCATCGGCCCGCTCTTCCTCTCGTTCTTCGTCTTCCTCGTGTCGGGTTTTGCAGAAACCAACCGGTTGCCGTTCGATTTGCCGGAAGCGGAATCGGAGCTGGTGGCAGGATATCACGCCGAGTACAGCGCGATGAAGTTTTCGCTGTTCATGATTGGCGAGTATGCGCACATCGTGACGGTGGCGGCGATGGTGGCGACGCTCTACTTTGGCGGCTGGGACGTGCCGTTCACGCACTGGGACGAACAGGGTGGACTGCTGCAGACCATCGTGACGCACATGTTCTTCTTTGCCAAGATGCTCTTCTGGATCTTCTTCGTGATGTGGATCCGCTGGACGTTGCCGCGCTTCCGCTATGACCAGCTCATGGCGCTCGGCTGGAAGGTGCTGTTGCCGCTGTCGTTCGGCTACATCCTGGTGATTGCCGGTGCGGTGCAACTGGTCGACCGCGTGCTCGGCTGGACCAATCCCAGGACCGAGGGACTGGCGCTCTTTGCGTTGAACATCGTGCTCGCGTGGGGGGTGTTCTTCCTCCTCGATCGCGGTCGCGTGGTGCGCGGCTCGCGTCGCGGCCCCATGACTCCGGCGCAGGCGAGGATTTGATGGCAATTGGTGTCAAGGTGCTCAAGCGGCCGGACGAAGAGATTTCCTACATCCGCGCGACGCTCAAGGGTATGGCGCTCACGTTCAAGCACATGTTCCAGCCCCGGGTCACCATGCAGTATCCGGAAGTGCGGAGCACGGACGATTGGCGCATCTCGACCCGCTGGCGCGGTACGCACCGGATGATGACCGACGAAAGCGGGCGGTCCAAGTGTGTGGCGTGCGGTCTCTGCCCGCAGGTCTGTCCCGCGAATTGCATCAAGCTGGTGCCGGGCGAAGATGAAGCGGGCAACCGCTATCCGCTCATCTACGAGATCGACGAATTCCGGTGCGTCTTCTGCGGTTACTGCCAGGAGGTCTGTCCGGAAGAGGCGATTCACGTGGGCGTCCACTACGAAAACTCGGAGTATCTGCGCGAACGCTTTGTCTACGACCTGGAGCGCCTGTCGGCACAGACGCATCCGGTGTCGACGCTCTGGGATCCCGCCGACCCGCGCGGCCAGTGACGTGACGTTCGTCACCTTCGTCTTCTACGGCTTTGCGGTCTGGGCGGCGGGCTCGGCCCTGCTGTGCATCACGCGGCGCAACGCCGTCGCGTCGGCGCTCTGGCTGGTATCCACGATGTTCGCGCTGTCGGGAATCTTTATCCTGCTTCAGGCGCAGTTCATCGCGGCCATTCAGGTGCTGGTGTACGCCGGTGCCGTCATGGTGCTGTTCCTCTTCGTCATCATGCTCCTCAACCTCGAGGAGATTCCGACGCAATGGGAGCGCTGGCGCGGCTGGGTCGCCGGCGTCGTGCTCGCGGGTGTGATCGGGGTGACGCTGGCGTCGCTCGCGGGCTACTCACCGACGCGACTCGCGCATGAGTTCGGTCCGACCGCGCCGGTCGTCGACCCCTCGATCGTGTTTCCAGAGGGACAGAACATGGCGGCCGCGATGACTTCGCAGGGCGCGGTAGGCGCGGTCGCAGCCCCGCTCTTTCAGACCTATCTCGTGCCGTTCGAAGTGACCTCCGTGCTGCTGCTGGCGGCCGTCATCGGCGCCGTGGTACTTGCCAAGAGGAAGCTCTGATGCTCCTGGGACCATCGCTCGCGCTCTCGGCGCTGCTCTTCACCCTTGGTGTTGCCGGCGTGCTGATTCGCCGGAACGCCATCATCGTCTTCATGTGCATCGAGCTGATGCTCAACGCCGTCAACCTGAGCTTTGTGGCTCTCGCGCAACTGCACGGCGTTGGTGGTCAGGTGATGGTCTTCTTTGTGATGACGGTGGCGGCGGCGGAAGCGGCCGTGGGCCTCGCCATCATTCTCGCAATCTTCCGGCATACCCAGTCGGTGGACCTCACGCAGATCAACCTGCTCAAGGGCTGACCCGTGGTCGCACTCCTCTGGCTGGTCGTGCTGCTGCCCCTGGCAGGCGCCATCATCAACGGTGCGCTCGCACTCTGGCGTCCCACCGCCAAGGGCGTGGTGACGGCCGTGGCCGTTGGTGCGCTGGCAGGATCGTTTGCGGCGGCGGTCGGGCTCTTCATCACCATCGCGCAGGCCCCGAGCCCGGTGTTCCGTCTGGTGCTCTGGCACTGGCTGCCGGTGACGACGAGTTTCAGCATCGACTTCGCCTTCCAGGCCGATCACCTCTCGCTGGTCATGTTGCTCATCATCACCGGCATCGGCGGGTTGATCCATCTGTTTTCCGTCGGTTACATGCACAGCGATCCCGGTTACGCGCGGTACTTCGCGTATCTGAATCTCTTTGTGGTCTTCATGCTCGTCCTGGTGCTCGGCTCCTCGCTGCCGGTGTCCTTCATCGGCTGGGAAGGCGTCGGGCTCTGTTCGTATCTGCTGATCGGCTTCTGGTTCGAGGTCGACGCCAACTCGAACGCAGGCAAGAAAGCGTTCCTTGCCAACCGCGTCGGCGACTTTGGCGTGATGGTCGCGATGTTCCTCATCTGGTGGCACCTGGGAACCCTGGAGTTCTCGGGCATCGCGCAGCAGGCGCCGGCATTGCTCGGCTACGGCAGCTCCGCGGCCACGTTGATCACCCTGCTGATCTTCCTCGGTTGCACCGGCAAGTCGGCGCAAATCCCGCTCTATGTGTGGCTTCCCGACGCGATGGCCGGCCCAACGCCGGTCTCGGCCCTGATCCACGCCGCCACGATGGTCACCGCCGGCATCTTCCTGGTGGTGCGGACCGGAGTGCTCTTTGCGCTGGCGCCGACCACGCTCGAGGTGATCGCGCTGATCGGCGCGCTGACAGCGTTCTTTGCGGCGAGCATCGGTCTCAGGCAATTCGACATCAAGAAGGTCCTGGCGTATTCCACCGTATCGCAGCTCGGCTACATGTTCCTCGGTGTGGGTACCGGCGAGTACGCGACGGGGATCTTTCACCTGATCACGCATGCCTTCTTCAAGGCTTTGCTCTTTCTGGGCGCCGGCAGCGTGATCCATGCGATGCACCACGCGCTGCACAAGGGACGCAGCCACGCCGACGCGCAGGACATGCGCAACATGGGCGGTCTCGCGCGCGCCATGCCGTGGACCTTTGCGCTGATGGGACTGGCCACACTCGCGATCGCCGGCGTGCCGCCGTTCTCGGGCTTCTTCTCCAAGGACGCCATTCTCGGCGCGGCCTTCGCTCGCGGTGTGGATCACCCCGTTTATCTGGTGTGCTGGGCGCTCGGGCTTGCGGCCGCACTCATGACCGCGTTCTACATGGCGCGCCTGATGACGATGACGTTCCTGGGCGACTTCCGCGGGAGCGCGGAGGCCAGGGCGCATCTGCACGAGGCGCCGTGGATCATGACGGCACCGCTGCTCGTGCTGGGCGCGCTGAGTGTGGTCGGCGGGGTGGTGAACCTGCCGGCGTTCGTGGGCGGCGGAAACTGGCTCGATCATTGGCTGGCGCCGGTCACCGCGCCGGCAGCGGCGATCTTCCATGTCGCGGCGGAGCCCGCCGCATCGATGACATGGGTGCTTATCGGCGTAGCGGTGGTGGTGGCGATCGGTGGATTGCTGGCCGGCTGGCAGATGACGGTCCGCGCGAACGTCGTGTCGCCGGAGCGAACGCCGCCGGAGCACGGACTCGCCAACGTCATCAGTCACAAGTACTACGTCGACGAGCTCTACAGCAGGACAATCGTGCAGCCGACGATCTGGCTGTCGCGGCGGGTGCTCTGGCAGACGGTGGACCAATTGCTGATCGACCGGATCGGCGTGGGCGGTACCGCGCGCGTCGCGGCGGGACTGGGCTGGCTCGGCTCGCGCTTGCAGAACGGTCAGGTGGCATTCTACGTCGCCATGTTCGCCGCGGGTGCGGCCATCATCCTTCGCACGCTGGTGAGGTAACCCGTGGCCGCCTTCCTTGCCAGCATCGGCTATGGCTCCTGGGTGATTCATGTGCTGCTCGGGCTGCCGCTCCTCGGCATCCCGCTGATCCTGCTCTTTCCGGTACGCGCCGCCCGGTGGATTGCGCTCGGTATTGCGCTGTTGGAGCTCGTGCTCGGCGTCGGCCTCTGGTGGGCGTTCGATCCGTCGATTACTGGTATGCAGTTCGTGACCGATGTGCCGTGGCTGGCGAATTTTGGTGTCGGGTATCGTGTGGGCATCGACGGCTTGTCGGTCTTGATGGTGCTACTGTCGGTCGTGATGATGCCACCGGTCGTCTTTGGCAGCTGGAAGGCGATCGACCAGAAGCAGCGCGGCTTCTACGCGCTTCTGCTGGCGCTGCAGACCGGCATGCTCGGCGTCTTCGTCGCGACCGACCTCTTCCTCTTCTACACCTTCTGGGAATTGCTGCTCATCCCGATGTACTTCGTGGTGGGCATCTGGGGCAGCACCAACCGGATCTACGCGGCCACCAAGTTTGTCATCTATACGTTCGTGGGCTCCTTCCTGATGCTCGTCGCGATCATCTGGATGGTGTGGGTCATTGGCCGGACGACGGGTGTGTACTCGTTCGCGTACGACAATCTCCTCGCGCACGCCGATCTGGTGCGGCCATGGGCGGGGTGGATGTTCGTGGGTTTTGCACTCGCCTTTGCCGTCAAGGTGCCGCTCTTCCCATTCCATACCTGGCTTCCGGACGCGCATACCGAAGCGCCGACGGCCGGTTCCGTCGACCTCGCAGTGATCCTGCTCAAGATGGGCACCTATGGTTTCCTGCGATTTGCCATTCCGTTCTTCCCGGTCTTTGCGCTCTCGCGCACGGTCGGAACGGTGATGGCGGTCCTGGCGGTGGCGGGGATCGTGTATGCGGCGCTCGTGGCGATGGTGCAGCCGGATCTCAAGCGCCTCGTGGCGTATTCATCGGTGAGCCATCTTGGCTTTGTGATGCTGGGCATATGGGGAAGCACGGTGATCAGCGTACAGGGCGCCATTCTGGTGATGGTGTCGCACGGCATTTCCACCGGCGCGCTCTTCTTTCTGATCGGCATGCTCTATGAGCGACGACATACGCGGCAGATCGCCGACTTTGGCGGACTCGCACGCGTCGCACCAATGCTGGCGACGGCGTTCCTGCTGGCGTCGTTCTCGTCGATCGGGTTGCCGGGACTCAACGGCTTTGTGGGCGAGTTCCTGGTGCTGCTTGGCTCGTTCGGACGATACCCCTGGCTTGTCGCCATTGCGGCCACGGCGGTGATCTTCTCGGCCGCATACATGCTGTGGGCCGCGCAGCGCGTGTTCTTCAATCGCCTGACCAATCCGCTCAACGAGGCGGTCAAGGACCTCAGTCTGCGTGAAGTGCTGGTGCTTGGCCCACTCGTGGTGGCGATGTTCTGGATCGGGCTCTATCCGGCGCCGTTCCTCCGTCGCACCGAGACGGCGGCCCGGCACTATCTCCAGATGGCAAGTCCGCACCTGCCGCCGCCCACCTTTCCAGAGCCGCGCGCGATGGGAGAGCAGCCCTGATGCCCATCGACCTGACGTCTCCCGGCGGCGCAACGCTCGCGCTGCTGCCCGAATTGCTGTTGACCGCATGGGCGCTCGTGGTGCTGCTGGTCGTTGCGTGGCGCCACACGACCGTGCAGGACCTGCGGCGGATTGGCGCGCTGTCGCTGGTGGGCTATGTGCTGGCCGTGATGGCGACTGGCTGGCTCGCGTGGCAACGCGCGCGGCCGGACGGGCTGAATGTGATGATCGCGCTCGACGGGTTCCGCTACGCGAGCGATGCGCTGCTGCTCTGGATCGCGTCGGCTGTGACGATTCTGTCGCTGCGCTGGCTCGACCGCCAGGGGATTCTGGCCCCCGAGTACTACCCGATGCTCATGCTGGCCACCGTGGGCACCATGCTGCTTGCGGGCGCGGCCGATCTCATCACGCTCTTCCTCGGTCTCGAGGTGATGTCGATTTCGGTGTACGTGCTCGCCGGATTCGATCGCACGCGGCGCGCCTCCGCGGAAGCCGCCCTCAAGTACTTCCTCATCGGGGCCTTCGCGTCCGGCTTTCTGCTCTACGGCATTGCGCTCATCTATGGTGCCACCGGCCAATTCAACTTCGAGCTGATCGGCGCGCAGCTTGCCGCCAATCCGCCGACCTTGATGAGCAAGCTGGGCGTCGCGCTCGTGCTCGTCGGCTTTGCCTTCAAGGTGGCCGCGGTGCCGTTCCACGCCTGGGCGCCGGACGTGTACGAAGGTGCGCCGACGCCGATCACCACGTTCATGGCGGCCGGCGTGAAGGCGGCCGCATTCCTGGCGCTCGCGCGCGTGCTGGCCGAAGCGTTTCCAGCCGCGGTCGACCTCTGGCGCCCGGTGGTCGCCGGTCTCGCCATCATCACGATGCTGGTCGGGAACTTTACCGCGCTGCAGCAGACGTCGATGAAGCGCATGCTCGCGTACAGCTCGATCGCGCACGCCGGCTATCTGCTGTTGCCGCTCTGGGCGCACTCCAACGACGGCACGGCGGCCGTGCTTGTCTACCTGCTCGGCTACGCGATCACGATCGTGGCGGCCTTCGGCATTCTCGCGTCGATCGAGCGGGCCGGCGCCCGTACCGTGTTGCTCACGGATCTTGAGGGTCTCTTCGCCGTCCGGCCGTTCGCGGCGATCGGCCTCAGCGTATGCATGCTCTCGCTGCTCGGCTTTCCCGGCACATTCGGCTTTATTGGCAAATGGTTTCTGATCACGGCCGCATTGCGACAGGGACAGGTACTGCTGCCGGTGGTGGCGATGCTCAGCAGTGCGATCTCCATAGGATATTATCTGCCCGTCATTCTCGCGATGACGCTGCGCCCCATCCGCACACGGCAGGCGCACCAGACGATTCGCATTCCGCAGATCACCCGCGTCATGGTTGGCGTCTGCGTTGCGGCCATTCTGGTGCTCGGCGTGTGGCCGAATACGGTGCTCAACTTTGCCACCCAGGACGTGGTGCAGCTCCGTCACAGTGATGGGCCGCCGCCCACCGGTCGCTGAGCGGCGGTGGTCCGCGTGAACGTCGCCAAGGCAATCTTCCGGGAATACGACGTGCGCGGCGTGGTGGGCACCGAGCTCACCGCGCCCGTCGCGCATGCGCTGGGTCGGGCCTTCGGATCGGCCGCACGAGAGCACCTGGGGCGGTCGGTGACGATCGCTCTTGGCCGCGACAACCGTCCCTCGAGCGAAGCGCTGGCGAATGCGCTGGCCCAGGGTCTGTGCGCTACCGGCGTCGACGTGATCGATACCGGCATGCTGCCGACACCCGCCCTCTACTTTGCGACTCGACTGCTCGGCGCCGACGGCGGAGTGCAGGTGACCGGTTCGCACAACCCACCGGAGTTCAACGGCTTCAAGTTCGGGCTCACCGGCGACTCGCTGCACGGTGCCGCCATCCTGGATCTGCACGATCGCATCGACCAGGATCGTTATGCAGAAGGTCGCGGCAACGTGACTCGCGACCACAGCGTGCTTGATCAATACAGCAGGGCGATTCTCGAGCGCCATCAACTGGCACGGCCGGTCAAGGTGGTCGTGGACTGCGGCAACGGGGCCGCGTCCCTGGTGGCGGTGATCACGCTGCAGGCGCTCGGTGCCGACGTTGTTCCGCTCTTTGCCGAGAGCGACGGAACGTTCCCCAATCATCATCCCGATCCCACGGTGCCCGAGAATCTGGTGGCTCTGCAGGAGGCAGTGCGGACGCATGGCGCGGAGCTGGGGATTGCCTTTGATGGCGATGCCGACCGGATTGGCGCCGTAGATGAATCGGGCCGGATTGTCTGGGGCGATCAACTCCTGGTGATTTACGGGCGCGATGCGGTTCGCCGCTTTGGCGCGGGTGTTCCGGTCATCTTCGATGTGAAATGTTCCGAAGTGCTCCCGAGGGCGCTCAAGGCGGCGGGCGCCACGCCGGTGATGTGGAAGACGGGGCATTCACTCATTGAAGCAAAGATGAAGGAACTACAGTCACCGCTGGCCGGTGAGATGAGCGGCCACATGTTCTTTGGCGGCGACTGGTTCGGCTTTGACGATGCACTTTTTGCCGCCGCGCGGCTTCTCGAAGCGGTGGCAGCCGGCCGCGGCGGATTGGCGCGGCTCATCGCCGATCTGCCGGAGACGTTTGCGACCCCGGAATTGCGCGTCGCCTGCGGCGACGATCGCAAGTTCGCGCTGGCTGAGGAAGCTGCGGCGCACTTTGCTACGCTCTATCCGGTCAACACGATCGACGGTGTGCGAATGACCTACCCGGATGGCTGGGGGCTGATACGCGCGTCGAACACGCAGCCAATTCTCGTGCTGCGCTTTGAAGCGACCAGTGCGGTCGCGCGCGATCACCATCAGGCCGAGGTGATGGCGTGGCTCGCCGAGCGCGGTGTGACGGCGTGAGCCGATGAGCGCGCGCGGCAGGCGGGCAGCGGTCATTGCCGTGGCGTTCGTGCTGGTGCTGCTGGCGGGGCGGTGGACGGTCGCGTGCCTCAGTGAGCGCTGGTGGGCGCAGACGTTGTCGCCGGCGGCGGCCGAGTTTGTCACGCACTGGCGGCTGCTCGGCCTGGCACTCGATTGTGCCGCAGTCCTCGGAGCCTCGCTCTGGTTTGCGTTGCAGGCCATGCTGGTGGCCCGCGCGATCGCGTCCGTGCAAGTCACGCGACGACTCGGCGACCTTCAACTGCGCGAGGCCGTGCCCACGCGCTTCCTCATGCTTGGCGCAGTCGGCACCGGTGTTTTGCTCGGCCTGATCACCGGCGCAGGCGCGCGGGCGTGGCGCGCGCCGCTGCTGCTTGCCTGGCAGGGCGCCACGTACGGGACCACCGACCCGGTGCTTCGCGCCGACCTCGGCGTGTACACCACGCAACTGCCGCTGTGGACGGTGGCCCATCACTTTGCGGCGACGCTGGTGGCGGTCGGTCTCGGCTTCACGGCACTCCTGTATGTGACGATCGGCGCACTGCGGCGAGAGAACGGCGAAGTCATCGTCCACGCCGATGCACGGCGTCAGCTCGGCGGCCTGCTCGCACTCCTGGCAGCGGTGATTTCCGTGGGCTATCTGTTGTCGCCGTATCATCTGGCCGCGTCCGCGACCATCCCGCTCGATGCCGCCGCCGCGATCATTCGCGTGCGCGCCGCACAAGTCATGGCCGGCGTCGCGCTGGGCGTCGCGGCGTTGAGCATTCTCTGGGCGTTGCGCGGCAGACACGCACTTGTGGCTGGCGCGTGGATCACGCTGGCGCTTGGTGCGGTCATCGAGCGCGCCGCCATTCCGGTATTGACCGGCGAGAGCACGACTGCGCAGGCGGAAGAACGCAGTGTCCGCCGCTTTGACGCCATTGCCTGGGGCCTGCATGTCGTCGAGCGTGGCGCGGGAGCCGACACGCTCGCTCCAGTGACGGCGCTCTGGGACGAAAACCTTCTCGCGCTCTTTGCCGATCGCAGCGGCGGAGCACTCCTGGCCGCGACGCCGACGATGGTGACGATTGGCGGCAAGCCGGCGCCGGCGTGGCTCGTCGCGACGCCCGCCGCGGGCGATCCCACCAGGATGGATGTACTTGCCGTAGCAGACGGAGTCGCTGCGGCGACGGGGTCGCCCCGATTGCTGGTGACTGATTCCGGCCTCGGTGCCCGGCCCGTTCGCGCATCACTTCCCGATCCCCGCATCCGACCCGATGCGCCGGGCTGGCGGCCGGTAATCGGTGGTGTCGCCGCCAGTGGCAGCTTGCGCCGCTTGGCCCTCGCCTGGGCGCGCCAGGCCCCGGGAATGCTCCGCGAGACGCATGAGCGGGCCGTCGACTGGCATCTCGATCCGGTGGACCGTGCCGCAGCGCTCCTGCCGATGGCCTCGTGGCTCCCGGCGGATTTGTTGATGGTGGCCAATCGCCCCTTGTGGGTGGTCCAGGGGGTGTTGCCGCTCGACGAATTTCCGGTTTCCACGCGGGCGCACTGGCGGGGCGAACTGGTGGCCGGGGTCGTTCCCGCGTTCATCGCCACGATGGACGCCGCGAACGGTGAGGTGCATTGCTATCTCGATCCTGGTTCCGATTCGCTCGCCGCAGCCTGGGCCCGCATTGCCGGTCGTCTGGTTGAGCCGGCGGCTGCGCTGCCCGTCGAGCTTCGGGCGGCGTTGCCGTATCCGGTCGCCTGGCTCGACGCCCAGCTCGAAGTGCTTGGAGATCCGGTGTGGGCGATCGGCCGCCTGCCCACGGACGTCGCGGCGGGTCCCGATCGGTCGGTCGTTGTCTGGACCTCGGTTGCTCAGGCCGGTCGCGAGGCGGTCTTCGAGGATCCCGACCGCCGGGCGGTCTCGGCCCTGATCACCGCGGAGCGCGACAACGGACATCCGCAGGTCTGGCTCGATCGCTACGAGCCGAGCGACAGCCACGCCGAGAATGGCGCCGAGCTCACCCGCATCTGGACGCGGAGCACCACCGCGCTCCACCTGCGCGATTCAACGCGCGCGGCGGGCGATTCGGTGGAAGTCGGACCGGTGCGCTGGTTCCTGGGAAGCGGGCCGATTGCGGCGTGGCAGTCGGTGGTCGCGGTGCCCGCGCATGGTCCGCCGGTGCTGCTCTGGCTGGGGACCGCACTGGGAGATCGTACCGGCGGGGGACGCACACCTGTCGACGCGTGGGCCAGCGTGAGTGCGACTCCGGCTGCTGCGCACACGGCGGGCGGTCCCGCAGACTCCGCCGTGCTGCTGCAAGCTCGCCATTGGATGCGCGTGGCCGACTCCGCCCTTGCCCGCGGGGACCTGACGGCGTTCGGGCGGGCGATCGAAGCGCTTCGCAGCGCGTTGCAATCGCCGCATTAGTGGCGTGGGATGCGGGGAAACGCTACCTTGCGCCCCGTCCGAGCTACCCTGTCGAGGTGCACGTGAACCTGCATGAATACCAAGCCCGCGACCTGCTCAAGGCCGCCGGGATTCCCTTGTCCGATGGCGACGTCGCCACCACCGCGGCGGAGGCCGAGGCCACCGCGCGCCGGATTGGCGGAACGGTGGTCATCAAGGCGCAGGTCCATGCGGGCGGCCGTGGCAAGGCGGGCGGTGTCAAGCTCGCGTCGAGTCCGGCCGAGGCCCGTGAGTGGGCGTCGAAAATTCTTGGCATGACCATCAAGGGTCTGGTGGTCAACAAGGTCCTGGTGGTGCCGGCGGCCGAGATTGTCACCGAGAGCTACGTCGGGCTGATTCTCGACCGCGCCTCGCAGAAGCCGGTCTTCATGGTGTCGGCGGCGGGTGGTGTCGACATCGAGGAAGTCGCCGCCAGCACACCGGAGAAGATCACGCGTCTCGCGGTCGATCCGCGGTACGGCCTCCTGCCGCACCAGGCGCTCGGGCTCGCATTCTCGCTCTACAGCGACTGGGACCAGGCACGCGCTGCGGCAAAGATCATGCATCAACTGTATCGCGTCTTCATGGCCAACGGCTGCTCGCTGGCGGAGATCAATCCACTGGTCACCACGCCCGACGGCAAGGTCGTCGCCCTCGACGCCAAGATCTCTATTGACGACAACGAACTGGATCGTCGGCCCGATCTGGCTGCGCTCCGCGATGAATCCGGCGAAGAGCCGAGTGAAGTGGCGGCGCGCCGCGCCAACCTCACATTCATCAAGCTCGACGGCAACGTTGGCTGCGTGGTGAATGGTGCCGGTCTCGCGATGGCGACGATGGATCTCGTGAAATACTATGGTGGCGAGCCGGCCAACTTCCTCGACATCGGCGGTTCGTCGAACCCGGAGAAGGTGGTCAACGCGCTGCGGATCATCACGGCGGATCCGAGCGTCAAGGTGATTCTCTTCAACATCTTTGGCGGTATCACGCGCACCGACGACGTCGCCAACGGCATCGTGACCGCGACGCAGCAGCTCAAGGTTGGTGTGCCGATCGTGATTCGCCTCACCGGCACCAACGAAAAGGAAGCGTTCCGCATTCTCGAAGGCGTGGGAATGACGGCGATGAACGATATGGATGCCGCGGTGTCCAAGGCCGTGCAGCTGGCCAAGGAGGCCGCGTGAGTATCTGGATCGACAAGCACACGCGCCTGCTGGTGCAGGGGATCACGGGACGCGAAGGATCATTCCACGCCCGTCAGATGATTGCGTATGGCACCAACGTGGTGGCCGGCGTCACGCCGGGCAAAGGCGGCCAGCGGTTCGACGACGCGGTGCCGATCTTCAACACTGTGGCGGATGCGGTCGCGGCGACCGGCGCAAACACCTCGGTGATCTACGTGCCGCCGGCAATGGCCGCTGGCGCGATGCAGGAAGCGGCCGACGCGGGGATTCCGCTGGTGGTCTGCATCACCGAAGGCGTGCCGGTGCTCGACATGACGATGGTGATGCCGTATCTGGCCGAGCGGAAGGCGCGGCTGATCGGGCCGAATTGCCCAGGTCTCATTACCCCCGGCGAGGCCAAGGTCGGCATCATCCCCGGGTCGATCTGCAAGGCGGGTCCGGTTGGGCTCGTTTCACGTTCCGGCACTCTGACCTACGAGGTGGTGCACCATCTCACGGGTGCGGGCCTTGGCCAGAGCACCTGCGTCGGAATCGGTGGCGATCCGATCGTCGGCACCAACTTCATCGATGTCCTCACCGCGTTCAACGACGATCCCAGGACCGAAGCGATCGTGATGATCGGCGAGATCGGCGGGAACGCCGAGCAGGATGCGGCGGAGTTTGTCCGCAAGCACGTCAAGAAGCCGGTGGTGGGCTTTGTGGCCGGCCAGACCGCGCCGAAGGGGCGGCGGATGGGACACGCCGGCGCCATCATTTCCGGGTCGGCCGGTACCGCGGACGAGAAATTTGCCGCCTTCGAGGCCGCCGGAATCGGTATCATGCGCCGGCCGGCCGAGGTGGTGGATCTGCTCAAGGGGAGGATGCGCTAATGGCTGGAACCAGGACCTTTGCCATGATCAAGCCGGACGCCGTGAGCACAGCCAAGGCCGGCGGGATATTGGCGCATATCGAAGGGGCGGCCTTCCGGATCAAGGCGATGCGCCTGGTCCGCCTGACCCGGGTCGAAGCCGAGGCCTTCTATGAGGTGCACCGCGGCCGACCGTTCTTCGAGGAGCTGGTGGCATTCATGAGCTCCGGGCCGACGATTGCCATGGCGCTCGAGAAGGGCGACGCGGTCATCGCGTGGCGCACCGCCATTGGAGCCACCGACCCAGCCGAGGCGGCTGCCGGGACCATCCGGAAGCTCTTTGCGGAGTCCAAGGGGCGGAACGCCGTCCACGGTTCGGATAGCGACGAAAACGCAGCCCGGGAGATCGCTTTCTTCTTTCCCGAGCGTGAGTTAGCCCTCCTCGGAGGCTGACCCACCGGGTTGACCGGAATCGCCCTCGGCTGGTAGCTTTGAGGGCTATGCTCCGCGTGCAGGTTCGTCAGCTCCAGCAGGGTCCGGTAGCGACCGAGGGGACTCTTGAGCCCGACGCACCGCCATTCGCGGGACTCGCCGTGCGGTTGGCCGAGCCGGTCGAGGTGGACGGTGAGCTCCAGGAGACCGGGGCCGGCGATTTTGTCTGGCGGGGGCACGTTCGCACCCGTTTCGCCGGGGAATGCAGGCGCTGTCTCGCGCCGGTGACGGTTGCGGTCGACGACGACGTCGACGTGGTATTCTCGGCCGATCCCGACCTGGCCGATGACCCGAGCGTGTATGTGCTGGACCCCGATCCGGATGTGGTGGATGTGACCGAGGCGGTGCGGGAAGAAGTGGCGCTGCGTGTGTCGGCCTTTCCGCTGTGCCGGCCGGATTGCAAAGGATTGTGCGCCCGCTGTGGCGCTGACTTGAACGCCGGACCGTGCGGTTGCGCGGTGGCCGGCTCGACCAGCTGAGGCACCGATGGCTGTCCCGAAGCGAAAAATGTCCAAGTCGCGCAAGCGACTCCGCCGGGGTCATGATACGGCGCGCGGCATGGCGACCCAGGCCTGCCCGCGCTGCAATGCGCCGCGTCTCTCGCACCGGGTCTGCCCGTCGTGCGGTTACTACGGCGGCAAGAAGCGGCTCGAGGTCGAGGACAACTAGGCCGTGATCCGCGTCGCCGTCGACGCGATGGGGGGCGATAGCGCGCCCGCCGCCGAGGTGGACGGCGCGGCGCTCGCGCTGCGCGAGATGGCGGCCGATTTCTCCATCACGCTGGTGGGTCAGCCCGAGCCGATCGAGCGCGAGCTCGCTCGCCACCCCGGCATCGACCGTACCCGGCTCGCCATCGTGCCGGCCGCCGACGTGATCGGCATGAACGAGAAGCCGCTCGCTGCCGTGCGCCGCAAGCCCAATTCATCGCTGGTCGTCGGCCTCACACTCCATCGCGAAGGCCACGCCGACGCCTTCGTCTCCGCCGGCAATACCGGAGCGACGCTCGCCGCGTCCACCATCATCCTCGGATTGCACGATGGGGTCGGGCGCGCCACCGTTGCATCGCTCTTCCCGACCGCCGATGGTCCGGTGCTCGTTCTCGACGCCGGTGCCAACGTGGATTGCTCCAGCCGCGAGCTGGTCAACTTTGCCCGCATTGGCAGCATCTACATGCACGATGTGGTTGGCCGCGCCGAGCCGCTGGTGGGCCTTCTCAACGTGGGCGAGGAAGACGAGAAGGGCACCGCGATCATCCGCGAAACCCATCGGATGCTGCAGCGCCAGCCGCGCCTCAACTACGCCGGCAATGTCGAAGGCCGCGATGTGGTGATGCCGCATCCCAAGCACGGCCACATCGACGTGGTGGTCTGCGACGGCTTCGTCGGGAACGTGGTGCTCAAGTTCTACGAGTCGATCGGTGGCCTGGTCCTCGGCGTGATCAAGCGCGACTGTCCCACGCTCGTTGGCAGCCGCGAGATCGAGCCTCTGCTGCGCTTCCTCGACGTGTCGGAATACGGTGGCGCCCCGCTGCTCGGTGTGAAGGGTGTCGCCATCATCTGTCACGGCGCGTCGACCGGGCTTGCAATCAAGAACGCCATTCGCGGTGCCGTCGAATCCGCGCGCGGGGGCCTCGCCGCTCACATTCAGGCCGAGCTGGCGCAGCACGAGACGTCGACCGTCGCATGACAGCACAACCGGTGGCGACCATTGCGGGAGTGGGCTGTGCCGTGCCTCCCGGCCTGCTGACCAATGCCGATCTGGAACGCACGCTCGATACGTCTGATGCGTGGATCATGGAACGCACTGGAATCCGCCAGCGCCACATCGCCAAGCCCACCGAACCGTTCACGCCATATCTGGTGGCCGCCGCACAGCAGGCGATGGGCCGCGCTGGCGTGACCGCAGCCGACCTCGACGGGATCATCGTCGCGACGGTGACGCCCGACCATCGCGTGCCGTCCGCCGCGTGCGACCTGCAGGCCGCTCTCGGTGCCACGCGCGCGTGGGCGTTTGATGTGGTCGCCGCGTGCCCAGGCTGGCTCTTCGGCCTCACCGTAGCCCAGGGCCTCATGCAGACCGGGCACGGGAACACCATTCTCGTGGTCGGCGCGGAGAAGCTGTCGTCGATCATCGACTACACCGATCGCGGGACAGCCATCCTGTTCGGCGACGGCGCGGGTGCTGCGATCGTGCGCCGTGCTGCGGGCGATGGTCGCGGCATTCTTTCCAACTACCTCGGTTCGGACGGCACCCTCGCGCCGCTGCTGCACATTCCGGCGGGCGGCGCCGCTGAGCCGATCACGGAAGAACTGCTGCCGCAGCGGCGGCACTTTGTCCAGATGGCCGGGCGTGAAGTGTTCAAGGCCGCGGTCCTTGCGATGAGCCGTTGCGCCGACGAAGCGCTCGCACGCGCCGGACTCACGTCGGAGCAGATCGATCTCCTCGTGCCGCACCAGGCCAACCAGCGCATCATCGAAGCGACCGCCAAGCACGCGGGCATTCCAATGTCCAAGGTGATGGTGAACCTGGCAGACTACGGCAACACCAGCGCCGCCAGCATTCCGCTGGCACTCGTCCAGGCCGAAGACGAAGGACGCCTCAAGCCCGGCATGGTCGTGATGCTTGTCTCCTTCGGCGCGGGATTCACCTGGGCCAGTGTGGTGGTCCGGTGGTGACGGTGTTGCTGTTCCCCGGACAAGGCGCACAGAAGGTCGGCATGGCAAAGGATCTCGCCGAGGCCTTTCCCGCCGCACGCGCGATCCTCGAACGGATCGACGACGCGCTTGACACCGCACTCACCGATCTCATGTGGAACGGCCCCGAGGCCGAACTCACGCTCACGCACAACGCGCAGCCCGCGATCCTCGCCCATTCCGCCGCGGTGCTCGCGGCACTGGGTACGTCGCTCGGGCCAGTCGCCGCGGCCGCCGGACATTCGCTCGGCGAGTACAGTGCCTGGGTGGCGACCGGCGCGCTCGACGCGACCGACGCCGCGCGCCTCGTTCGCCGTCGCGGCGCGCTGATGTACGAAGCCGGGCGTGCCCGGCCCGGCGCGATGGCCGCGGTGATCGGCTTGGCGACCGAAGGGGTCGAAGCCGCATGCAAGGGCGCGAGTTCCGCGGGCGAAGGCACCGTAGTCGCGGCCAATATCAACGCACCCGACCAGACCGTCATTTCCGGCGACCCTGCCGCCGTCGAGCGCGCTGGTGTTCTCTGCCAGGAAGCCGGTGCCAAGCGGGTGATCGCGCTCAAGGTGAGCGGCGCGTTCCATTCGCCGTTGATGGAGCCAGCGGTCGCCGGCCTGACCGATGCGCTCGCCGTCGCACCCTTTGGCGAGCCGGCATTTCCTGTGGTCGCCAACGCGACCGCCGAGCTGGTGCGCACACCGCGCGCGGCGCTTCCACTGCTTGCCGAGCAGTTGACGGCGCCCGTGCGGTGGGTGGCATCGATGCGCTTCCTGGCCGACCAGTTTCCCGGTGCGCGGTGGCTCGAACTCGGTCCCGGCTCCGTGCTGACCGGCCTCCTCAAGCGCATCGTACCCGGCGTGCAGTGCACGCCGCTGTCGACAGCTGCCGACGTCGAGAAGTGGCTGGCCGCGTGAGCATCACGATCGATCTGGCAGGGCGCGTCGCCTTTGTCACCGGCAGCACGCGCGGCATTGGCCGTCAGATTGCCGAGACGCTGCACACCGCGGGCGCCAAGGTGGCCGTGGTCGGTCGCACGCGCGCGACAGCCGAGTCGGTGGCGAGTGCTATTGGCGACAATGCCGCGGGATTTGCCTGCGAGATGACGGACGCTGAGTCGGTCCGCGCCGCGATCGCCGAGTGCGAGAAGACCCTCGGCCCGGTGGACATCCTGGTCAACAACGCCGGAGTCACCCGCGACAACCTGCTGGTGCGGATGAGCGAGCAGGACTGGAGCGAGGTGCTCGCGGCGAATCTCACTGGGGCCTTTGTGGCCACTCAGGCAGTCATCAAGGGCATGATGAAGCGGCGTAGCGGGCGCATCGTCAACATGACCAGCGTGGTGGGCATCACCGGCAACAAGGGGCAGGCCAACTACGCGGCAAGCAAGGCCGGGCTGATTGCGTTCACACAGACCGTGGCCCAGGAATATGCCGGCCGGGGGATCCTTGCGAATTGCATCGCGCCGGGTTTCATCGAGACGGATATGACTGCCGCCTTGCCCGAGGCGACGCGGGCCGCGTTATTGGAGGCAATTCCGCTGGGTCGGCTGGGAACGCCGGCCGACGTGGCGGGGATGGTACTCTTTCTGGCGTCGGATCTGGGGAACTATGTCACGGGCCAGACGTTCGTAGTCGACGGCGGCATGACCAGGTGAGCAGGCTCACATTTCAATCATTCAGCAATCGAGGCGGCAGATGAGCGACGTGGAGGAGAAGGTCAAGGACATCATCGTCGAGGAACTCGGCGTGGAACGCGAAAAGCTCACCCCTGAGGCCTCGTTCATGGAGGACCTCGGCGCCGACTCGCTCGATACCGTGGAACTCGTGATGGCGTTCGAAAAGGAATTCGACATCGACATTCCCGACGAAGAGGCCGAGAAGCTTCGCACGGTCGGCGATGCGCTCAAGTACCTCCACGAAAAGCTGGGGAAGTGACCGGATGCGCCGTGTCGTTGTAACAGGGATCGGCATGGTGACCCCCGTGGGGCTCACTGTGGCCGAGTCCTGGGAAAATCTGCTGGCAGGGAAGTCCGGCGCGGCGCCGATTACCCGGTATGATCCGAGCGGCTGGAAGGTGCGGTTCGGCTGCGAGATCAAGGGATTCGATCCGAGTCTCTACATGGACAAGAAGGAAGCCCGGCGCTACGACCTCTTTGCGCAATTCGCGCTGGCGGCCGGGCATCAGGCGATGGTGCAGGCGGGGTTTGCGGACGGGGTGTCCGATCCGGTGCGCTTTGGTGCCATCGTTGGCTCCGGCATCGGCGGCATGGGCACCTTTCTCGAGAACTGCGAGATTTTCATCAAGTCCGGCCCCGACCGCGTGTCACCGTTCTTCATTCCGATGTTCATTCCCGACATCGCGGCCGGACTGGTCTCCATCCGGTACGGTCTGCAGGGGCCGAACTTTGCCACCGTGTCGGCGTGCTCGTCGAGCGCGCACGCGCTGGGTACATCGTGGCAGCTCATCCGCGGCGGTGTGGCGGATGTGATGCTCACCGGTGGTGCGGAAGCCGCGATCACCGGTCTTGGAGTCGGAGCCTTTGCCAACATGAAGGCGTTGTCGATGCGCAACGACGATCCGGAGAAAGCCTCGCGGCCGTTTGATCTGGGTCGTGACGGTTTCGTCATTGCCGACGGTGCGGGAATGCTGGTGCTCGAGGAGCTCGAACATGCACGGGCTCGTGGGGCAAAGATCGTTGGAGAGGTGATCGGCTACGGCGCCAGCGCCGACGCGTATCACATCACGTCGCCGCCGCAGGACGGGCATGGCGCGATTCAGGCGATCAAGATGTGCCTCGAAAGTGGCGGCATCAATCCGGCTGACGTCGATTACATCAACGCGCACGGCACATCGACGCCGCAGGGCGACATCGCCGAGACGAACGCGGTCAAGTCGGTCTTTGGCGCACATGCGCGTGAGCTGATGTTCGCGTCGACCAAGTCGATGATCGGGCACACCCTGGGCGCTGCAGGTGCCATCGAGGCGATCATCTCGCTGCTGGTCTGCAGCACTGGCGACGTGCCGCCGACGATCAATCAGACCGATCCCGATCCGGAATGCGATCTGGATTGCGTGCCCAATGCGGCGCGGAAGAGCAAGGTGCGGGTGGCGCTGTCGAATTCGTTCGGCTTTGGCGGGCACAACGCCACGCTGGCCGTTCGCGCGAACGTTCCCGACTAGGCTGGTTCGTCGAGCGCTTCGGCTTCACTCGCTACAATTGTCGCTTCATCCGCCTGCTCGCGAATCGCAGTGTGACCGTCGATGCCGGCGGCACGCTGCGCCAGCGCAAAGTCGAGCGCGAGGCGATAGACCGCTGGCAAGTCCGCGATCACAACACGCCCGCCGTGATCTTCCCGCCAGCCATCAAGTGACAGCAGCAACCCGCTGAGACCACCGGTGGTGCGGACGAGTTGGTGGGCGGCTTCGGACATGGCTGACGATACTCGCCTGTGGGACGCACCCAGCAACAACCGGATTGTCTCGGCGGCGTCGAGGCCAACAATGGTCCGGCCGCCGGGAAGATCGTTCAGCGAGAGTTCGTCACCGATCCATGATATGGTCAAGCGCGCAGTCTGGTAGCGGTTCAACCACAACGTGGTGCCGTCGCGCAACTTCCGCCTGCCGCCCGTGGCGATGGCGAATAGCGAACCGAAGAGGACGGCGCCGACACCTGCGGCGGCGACGACAACCAGCGCGCCCCGCGCCGGTATTACCCCGCGAAAGAACATCTCAATCGCGATTCCCGTCAGAAGTCCGCCGCCGAGAACGCCAATCACGGCGCGACGCACAGGCACGCCGTATCGCAGCGCCCAGCAACGTTCGACGAACGCCGTCCCGCACACCAGCGTCAGGCACGCACCAATGCCTGGTAACAATACGTCACGCGGGCCGGTAAGGAGCACGTGTGCCGCCCAGAGCCACGTCAATACGGGCAGCGCAATGCCAACGAGGCCGACTCTTGCAAGCCAACTGACCGTCCGCCGTCGCTTCGCGATCGCCGCATCGCCAGCCGCCTCGACCGCGCTGTCATCAATGCGAACGAGATCAAGCTTGCTGCCGAGATGCACAACGCCGATTCCCGCGTTCATCTCGGGCGTACCCGCAGCGTAGCGCGCGAGCAGCTCCGGCAGAGCCGCCGCAGTTGCCTCGCTCCCCAGCAAGTTCCACGTTCCGCACTGCCCGCAGATGCGCCACGTGCGGTGGCGGAGCTCATCGAACGCGACTTTGCGGCCGTCCGGAATCGCAGCGAGCTCGCCGTTGGCGGGAAACGGGCGTTTGCAGGTGACGCAGGTCATTGGTTGGGCTGTCACTCCAGCGCCTCGGCCTCGGCTGCGACGATTGCTGCGTGGTCCGCCTGCTCGCGGATCTCGGCGTGTCCGTCGATTCCGGCGGCGCGCTGTGCCAGCGCCAGATCAAGTGCCACCCGGTAAACCGGCGGCAGATCCGCAATGAC
>DATAVM010000033.1:0-15858 GCA_036267775.1 Gemmatimonadales bacterium
TGGCGCATCGACGCAGCGCATCCCGGCACGATTCCCGACTACAACCCGGTGGTCGATACCGTCTTCGGCCTGCACACCAACCGCGTGCCGAACGACGTCGGGTTCTCGCCGCGCCTGGGCTTCTCGTGGACTTCCAAGGGACGTCGCGGCATCGGAACAGCCGGTGGATCGAGTGGCCCCTTGAGCGGACTCAGCGCGGCGCAGCTTTCGTCGTTCCCGCCGGAACTGCTGATGTCGCTGCTGGGCAATGCTCGCGCTTCAACCACATCGCAGCCGGGTATCGGCGTCAACGGCAGCGTGGGTGCGTACAAGAACAGCATCTCGATCTACAGCATCTCGAGCCTGGTCGATCAGACCGGCTTGCCGAACACGCGCCGCACGCTGTCCTGTGTCGGGCCCGCCACTCCGATTCCGGACTGGAGCAATCTCAACAACGCGCCGCCCGATGATTGCCTCGACGGCACCGGCCCGGCGGCTTTCTCTACCAACACGCCGACCGTGCGCGTGTACGACCCCTCGTTCCGTGCGCCGATCACGTGGCGCGGCAACCTGGGTGTCGATGGGATCCGCGTGCCGTTCAAGTGGGTGGCAAGCCTTACGGGGACGCTGTCGTACGGTGTGGACGGACAGAGCAGCCTCGACCTCAACCTCAACCGCACGCCGGGCTTCATGCTGGGCGGCGGCGACGACCGGCCGGTCTACGTCACGCCGGCAAACATTGTGACCGGTACCGGCGCCGTCGCACCGGGCGCGTACCGCATCGACCCCGACTTCGGCTCCGTCAGCAACACGATTTCGGATATTCACAGCTACTCGGAGAACATGGCCTTCACGCTCGTGCCGCCGCGCCCCCTGCTGCACGGCAAGATCACCACGTTCCAGTTCACCTACTCGTGGCTCCGGACAGAGACCGAGTCGCGCGCGGTCGGCAACGGTGGTGGTTCGGGCCTCTTCTGTTCGGCGGATGGCATCTGCTCATCATTTGGCGGCGGTGCCGGCACCGCTGGCGACCCGTTCCTCAAGGAGTGGGTGCCGGGCTCGAGTCCCACGCACACCTTCACCTTGCTGACCGGCTTCCGGGCCTGGTGGTTCAATCTCAACATCCGTACGTCGGTGTGGTCGGGCTATCCCTTCACCCCCATGGTCTCGGGCGACATCAATGGCGATGGCAGCTCGAGCGACGACCGCGCCTACGTGCCCAATCCGGCGAACACCACCGATCCGGTGCTCGCCGCGCAGATCCGGCAACTGCTCACGTCGGGCACCAGTGCCGCGCAGAGCTGCCTGCTGTCGCAGATGGGCCGCATCGCCGGCGCCAACACCTGCCATACCCCCTGGCAGGTGCGACTCGATCTGGCGATGAACTTCAATCCACCGTCCAGCTGGGGATATGGCGACCGTCTGCGATTCACGACCAGCATGGTGAACGCAAGCAGCGCACTGGTACGCCTTCTCGATCTGGAGAACACGCCCCTTGGCCAGTCGATCGCGAGCCCGACGCCCAACTCGACGTTGCTCTACGTGACCGGCTTTGACCCGGCAACCAATCAATTCAAGTATCAGGTGAACCAGCTCTTTGGCCAGCCGATCAACTTTGGCAGCGCACGCCACAAGCTGGCGCCGTTCCAGGTACAGGTGGGCGTCCAGTACCAGCTCGGCGGGCCGGCCACGCAGCCGATGTCGCGCGGCATGGGCTTCATTCCGCCCGGCAAGGAACCGCCGCTCACGATCGATCAGATCAAGCAGCGCGTCACCAAGCTCGCCCGCAATCCGGTACCGGCGATCCTTGCGCTCAAGGACACGCTGCGCCTGACGCCGGCGCAGGTCAAGGCGCTCGATTCGATCAACACGCACTTCAAGGCCAAGTCGGACTCGATGCTGGCGCCGTTGACCACCTGGCTGATCAAGAAGGGGCGCCACGTTGATGACGCAGGCCTGAGCTCGCGCCTCAACAAGGTGCAGCCGTCGCTCACCAAGCTTGCGGCCGAGGCGAGCAAGGGCAGCAACGGATTGCTGACCCCGGGCCAACGGGCGCTGATGCCGCGTCCCGGGATCGGTGGCGCGCCGGGTGCCGTACCGCCGGGCGCTCTGCCCAGGGGCGCACCGACGCAGAGCGCCCCCCCCAACGCGCGGCCGGGTGCGGTGCCGGTCGGCGTGCCGCTCCGCACGGGCGGTGGCGGCGGCGGCGACTGATCTCCCAACGGAACAGTTGATCGGACGAACGGCGGTGCTCGGTGGCACCGCCGTTCGCTATTATTGTCGCCAATGTCCACATCATCTCCGGCACCGCTCCTTCGGCGGTTGGCCGGCAATCTCACCGTTCAGGTGCTCACGGCCATTGCCATCGGCGCGCTCCTCGGTGCCGTGGCTCCGAACACCGCGCGCGCCATGCGGCCGGTGGGCGAGACATTCATCAATCTTGTCCGGATGGTCATCACCCCGGTGATCTTCCTGACCATCGTCCTCGGCATGGCGCGCACCGCCGATGTCCGTCGCGTGGGGCGTGTGGGCGGCAAGGCGCTCCTCTACTTCGAAGTCGTGACCACGTTCGCGCTCGCGATCGGACTGGTCGTGGTCAACGTGATCCGACCGGGCGACGGCATCGACGCAAGCGTGCTCGCCGGGGCCGACGTCTCGCAGTACGCGGCCGCCGGCGCCAGGCTCTCGCTCGTGGATTTCTTCACCCACATCGTGCCGACCAGCGTGGTCGGCGCCTTCGCACAGGGCGATGTGCTCCAGGTGGTTTTCTTCTCGATCCTCTTTGGCGCGGCGCTGATGGCTGTCGGGAGCGCAGCAGCACCGGTGGTGCATCTCTGCGAAGCGCTGGAGAAGGCCTTCTTCCGGATCGTCGCGATCGTGATGATGGTGGCGCCGATCGGTGCATTCGGCGCGATGGCCTACACCATCGGCAACTTTGGCCTGGGCTCCCTTGCCACACTCGGCCGGCTGATGCTGTGCGTCTATCTCACCATGGCGATCTTCATCCTTGTGGTGCTGAACGCGATCGCGCGTATTTCGGGCTTTTCGCTGTGGCGATTGCTGAAATACATTCGCGCCGAAATCCTGGTGGTGCTCGGCACCTCATCGAGCGAAGCCGTCTTGCCGCAGCTGATCGACAAGATGGAGCACTATGGCTGCGATCGATCGATCGTCGGCCTGGTGATTCCCGCCGGCTATTCGTTCAATCTCGACGGCACGTCGATCTACCTCTCGATGGCGACGCTCTTCATTGCGCAGGCCTACCATATCCATCTGGCACTCGGCCAGCAGCTCGGCGTGCTCGCCATCCTGATGCTGACTTCCAAGGGTGCCGCCGGTGTGACCGGCTCGGGATTCATTGTGCTCGCGAGCACACTGTCCGCTCTGCGCGTGGTGCCGGTCGAAGGCGTTGCGCTGGTCCTCGGCGTCGACCGCTTCATGAGCGAGGCGCGCGCCATCACCAACGTCATCGGCAATGCCGTCGCCACCGTGGTCATCGCACGGAGCGAAGGCAACGCCGACGCCGGCCTTGTACAACCTTCCATTCCGGGAGTCTGAGTCATGTTCCTTGCTTCTCGTTGTCGCCGCGCAGGCGCCGTGCTGGCACTCACACTGGGCGTCTTGCCCCTGCGGCCGCTCACTGCGCAAATCTCGCTGGCGGAATACGCCGCGCGGCGCGACTCACTCGCCGCCCGCATCCAGAACGGCGTGGTCATCGCCTTTGGCGAGCGCACGCCGGTGAGCGATTTTGGGCCGTTCTATCAGTTGCCCGCTTTCCACTACCTCACCGGCTTCGATGAGGCCGACGAGGCGTTTGTCCTCGTGGCGCACGACGGCAAGGCGACGAGCACACTCTTCCTCACACCGATCGCCACGCGTACAGCGTTCTACTATGGCTTCCGTCCCGATTCCGCCGCCACGATGCGTCTGTACGGCATTCAAGCACGGTCCTTTGGCGCGTTGCGCGAAGCGGTCGATTCGCTGGCGGCCACTGGGCTCCCCGTATACAACCTCGCGGATTACGAAGACGCCGACTTTGCGCGTCAGGACTCGCTCACTCGCGGCGGCCAGTTCATCAAGGCGCTGACGGCGCGTCACGCCGGGCTCGTGGTCAAGGACGGGCAAGCGATTGTGAATCAATTGCGCGCACACAAGACTCCGGCCGAGATCGCGTTGCTTACCAAGGCCGCCGAGATCAGTTCACAAGGACACCACGCGGTACTCAGCATGCCCGAGCCGCACTCCGAGTATGAGATTCAGGCAGTACTCGAATACAACTTCACCCGGCTTGGTGCTGAGCGCGTCGCCTATGGTTCCATTGTGGGGGCGGGTGAAGACGGCACCGAACTGCACTATATGAAGGATCGCGGGGCGGCCAAGCCGGGCGACTTGGTAGTCATCGACGCCGCCGGCCAGTATCAGGGCTACGCCGCGGATGTCACGCGTACAGTTCCGGTCAGCGGCAAGTACACCGCCGATCAACGGCGGATCTATCAACTCGTGCGCGACGCGCAGGCCGCCGCCGAGCGGAATGCCAAGGCAGGGATGTCGCCGACCGCAGCGTCCGATTCGTCGGTCGAAGTGCGCGCCAAGGGACTCGCCGCGATGGGACTGATAGAGAGCGCCGACGCAACGTACGACTGCGGTCAGCAGAATCCCTGCCGGCAGGCGCAGATCTGGATGATTCACGGCATCAGTCACGGGCTGGGCCTGGCGGTGCACGATCAGGTGCAGTCCTCGCGCGCCAATCCGGCGTATCACGTGGGCGATGCATTCACGCTGGAGCCGGGGATCTACATCTCGACCAAGTTCCTCGATGTCCTTCCCGACACGCCACGCAATCGTGCGTTCATCGCCAAGGTACGGCCGGTGGCCCAGCGGTACAACAACACCGGTGTACGGATCGAAGACGACTATGCCATCACCGACAAGGGACTGGTGCGGATGAGCACGGCGCCGCGTGAGATCGCTGAAATCGAGGCGATCATGGCGAAGCGTCCCACGAGCAACAAATAACAGAATCCGGTTAACTGCCCGATGCCGCGAAACACCGCGGCACCGGGCGCGTAGACTCCGGCATCACCCCAACCGGAGCCTTGATGATGCATGCCTCACGCTGCGCCCTGCTGTTCGCCGCACTCGCCGGCGCGCCCGCCCTGGCGCTTCAGGCGCAGGCCGCTCCCAACCGCGCCGCTGCCGTTGAATACCGGCAACAGTTCCTGATCGACCTCGACACGCTGCATGCCAAGGTCATCGCGCTGGCCAAGGCGGTCCCGGCCGACAAGTACACCTGGCGACCCATGCCGGGCACGCGGACATTCGGCGAAGTGTTCATGCACATCGCGAGCGAATATCTGCTGTACAACCCCGCGTCGTTTGGCGGAGCGCGGTCGCCGTTGGTCAAGCCGGGGCAGGCGGGCATTCAGGCGTTCGAACAGAACTCGAGCAAGGATTCGGTGCTGAAATACCTTGCAGCCGGAATTGCCTACAGCCACTCGGCATTGATGGCCATTCCGCCGGATTCACTGGTTGGCAAGCGGAAGATGTTCGGACGCGAGCTCAACATCTTCGAGACCGGCATTGGCATGACCGCCGACCTGCATGAGCATCTCGGTCAGCTGATCGCGTACGCCCGGATGAATGCGATCGTCCCACCCTGGAGCAAGTAGTCGCTCTGCAGAAGAACGGGCGGCGGAGTTCCGCCGCCCATCTCACGCCGTCAGCGTCCGCCCAATAATTCGAAGAAGCGTCCAAAGACGTTGATCCCATCCCGCAGTTGCTGCAGATCGAGTTTCTCGTTGGGCGAATGCAAGCCGTCGTCCGGCAGACCAATGCCGGTGAGCAGTACGGGTGCTCCGCCCTTGGCGAGGAGCGTGACCACCGGAATCGATCCGCCGGCCCGCACCGACACGCACTTCCGCCCCACCACTTCCGCAAACGCGCGGTCGAGCAGATGGAACGGCGCCGCTGTCACGTCGACCTGTACCGGATCGGCGCCGTGAATGAAGCGCAGCTCCCAGTCGGCATACGGCGGCGCCACGCGCGCACATGCCTGCTCGAGCGACTTCTTCACCGACTCGTACCGTAGCCCCGGCACCAGGCGCAGTGAGATCTTGGCGGTGGCGGCCGCCGGAATCACAGTCTTGGCGCCTTCGCCCACAAAGCCGCCGATGATGCCGTGTATTTCGAACGTCGGCAGCGCCCAGGTGCGATCGAAGACCGTGTGATCGGCGAGGCCCGTGAGTGCCTTCGCCGTGACTTCGTCGCGCAGGTATTCTGCCTCATCAAACGGCAGTGTCGCCCAACCGGCACTTTCTTCCGCCGTGGGCGGCTTGACGCGCGAGTAGATCCGCGGCACGCGAATCCTGCCGCGCGCGTCCTTGAGGTCGCCGAGCATGCGGCAGAGCGTCTCGATGGCGTTGGGTGCGACACCGCCGTATGTGCCGGAGTGCAGATCGCGCTGCAGCGTGCGCACATGGAGCTCCGCGTAGCACATGCCGCGGAGCGCCGTGTAGACCGCAGGCCATCCCTTGGCGTAGTACGACATATCGCACACCAGCACCGCGTCGGCCCTGGTGCGGCGCGGCTCCTTCTTGAGCAGCGCTTCAATGGCGTGGCCGCCGCATTCCTCTTCGCCCTCGAAGAGGAAATGCACGTTGAGCGGCGGTTGCCGCTCGGCGTCGAGCGCGGCCTCGTATGCCTTGAGCAGGCAGAACACCTGGCCCTTGTCGTCGGCGGTGCCACGCCCGTAGAGTGCTCCGTCACGCACCGTGGGAACAAAGGGCGGTGAAATCCATTCGCTCACGGGATCCACCGGCTGCACATCGTAGTGTCCGTAGATCAGCAGCGTCGGAGCGCCCGGCACGTTGGGACTCTCGCCCCACACGATCGGGTGACCTTCCCCTTCCAGCAGCTGCGCCACGGGACAGCCGAGTTGCTGGAGATGGCGCACGAGCCAGTCGGCGGCGCGGCGACAATCCGGTGCATGCGCCGGCAGCGCGCTGATACTGGGAATGGTGAGCAGTTCGTCCAGTTCGGCCAGGAACCGCGGTTCCTCACGGCGTACAAATTCCTGATCCATGCGAGTGACTCCTTACAGGGAATCCGGTGACGGCGGGCGCATTTCCAGCATGGTGCGCATCCGCTTGAAGGCTTCGGCACCCTCGGCGCCTTCCAGGAGCTGGCGCAGACGGTGAATGGCAATATCGAGCTGGTCGCCGCTGCTGCGGCCCCAGGCATCGAAGAGATGCAGATTGGTACGGTACAGTCGCACGCCGATCAGCGCCGCGTTGTTGATCGGCCGCTCGGTGGCGTGTCCGATCGAATACGTTCGCATTTCGGGACCAATCACATCCTGCAAGGTGTCGGTGCTCCAGCGCGCGATCGCGGCGCGTCCGCTGTCGTTCGCAGCGCGCGAAAGATGCAGCGCGTAGAGCGAATCGAGACGGCCGAGCAGACGATCATAGTAGTCGCCCAGAAGCATCTCGTCGTCCCAGCGTGCAAGGGCGCGCCGCGCAAGAACGCTGTCGCCGCGGGATTGAAAGAACCGCGCGGCGGCGTGGTAACCCACCCACTGCGCGAAACTTTCGTTGAAATCGGTGGCACCCTTGATCCACAGCGAATTGTGCGCGACTTCGTGAAAGACCGTTTCGGCCAGTTCCATCGAGTCGGACGTGAGCGCCGTCGACAGCAGCGGATCGTTGAACCAGCCGAGCGTTGAAAACGCCGGCGACTCGCGGAGATTCACGTCGTAACCCTTGGCGGCATATGCCGCGGCGGTCTTGCGGGCCTTGGTGAAATCGAAAAAGCCCTTGTACGGGATGCGGCCCACGATCGGATAGTGCCAGGTCACGGCGCAGATGCAATCGCGTGGCGACGCGGTGAGCACCAGCAGCAGCGTATCGCGGCCGACATCGCTGTAGGTGGTGTACGTCTCCTTGACGTCGAGCCCGAGCGTCACGGCGTACTGGCGCACCTGCAGGACCAGGCCGGCCATGGCTCGCAACGAGTCGGGGGCGGTCGAATCGTGGGCCAGGTGCTCGATCGGCACGCGATGGGTCAGAATCCGGGTCTCTTCGATTCCCGA
The DNA here is from genome assembly GCA_036267775.1 of Gemmatimonadales bacterium. Taxonomy (GTDB): domain Bacteria; phylum Gemmatimonadota; class Gemmatimonadetes; order Gemmatimonadales; family GWC2-71-9; genus Palsa-1233. The sequence continues at coordinate 8,066 of DATAVM010000033.1, forward strand.
CCGGGTGATGTAGCGGATGTCATCCGAGGCGACGTACGCCGTGCCGTAGCCCAGCAGCAGGGCCGCGGCGGCAATCAGCACTCCCATCTTCCAGCGCCTCCGTGGACTCATTGCGTCGGACAATCTCCGCTCACTGCGTCCGCACGACCGCAAAGCGGGGCAGGAGCAGGCCATCGATCGTAGCACCACCCAACGATGCCGCCAGGCGGACCGGCACCGCCGGCGAGCCGGCCGGCAACTGAAAGCGGACGGTCACGCCGCTGCCCGCGCGGAGAGTGCCGGTCCGGGCATATGTGCCGGTGGCGATGTCGGGCACGAGCGGATAGGGCGCATCGAAGACCGACGGATAGCCGGCTGCAAAGACGTCCCGGAAGTTCCAGCTCCGATAGTTGAGCAGCCCGGTCTGCGGAAAGCCCGGCAGGTTGTCGAGCCAGTTGGCCAGTTGCCAGTTGCCGACCAGGGTCGCGAAATCGACACCGGTGGTTTGCGCGATACGGTCGGCGCCCACCGTGGTCGACATCTCCAGGTTGCGCGTCAGTGCTGTCCCGAGAAGGGTATCGGCTGAATAATGATCGGCGAGCCAGCGGATCATCAGCCACGCAGCGCCGCGTTCCGGCAAGCCCGGACTGGTATCGGCGGGGACCGCGAGAAACGTGGCTTCGGGATTGGAGAGGTAGCTGAACGCGTTGAGCAGATTGTCGTTGGCAAACTCGGCAAAGCAATCCGGGGCGGCCGGACACGCCGCGTCCGGGACCACGCGGGCGCCAAGTTCCTCCGCAAAGTGGCTCAGGCCTTCGTTGAGCCATTCGACCTGATCGCTGCCGCCGCGGAGCAGCACATGCTGGTTGAACGAGATCATGTGCTGGAACTCGTGAATCAGCGTGGGCGGAAGCTCCGTCAGTGCGCGGCTACGATCGACGGCGGTACAGTCGAGGGTGGCGGGCGCGGTGGTGAAGGCGTAGAACATTTCGCGCGCGTTGCTGCCGAGGTTGCCGGGAACCAGATCGTTGGCCAGGAAATAGCCGATCACGCGACCGTCGCTGCAATCGGGGGTCAATCCGTTCACGGCCGGCGTGATCAGAATGTCCACTCGCCCATCGCCGTTGATATCGGACTCGCGGCCAAAGGAGACTGTGTCGGTCGGATAGAGGTACTGGTCGAAAACGGTGCCGAGTTGCACGATGTCGGCGTTCGTGAGCGAATCCGCGCCCGTGAGCTGGTGGTCATCGACGTAGATGATGCCGGACTGGCCGGCGTACACCACGGTGGCCCCGATGCGATTGAAGCCGTTGCAGTCGAGCGTGGCGCAGACAAAGAAGGAATCCTTGGCACCGACCACCGGCACCGGGGTCACGGACCGGTGGAGCAGCGCCGATGGATGCAACGATGGGCTCTGCGCCAGCGTCCGGGCGTCCGCCCGCCGGCGACTGTCAAACCGGGCGGCCGCGATCCCGCCGTAGGGCGCCCGGAAGGCCCGGCCTTGGCGGGCAAGCACGACCGAGCTCGCGCCAGCCGGATTCCCCTGGAGGGCGTACCGGTCCGACACGCCGTCCGTCGTCGCGTCTCCCTGACCCGCGTAGGCCACCACGACGTACTCCTGAGCCGAGGCACTCCCCGGCAGGAGGATGCAGTGGCCATCATGGATGGCGTCCACGATCCGAGATCCACCCACCGGCAGATCGATCGCGACGGTCGTGGCGCTGTCGCACGCGGTGTCGGTCGTCACGGTCGTGGTCGGCGGCGGGCTCGAGCATCCTCCGACCACGACAGCAGCAAGGCTCGCGGCGGCAACGATTGAGCGGCGAATCACGACGGCCTCCGCGACCTGGTGAAGTGATCTAAGCCTAAGCAGGACAATGACTTTTGACAATCGCGGTGGAACGGGATACGATTCGCCAGCCATGGCGTTCGTGCACCTTCACACCCACAGCGAATACTCCCTTCTCGACGGAGCCAACCGGCTCCCCGAGCTGGTCCGTCACGTCAAGAGTCTGGGCATGGATTCCCTCGCCGTGACCGATCATGGCAACATGCACGCGGCCTGGAATTTCTATGAGGAGGCCCGCAAACAGGGGGTCCGTCCCATCCTCGGTTTCGAGGCGTATCTCGCCTTTGGCCACCGTGGGGACCAGACCCGGCTGCCCTGGGCGCCCGCCAACTACTCCCACCTCGTTCTCCTGGCCAGCAACAAGGCCGGGTACAAGAACCTCGTCCGGCTGACCTCGATCGGCTACACGGAGGGCTTCTACCGGCGGCCGCGGATCGACCGGGAGGTGCTCGAGCAGCACAGCGAGGGGATCATCTGCCTGGCGGCCTGCCTGTCGGGCGAGATCGCGCTGTGGCTCCGCCAGGGGAAGTATGATCGCGCGCGCGAATCCGCGGCCTGGTTTGCCAAGGTGTTTGGCAAGGAGCGCTTCTTCCTCGAAATCCAGGAGCACGGGATCGCCGAAGAGTCGCTCGTCACCAAGGGCATGCTGGAGCTTGGGCGCGATCTGGGACTCGGCGTCGTCGCGACCAACGACGCGCATTACCTCAAGCGCGAGGACGCCGAAGCGCATGATGTGCTGCTCGCCATCGGGACCGGTGCCGATCTCGACGATCCCAAGCGCTTCCGCTTTACCGGCAACGAGTCGTACGTCAAGAGCGAAGCCGAAATGCGCGAGCTCTTTCCGGGCCAGCTCGACGCCCTGGAGTTGACGCAGACGGTCGCCAACGCCTGCGAGTTCGACTTCGAGAAGCGCTACTTCCTGCCGCAGTTTCCGCGGCCGAATGGCTACGACAGCGACGAAGTGCTGCTGCGCGAGATGGCCGAGGCGGGCTTGCATGTCCGCTACGGCGATCCCCTGCCGCAGCCGGTGCGCGACCGGTTCGAATACGAGCTCTCCGTCATCAACACCGCCGGCTATGCCGGGTATTTCCTGATCGTGGCCGATTTCATCAGCGCGGCACGCGAGCGCGGCATTCCGGTGGGCCCGGGTCGCGGTTCCTCCGCCGGCTCCATCGTCGCATACTCGCTCGGCATCACCAACGTCGACCCGCTGCGCTTCGATCTGCTCTTTGAGCGCTTTCTGAATCCGGAACGCGTGTCGATGCCCGATATCGACGTCGACTTCTGCTTTGAACGGCGCGGTGAAGTGATCGAGTACGTCCGCCAGCGGTATGGCCGGAACTCGGTGGGACAGATCATCACCTTTGGCACCATGAAGGCGCGCGCGGCGATCAAGGATGTGGCGCGCGTGCTCAAGGTGCCGCCTGGTGAAGCCGACCAGCTCACCAAGCTGATTCCGTCGGGGCCGGCGTTTGCGCTCACCATTCCCGAAGCGCTCAAGAAGGTCGACGAGTTGCGCACACTCGTGCGCGGCAACGCCCTCTATGCGCGCACGCTGCAGTTCGCGTCGCGAATCGAAGGGCTGTCCCGCCACGCGTCGGTGCACGCGGCCGGCGTGGTGATCGCGCCGGGCCCGATCGCCGAGTATGTGCCGGTCTGCACGGCGCCCACCAAGGGCGCCGGAGCGGGTGCGGGCGACGAGGATTCGATCATCTGTCAGTACGATATGGGCGCGCTCGAGAAGGTGGGCATGCTCAAGATGGATCTCCTGGGCCTCAAGACGCTCACGGTGATTCATGACGCGGTGACGATGATCGCGGCGAAGACCGGCACACCGCTCGACATGGACGCGTTGCCGTTCGACGATCCGGCGGTCTACGAGATGCTGCGCAAGGGACGCACCGCCGGCGTCTTCCAGTTCGAATCACCCCTGGCGACCGACACGCTCCGCAACATGAAGTGCGACCGCTTTGACGATCTGGTCGCGTCGAACGCGCTGCTGCGTCCGGGGCCGCTCGACGCCGGTATGCATCTGGTCTTCATCAAGCGCAAGCTCGGCCTTGAAGCGGTCAGCTACGCACATCCTTCGCTCAAGGAAACGCTCGAGCCGACGTACGGCGTGATCACGTATCAGGAACAGGTGATGCGGATCGCGAACATCATGGCCGGCTTCTCCCTTGGCGAAGCCGACGTGCTCCGCAAGGCCGTGGGAAAGAAGGACGCCGAACTCCTCAAGAAGGAACTCGGCCGCTTCATCGAACGCGCGCTGGCGCTGGGACACCCCAGGAAGCTGATCGACGACCTTGCCGCGCAGATCGAGACCTTTGGCCGGTACGGCTTTCCCAAGGCGCACTCGGTCGCGTACTCGGTGCTGTCCTATCAGACCGCGTGGCTCAAGGCGCGGCACCCGGCCGAGTTCATGGCGGCACTCCTGTCGAGCGAAATCGGTTCAACCGACAAGGTGGTGCAGTACATCAACGCGGCGCGCGAACTCGACCTTACCGTGCTCGCACCGGATGTGCGCGAGTCGGGGTTCAAGTTCACCGTGGTTGGCAGCAATCGCCTGCGGTTTGGACTTGGCGCCATTCGCAATGTGGGCTCCGGCGCGATCGAGTCGATCATTGCCGCGCGCACGGCAGCGCCATTCACGTCGTTCTTCGATTTTGTCAGCCGCATCGACACGCGGCTCTGCAACAAGCGCGTGATCGAATCGCTGATCGCGGTGGGCGCGTGCGATGCCCTCGGCGGTCATCGCGCGCAGCTGACCGCGGCGCTCGACCAGGCGATGTCGGACGCGCAGCGCGTCCAGCAGGATCTGGCCGCGGGACAGGGCTCCCTCTTTGGCGAAGCGACGGCGTCAGCACCGGTGGAGCAGTCGCTGCCCGATGTGCCGCAGTGGACCGAAGCCGAGCGACTCGCCAAGGAGAAGGAGCTCCTCGGCTTCTTCATCTCGGGCCACCCGCTCGAGCGCTTCCGTGCCGTCGTCGAAGCGATCGGCACGCGCACCACCGCCACACTGGGCGAGTGGAGCGAGCATGCCGTGTCGATCGCCGCGGTGGTCACGGCCGTCAAGCGGCAGATCTCGAAGAAGACCGGCAAGGAATACGCGCGGATCACCGTCGAGGACTTTCATGGCACGGCCGAGGCGATCGTGTTCCCGGAAGCGTGGGCGCGACTGAATCAGGTCGTCCGGGCCGATGCGGCCTTGCAGCTCAATGGCGGGTACTCCGCCCGCGACCGCGGCGAGGAGCAGGTTCCGTTTGTGGTGGAAGGTGCCCGGGATCTGGCCGAGCTGGAGAGCTCGGGTCAACTCGCCGTGGCGATCCGCTGGGCCTCATCCGCCGCCCCGCCGGCCGAGGCCATTCGCGCTGCCGCGCTGATCTGCGAGACGCATCCCGGCCCGGCGCCGCTCTATATTGAATGGTCCGACGGCAATGGCAGCGCCGCCCGGTTCCGGTCACGGCGGCTGCGGGTCGATCCGCTGGACGACACCCTGCGCGCCCTGCGCGACGTCTTTGGCGGCGACGCCGTCTCCCTGGTTCTTGCGGAGTAAGCCCGATGGCTGTGGCGTATACGCTGGACTTTGAAAAGCCGCTGGGTGAGCTCGAACGGCAGATCGAGGAGCTCAAGCGGATTGGCGAAGAGCGCGGCATCGACGTGGCGGGAGAAGTGGCCACGCTCGAATCCAAGCTCGCCACGATGCGCGTCGAGATCTATCGCGGACTCACACCGATGCAACGCGTGCTCGTCGCGCGACATCCGCGCCGGCCGTATACGCTCGACTATCTGTCGTCGATCTTCACCGACTTCATTGAACTCCACGGCGATCGCCTCTTTCGCGACGATCCCGCGATTGTCGGCGGCTGGGCGCGACTCGACCGCCAGTCGGTGATGGTGATCGGACATCAGAAGGGTCGCGACACCAAGGAGAATCTCAAGCGCAACTTTGGCATGGCGCATCCGGAAGGCTATCGGAAAGCGCTCCGCCTGATGCAGATGGCCGCACGCTTTCAGGCGCCAATCATCACACTGATCGATACGCCGGGCGCCTGGGCCGGGCTGGGCGCGGAAGAGCGCGGCCAGTCCGAAGCGCTCGCGCGCAACATTCTCGAAATGTCGGCGCTGCCGACACCGATCATTACCGCCGTCATCGGCGAAGGCGGCTCCGGGGGCGCGCTGGCGCTTGGTGTCGCCGACCGGATCGTGATGTTCGAGAACTCGACCTACTCCGTGATTTCGCCGGAAGGGTGTGCCGCGATTCTGTGGAAGGATGCGACGCAGCGCGAGCGTGCCGCCGAAGCGCTCAAGGTGACGGCGGAGGATCTGCTGCGCCTGGGGCTGGTGGACGAGATCGTGCCTGAGCCCATTGGCGGCGCGCACTTCAATCCGGAAGGCGCGGGAGAAGCGCTCCGGGCCTCGCTCATTCGCCATCTGGCCGAACTGCGCAAGGTGCGGCCCGAGAAGCTCGTCAAGCGCCGCTACGACAAATACGCCGCCATGGGAGCCTACGCGGACGCGTGATGCAGACTATTGAAGTGCGTTTCAAGGGAAATCGTCGCGCCTTCTACGACTGGCCCGACCTGACCTACCCGCTCCGCGTCAACGAAGCGGTGCTGGTCGAGGCCGATCGCGGCCTGGACTTTGGCCGCGTGAATACCGTCGGCGACGCCGCGCTCAAGAAGTGCGGTGGCTGCACATCGTGCGCGGTTGCCGCTCCAGCGGAGACGAATAGCGCCGCGGGCGAGACTCCCACCACCAACGACGCGGCCGCCGCCAACGAAGTCCCCGCCGCCGTTGACGCGCCGGCCTCGAGTGATGTGGCCGCCGCACCGGCCGAACCCCCGCGCCCCAAGGTGGTGCGCCGAGCACACTCCCGCGATGTCGCGCAGCACGAAGAGTTGCGCCGCGGCGAGGAGATCGCCCGCCGGCAGGTGAGCGAACGGGCGCACGCGCACGATCTTCCCATGCGCATCTCGGACACCGAGTGGCAGTGGGATCGCAACCGGCTGACCATCTATTTCACGTCGGAAACGCGGGTCGACTTCCGCAATCTGGTGCGTGAACTTGCGACGCACTTCCGCACCCGCATCGAACTGCGGCAGATCGGCGTGCGCGACGAAGCCGCACGGCTGGGCGGTGTGGGGCGTTGCGGCCGGGAATTCTGCTGCAGCACGTGGCTCACCGAGCCGAGCCCGGTGAACCTGTCGCTCGCCAAGGATCAGCACCTGTCGCTCAATCCGTCGCAGATTTCGGGCGGCTGCGGCCGGCTGCTCTGCTGTCTCAAGTACGAGCACGAGTTCTACCTCGAAGCGCGCAAGCGTTTCCCCAAGGAAGGCAAGTCCGTGATCACGCTGCGCGGCACGGAGAAGGTGATCGCGGTGGACATCTTCCGCGAGCGCGTCTTCCTGCGGAGCGATGAGCACGGCTCGCGCATCATCGCGGTGCTCGACCTGCGCGACGAGCAGGCGCGGGCTGCCGCGGCGGCGCCTGCGAGCCCCGGGGCGTGAAGCCCTTCTACCTCACCACCGCCATCGACTATTCCAACGGCGATCCCCACCTGGGGCACGCCCTGGAAAAGGTCGGCGCCGACGCCATTGCCCGCTGGCATCGCCTCAAGGGCGAGCCGGTGCGCTTCATGATGGGCATGGACGAGCACGCGCAGAAGGTGCTCCAGGCCGCCGAACTCGCTGGCAGCACGCCGCAGGAATGGGTCGACGCGATGAGCGCGCGCTTCGATGCCACCTGGCGACGCCTGCACTGTTCGCACGACGACTGGATGCGCACGACCGAGCCACGGCACGCCGCGGGTGTGACCGCGCTGATCGAGCAGATCCGCTCGCGTCATCCCGGCGATTTTTTTATGGGCGAATACGAAGGGCTCTACTGCGTGGGCTGCGAAGAGTTCAAGTCCGAGAGCCAGATCGTCAACGGCCGCTGCATCGAGCATCCCTCGCGCGAGCTCGTG